>CAYOBH010000089.1:0-10660 GCA_964402125.1 uncultured Verrucomicrobiota bacterium
TCACGTTTTTGTAGGGCTGGAATGGGCACCGCCCTTCC
The DNA here is from genome assembly GCA_964402125.1 of uncultured Verrucomicrobiota bacterium. Taxonomy (GTDB): domain Bacteria; phylum Verrucomicrobiota; class Kiritimatiellia; order Kiritimatiellales; family Pontiellaceae; genus Pontiella. The sequence goes on from CAYOBH010000089.1 coordinate 39, forward strand.
AGCCACGGCGGGAAGGTTTTCAACCATTCCCGCCCTACAATTTTGAGGCGGCATTTCAAACGTTAAATGCTCTAAACGCGGTCAGCCCGGCAATGGCGGCACCGACAATGGGTGCATCCTCAACCTGTATGCAGCGGATATGCAGATTGCGTGGTTTCAGCATCTCGCTTAGGTAGCTCTGTACACGATCGGCCAGCCCCGAGGTTTTGTAGTAGGTCGATCCGTCAATGTTGATGCAGACGGGATGCGCTGGTTCGTGTCCCGCTCCGCTTTTGACGGCGGCGAGTATGTTGACGGCGGTCAGCAGCGCCGCTCGATCAACAACGGCGCGGAATACGGTCCGAATCATCTTGTGATCGTCTTGGGTGAAACATTCATTACCCAGCGGGCCGATGTCGCGTCCGTTGTTTGCCGTCAGGTTGTCGATATGGATCGTGGAAAGTTCCGGCAGCGCACGGATGCCCGCTCCGCCGGAGGTTGAAAAACAACCCTCCGCGACCAGTGCTTTGAGCAGGGCCAGCGCAAGATCGCCCATATAGACCCCGGAAATGGTTTTCTCAAAAAGGTGGCCGCCGGGGTTTTCGCTCTGCTCATCGAGTTGCCGATCGATGGGACCACGTTCAAATGCGGAAAATCCTCCGGATTCAACATTAATGACCTGAGCGCCGCTGCTTAGATAGCCTTTGATTTTTCCAATGTTATGGTTCTGCTCCACATAGGCCGTATTGGTTCCGGTGCCCAGAATAAATCCAATGTAGGAGGAGGCGGAAAAGGTCTGCCCCTGCGCCATCCCGGCAAGCAGCGCCGCCACCGTATCGTTCAGTACGACCACCTTTTTATCATGAATCCCGCGTGCCTCCAGCGCCTGAATCAGACCCGCTCCGACACACTGACCTACGAGTTGCGGTATCTTGATTTCTTTGGTCCAGTGGATCAGCCGTCCGTCTAAGTTTGGTGTAATCTCTGCGGGATAAGAGAAGCAGAACCCAATCTGTTCAAATTGATCTTTCAGCGGTTCGAGTGCATCGGTCAGTACTGCAAAAAACTCTGACGCAGTGGCTTCGCGTTCGCGCCCCGGCATCGGCTGTTTGCAGAAGTGAGACAATTCTATTTTCCCTGCTTCTTTGAATTGAGCAAGGCAGATCCGCAGGTTGGTTCCTCCGGCGTCAATGACGGCGGTCGCTTTTTGGTGTGGGACCGTTCCTCGGCTGTTGACGTATGCGGGAATCATCGCCAGCGAACTGGGCTCTCCGTTGAGTCCTCGTTCCATTTCGCGCAGAAAGTCATTCAGGAGTTTGTCCGCGTCATAGGCTTCTGCGGCGATCATCTGTTCTTTGAGCCATGCTGAAACATTCATCTTCTTTTCTCCTGATCATCGCCTTGGACGCATTGTTTTAAAGGGCTGTCAGTCAATCGTTAACCCGTGCATGTGTCAAGAGGCCGTGTGCAGATAAAATGCATGGGATGTTTTTGGGTAACTTCTTTTGAGTACATTTCTGTGAGAGTTGTCTTAAATAAACATTGCGGACCCTTCGAGTTCCTTGGATAATGCAACTCCATTGTTTGAGACGGACGGGAAGTGTTTCGCGGTCGTGCTAAACCTAAACAGGAGGTCGAGATGAAGCGTAGTATTTTGGGAGTGTTCTCCCTTGTTGTATGTATGGGTCTGGTGGGTTGTAGGTCACAGCCGCCGGCGGATTCTGATAACACCATTTTTGATGCTATGCAGAAGCGGGTATCCGAGCTGAATGCAGAAGGAAGTCTTGCTGCGGTGGGCATCGGAGAATCCCGCCTGCAGGATATGGCTTACGCGCGTGCGCGAGTCAGTGCCCGTGCCGAGCTGGCCCGTTCGATACAGACGAAGATCGAAGACCTTCAAAAATCGTTTATGGAAGAAATCGGAGAACCCGAAAATTCGGAAATCAACCAGCTGTTCAGCAGTGCCACCAAACAGATTACCGCTGAAACGCTGGTGGGTTCGGTTCCGATTGATCAACGCCACGATGAAGAGGACGGGCTGTTCAATGCCTATGTCCTCATGGTTCAGAATCCGGAAATCATTGATCGGGTGATCAAAAATAATAGTGCAGATCATCTCTATGCGCGCTTCCGTGCCTCGAAGGCCTTCGAGGAACTCGATAAGGAAATTGCGGAGTTCGAGAAGCAGGATATGCAGGGATATGGTGAATGATAGTTGGCGAATTCGCACAAAAAAAAAGGCGGACGTAAGGTCCGCCTTTTTTTTGTGCGCTGAGCTTTTCGCTTATCTTTCCAGCAGAATGCGGAGCATCCGACGGAGCGGCTCGGCGGCACCCCAGAGGAGCTGATCGCCGACGGTGAAGGCGGCGACATATTCTGGGCCCATCTTCATCTTGTGAATGCGGCCGACCGGTACCGTCAGCGTCCCGGAAACCGCAGCGGGCGTAAGACGCTTGAGCGTCTCTGCCTTGTTGTTGTCCACCACGTCGACCCAGTCGTTATCGTTGCGCAGGATATCCATGATCTCTTCAACGGAAATGTCCTTCTTGAGTTTGATCGTCAGCCCTTGGCTATGGCAGCGCATAGCGCCTATACGTACGCAGAGTCCGTCGATCGGAATGGCCGGATCGTTCTGGAGAATCTTGTTCGTTTCAGCATAACCCTTCCACTCTTCCTTGGTCTGGCCGGCATCGACGGCCTTGTCGATCCACGGAATCAGCGAACCGGCGAGCGGAGCACCAAATTGTTCGGTCGGGAAACCTTCTGCACTGAATTGGCTCGTTACCTTGCGGTCGATCTCCAGAATGGCGGAGGAGGGCGTTGCCAGCTCGTCGGAAACGCAACGGTTGAGCGAACCCATTTGGTTGAGGAGCTCGCGCATATTCTGTGCGCCGGCACCGGAGGCGGCTTGATAGGTCATCGTGGAAACCCACTCCACCAGACCGGCTTTAAAAAGCCCTCCAATGGCCATGAGCATCAGGCTGACGGTGCAGTTTCCGCCGATAAAATCTTTCTTACCTTCGGCCAGCGCCTGTTCGATCACCGGACGGTTCACCGGATCGAGTATAATGGTCGCCTGTTCCGCCATACGCAGCGTGGAAGCGGCGTCGATCCAATAGCCGTTCCATCCTTTTGCACGCAGCTCGGGATGAATTTTTTCGGTGTAGCTTCCGCCTTGGCAGGTAATGATCGTATCCATCTCCATCAGTGCATCGAGGTCAAAGGCGTCGAGCAGCGTGGAGGCACCTTGTCCAACATCCGGAGCGGGCTGCCCCGGCTGAGAGGTGGTGAAGAACGTTGGGTCAATATATGCAAAGTCGTTTTCTGCGCACATGCGTTCCATCAGTACAGAGCCGACCATGCCGCGCCATCCAATAAATCCTGTTTTCATCATTTTTTTGCCCCTAATTTTCCTTGAAAGGGAGCGGACGGTATTTGATTTGCATCGTAAACGCAAGTCGCTATTGTCCGCCGCTCAGTCCCGAATTAGGAGGCGATTTTTCGGCAGAATAATTGGGTGGCAGAATGATTTAAGGTCACCTATGCAGAATAGAGCATTATTCTGCCCCAACATCATTCTGCCTGTTTTTATCTTCTCCAAAACACGGGGCGCAGGAGTTTTTTATGTGGATTTGGCTAGGGTTGGTTTCGATGGTTTTTCTGGGCATCTACGATGTCTGCAAGAAGCACGCTGTGCGGGATAATGCCGTGCTCCCCGTGCTGTTTTTTTCCAATCTGGCCAGCGTCGCGATCGCGTTGCCGCTGTTGATCGGATCGGCCGTCCGTCCCGATGCCATGGCATCCCTCCATCTCTTCGTCGAGCCGATTACGGCGGCGGGGCATCGCTTGATGCTGCTGAAGTCGTTCTCGGTCAGCACGTCGTGGATCTTTGCCTATTTTGCGATGAAGCATCTGCCGATATCCATCGTTTCGCCGATTCGGGCATCGGGGCCGGTCTGGACGCTGGTCGGTGCCATTGTCTTGTTCCACGAATCGCCCAGTCCGCTGCAATGGGCGGGCATGGCGCTGATCTTTGCGGGCTACTTCGCCTTTTCCGTCATCGGTCGGGAAGAGGGCATCCATTTCTATCGCAGCAAATGGATCCTCTACATTTTCCTCGCCACGCTGATCGGGACGTGCAGCACGCTCTTTGACAAATGGCTTATCCAGGGGCAGGGGTATTCACCCGTCCAAGTGCAGATTTGGTATACGCTCTATCTCGGCGTGCTCTTCACGATCTATTTTTTTGCGCTTTGGTGGCCGCAGCGGAAACGCAGTACGCCGTTTGTCTGGCGCTGGAGCATTCCGATGATCGGCCTTCTCATCTACATCTCAGACTACGTCTATTTCGTGGCGGTCTCCAACCCGGAAGCCCTGATCGTGATCCTCTCCATCCTGCGACGGTGCAGCGTTGTGATTTCCTTTTTGGCCGGCGCGTTCCTGTTCAAGGAGGTCAACAAGCGCAAGAAGGCTTGGGTGCTCCTCGGTATCCTGGCCGGCGTCGCGCTGATTGTGCTCGCGGGGTAGGGCCGCCAAGATGGCGGCGGTACGGGGTAGGGCAAGCCCATCGTTAGGGCAGCGGCGGCAGGCCCAGCTCTTCCAGAAACTTGTTGTGCCGGATCGTTGCCTCCCGGATCGCCTTCTCGATCTCGACCAGCTCGCCGTGGGTTGCTTCCAAATCGATTTCTTCCTCGGCAACCGCGGTGCTGATGTATCGGGAAATGTTGAGGTTGAAATCGTTCTTTTCGATCTCCTCCATCGGCACGCGCCGGGAATACCGCTCCTCTTCCTTTCGGAACTGGTAGGCTTCGATGATCTTCCCGATGTGCCCGTCCGTGAGCTGGTTCTGGCGCTTGCCCTTTACAAAGTGCTCGGCGGCGTTGATGAAGAGGACGTCGTCGGGCTTCTTGCATTTTTTCAGCACGAGGATGCAGACGGGGATGCCGGTGGAGTAGAACAGGTTGGCGGGCAGGCCGATGACGGTGTCGATGTGGCCGTCCTTCAGCAGCTTGGTGCGGATGCGCTCCTCGGCGCCGCCCCGGAAGAGTACGCCGTGCGGCAGGATGATCGCCATGACGCCTTCGTCTTTCAGGAAGTGGAAGCCGTGCAGTAGGAAGGCAAAGTCGGCGGCGGACTTCGGGGCGAGGCCGTGGTTCTTGAAGCGCACGTCGTCGGCCAGCGCGTCGGTGGGCTCCCAGCGGTAGCTGAAGGGCGGATTGGCGACGACGGCATCGAACGCGGGTTTCTTGGCGGGGTTCTGCTCGCGCAGGATCTCCCAGTCGTTGGTGAGCGTGTCGCCGTGGTAGATTTCGAATTCCGTATCCTTCACCCCGTGCAGCAGCATGTTCATGCGCGCTAGGTTGTAGGTCGTAATGTTCTTTTCCTGTCCGAAGATTTTGCCGATGCCGTGCGAGCCCATCCGCTTGCGGACGTTCAGCAGCAGCGAGCCGGAACCGCAGGCAAAGTCGAGCACGCTCGCCAACCGCTCTTTACTGCCGGTGGCGGGCTCCTGGCTGTCGAGGGTGACGATGGCGGAGAGAATATCGGAAATCTGCTGTGGCGTGTAGAACTCGCCCGCCTTCTTGCCGGAACCGGCAGCAAACTGGCCGATCAAATATTCGTAGGCATCGCCCAGCGCATCGATGTCGGTAGAAAATTCCGCCAGCCCTTCGGCAATCTTCTGGATGATGGTGCAAAGCTTGGCGTTGCGGTCGGTATAAGTTTTTCCGAGCTTGTCGGAGACGAGGTTGATCTCGGAAAAAAGCCCCTGGAAGGTGCTCTCGAACGACTCGTTCTCGATGTACTTGAAGCCGTCCTGAAGGGTGTTGAGCAGCTCGCCGTCCTGGGTGCGGGCCAGATTGGCGATGCTGGTCCAAAGGTGGTCCGGCTGGATGACATAATGCACCTTGCGGCGCATCTGCTTTTCAAATTCGATGATCTCGTCCGGGTTGTTCGCATACCACAAACACAGCGGCGGGAGCATCCTGCTCCCAGGTTTCGAATCGGGAGCTGGAAACTCCTGCCACTCTGGATAATCTCGTCCCAGCTCTCTCTTCGCCGCCGTCTCATAGTTGTCCGAAAGATAGCGCAGGAAGAGGAAGGAAAGCATGTAGTCGCGGAAATCGTCCGCATTCATCGCGCCGCGCAGTTGGTCGGCAATATTCCAAAGGGTCTTGCCCAGTTGTTTTTGGTTTTGTTCGGTCATAATAGATTCACTTTCAATGGGGAAATCTCACGCAAAGACGCAGAGACGCAAAGGAGAGAAGGAACTGTTTTTTTATCTTGGCGTCTTGGCGTCTTGAGCGAAGCGGGCGTGAGATTCATGTTGTTTCCTCCGGATTCGGGAAAAGCTGCTGCATCAGCCCTTTCTTGTGCACCTTGAGCGCTTCGAGCTTTTGCGTTTCGGCGGCAATCAGCTCGTCGAGCGAAGAGAGGCAATCGGCGTTGCACTTCCCGCCCTCCCTCGATTTGAACTACCGAGGATTCCTCGGTAGTTGCCTCCCGGCTCAGTTCCCCATCTTCAAAAATGTTCTTGAGGTGCAGCCCCACGTTGTCTGTGCTTACATTAAAAAGCTGGCTCATCTCCCGCTGCGTCAGCCAGACGGTTTGGTCTTTCGCCCGTAGCCTGACTTGGCTCCGTCCGTCGTCAGTCGTGTAAAGGATTAGGTCGTTCATGGGGCCAGTTCCTCCGGATTCGGGAAAAGCTGCTGCATCAGCCCTCTCTTGTGCACCTTGAGCGCTTCAAACTTTTGGGTTTGTTCGGTCATTTTGCTGAATTCGTTGTGGACTAAGCCGAAGTCAGCTCGATAGTCACCACCACCTCTTCGCTTTCCGTGTCATTGACCCACGAGATTGCTGGCCAGATTTTGAGTGCTCGGACAATACCACTGCCGATACCTCGGAAATTGAGAAGGTCGGGGGCGAACGAGGCCAGCAAAACATTACGACTGCGCCGAACACCCCTGCGAATTTGATCAACAGTGAGGCTGTTCGGTAATTTTCCCGGACTGCGGATTTCAATTCGATCATCGAAAATGAACAGCTTGATGGAGTCCTTGATGAAGTAATCGCGGTGAATCAGCGCATTGACCAGCAGCTCCTCGAAAACCGTTTCAGGTACCTCAAGGCTTCCCGCCTGATTGAAGGACTCCTCTCCTTGGATGCGAGAATTCCAACGCTTGAAAAACCCCATTCCCTCGTCGAATTGTTCTGTAAGAGTGCCTTCGATCTTTCTCCGATCATGCCATTCGGTTGAGGCGCGTTCGGTGCCCTTGAACCACTCCGCATCAATCTTCATTTCCGGCAAAAGAACAGGTAGGCGTTTGCGATTCCCGAAAAGCAATAACCCGGCCACGGTGACGCGGCCGGAATCAACCAATTCTAGGTTCTCCAGGGTTCTCTGGTAGGCTTCGCCTTCCTTACTTCGGCTCGGTGGGGTTTCGGAGTACTTCGTTTCGTAGAAGCGCTCGAAACGGTCATGGTCGAAGTCCTCCAAGGTCGAGGCTGCCACCACCTGGCTTTCCGCGTAGAGCTTCTCTCCCGACTGGAATAATCTCGCCAGCTCTTCTGGACTCTGAACCCGGCGTTTGTCCGGCCCATTCTTCACCCAATAAACGCCCTTGTTATCGCAATAGGGTTTGGATGCTCCGTCTGGTATTTCGATGACGACGACGATTCCGTCGCCCGTTGGAATGGATTTGGACAGGATGGAAAAAGGGGGGCGAACACTGTCCCAAGCCACTTTCGCCATGTCTTCCCCAACCTTTTCGGCCTCTTCTCCGCGCAGTCCGGTGATGGTACCGTCTTTTTCAACACCGACGAAAATGCGACCTCCGCCGCTGTTAGCGAAAGCGACGATCTCTCCCGCCATCTTGGCGTCAGCCGAAGGCTCACGCTTGAATTGCCTAGTGCTGTCTTCGCCCAAGAGTATCTGGTTTCTCAGTTCGAACTCTTCCATAATTGATAAATTTCCTTTCTTCGCCGGAATGCATCCTCACCGCCTTCCATCACGGTGACGATGCGCTGCTGAATGTCTTTATCGTCAATGCTGCCGTGGTCGAAGGAAAATGTTTCCCCGTCCTTCCGGCAGACGATGGTTTGCTCTGCATCACCGAGCACCGGAATATTCGGGTTGTGGGTGGCAAAAACAAACTGCGTTTGTTCCTTCCGCTCCAGCAGTTGGAGGATGAAGTGACTGTAGAGCGTTTCGTTGTCCAGATCGTCTTCCGGCTGGTCGATGAGGATGACCGGATGCCGCTGCAAGTGCATCAGTATATGCAGGATCACCGTGGCACGCTGGCCGAGGGAATATTCCCCCAGCGGCTTCTGGTGAAAAAAGATGACCGTTTCATCCGGAGTCCGGAAGCTCAAGAAATCGGACAAATGCTCCAGCAGAGTGGAGCGCACCTTCACCGCAGCGTTTTCGCTTAAATGCTTCTCCAGATCGGCACGGCATTGATATAGCTCCCGCCCGTCCGTGAACGCGTTTTCCATCGTTTCATAGGATGCTCCTTGCAAACCGCTGCCCCGAAACTTGGAGCGAAGGAACTCACCGAAGGCCCGGCGTTTGCCTTTGAATGCAGTCTGAAGACGAATTTCCGGTGGCAACTCTGCTTCGAGACGCCGCACCTCGACTTCACGTTCCGTGAACCGCTCCCGCCAGAAATCGTGCAGTTTGTTGACCGCTGCTCCGAGCAGGTCACGCGCGGCTTGCTCGGATTTGGCGCGTTGTGCGCCAGCCGCCAGCAGCTTTGCCAATTGATCGAGACGGGCTTTTTTCCTTCGGAACAGCTCCAGATCAAGCTGAGGTTCGTTCAGGGTCTTTTGAAGCTGTGCCACCTCCTGCTTCATCTCTTCTTGCACCGATGCCAGTTTCTGAAGAGCCTCCCCCACAGAGGTGAACGCTTCCCGCAATGTCTGAAGTGCCGATTGAGCGCCCGCCTTGGCCTGATCGGATTTTGCCTTGGCGGCGATGAGGTCGGTGGCGATGGGTTCGGTTCGTTTGGATTTCAGCACGGGGAAGGCCGCATCCGCATCGTCCCAATCGGACGTCTCCTTGAGATTCGTGCCCAGCTCCTTCAGCGTCTGTTGCCACGATACAATCGCCTGCCGATCTCCATCAAAAAGGGTCATGTCGGCCAGTTTCTTATCCACACCTTTATCCGTGAACACCTGAAGCTGTGCGTCCAGTTCGTTCTTTTCCTTTTGCAACGCGGCAATCTTTTCAGTGGCATCCAGCGTCTCTTTCAATTGCCGGGCCGCTTGGCGAACGCCTTCAACGAGCGCCGCCTCTTCCTGCAGCTTCGGGTCGAGACGATCCGCCAGCAACTTGTCGAGAAAGCTCTCGTCAAACGATTCCGAGCGGGTCGAAAGGTCTTTCTGACCAAAATAGAGAATGTCCTTCAGGATCGAGCCGGGAGAGATGTCACGATAGACCCCATCCAAATATACAGAAGGCTGTCCGGTCCGTTCGCGCTCAATCCGGACTTCGCGACCGAACTCATCCACCGCTTCCACCACGACCTTGCCAGCGGGAGAGAGCATTCGTTCCACCAGCCCAGATTTATATCGCTCATCCGACACCTCTCGGAAGCCCAATGCGTGACGCAGGCACTCGATCACGGCTGACTTGCCATTTCCACGAGGCCCAATTAAGCAGTTCAGCGAGGGTGAAAACGGAACGGCAATCCCGTCCAACGCACCGCCATTGAAATACACCTGGCGCAATAAAGCCGCCTGCCGCGGTTCGGACATTTCCGAGCAAACTCGGTGGGCGTGGTCGAATAGCGCAAATTTGACTGCCTCAAACGATAGCTCGCCAAGCTTGAGAAAGTTGGACTTACCCCTTCCGATCTCTTCGATGGTTTTTGGATCACTTCCCTCCACCTCGGCAGGATACCAGCTTTTCAGCCACTGCTGCACAAGCACGCGGCAGGGATTGCCTTTTCCTGCGCCGTCGTGAGTGCGGACTTTCTGAAAACCAAGCGTTCTCTGGCGGAAGAACTCATTTTCCCCAAGGTCGGTAATGCGCCCTCCATCAAGTTCGGTCCATAGACCGCTGGGCTGCTCCACATGGGCAAAGACGAGGAAAAAGTCTCTATGGTAGCCTTCGAGCTTCTTTATTGTATCTAGCAAGCTCATGGATGAACGGCCATTCTCCTGCTCATATTGGGATGGGGTTTTCCCTTCGAAGGCCACCGTGAGGAATGGATTGATATGGTCTTGACCATTTTCCAGCCAGGCATCGGAAAACACCACGAGCGTGTGAATCCCATTCGACCCGTCATTAACGGAAAGCTCCACACCCGGCAGGAGCCCGATTTTTTTCTTTCGAGCGGTGGCGCGGAGAGCTTTAAACTCGTTGAAATCGAATTTGTTGTGGTTTGTGATGATGCCCAAGCGAATATTTTCTTTCTCCAGCGCGTCAACGTAAGCACTGTTGTAGAAATTATCGTCACCACCGTATTTAAACTCTCCATCCGCTCTGGTGTGCAGATGAAAATCCGCTCGAACCCATTCTGCGCCGTGCGGAAATAGTTTTTGCTTTTCAATGTTTAGAATCATGTTTTTCATAATAGGTTCCAGTTGTGGAAACATCCATCTCTAATTCTCTCCTTTCGGATTCGGGAAAAGCTGCTGCATCA
>CAYOBH010000090.1:0-10480 GCA_964402125.1 uncultured Verrucomicrobiota bacterium
ATTCCGACTTATCCTGACGCACCGAACCACACGAAAAGAGAATTACTGCATTACCCACGTTCGTGTATTTGGTGTATTTCGTGGTTACAATTCTATTCAGGTTAATTGGTATAATCAACCGAAACGCAAGAAGGCGAAACCGCTCCTGAAAACAAATAAAGCCCTGATTAACAGGGCTTTATGTCGTGAAAACTGGAGCGGGAGACGAGACTCGAACTCGCGACGTTCAGCTTGGGAAGCTGACATTCTACCACTGAATTACTCCCGCTTCTAAAGGCCGGCTGTTGTACTAGGAATGTGCGCTCAGATCAACATTCTCTTTCAGAAAAAACGTCGCTCGCTCATTTTTAAAAGGACCGTTTATATTATCTTTTCCTGCATCGGCATGGACCGGATAAGCCGATCGAGCATTCCACCAGGCATCACATGCGGAAGCCATAGCTTGTCGGCACGTTCGAGTACAAAGCGATTTCGGTGCTCCGCCGCACCAAACTTCGTGCTCTTGGTGTCTTCGTGGCAAAATTATTTTTCAGACGTAGGCGCCGACCCTTTTCCCGGAATCACTCCACACTGTAAGGCATTCCCGTGAGCTTTTTGTCGAGACAGATGCTATCGACCATCTTGACCAAGCGGACGCAGTCCGGCTTCGGGATATAGGCATCGGCCTTCACGTCTTTGCATTTATTGAGCATCTGATCACGGCGCAGAGACGAGTAGAGCACAACAGGTAAGTCAGTCAGCTTGTGGCGAAACTTAATATGGTGGCACAAGGTCAGACCATCCATCTGCGGCATTTCGATATCCGTAATGACGATATCGACAAACTTCGAAATCGGATCGCCCGAGGCCGTGGCAGTTTCGATGATTTCCACCAACGCATCGTAGGCGAGTTTGCCGTTATCGAACGTTTTTACGTTGGTATAATTCCCTTTGGCAAGCACGTCGCATATGACCCTCCGCACAATCTTTGAATCTTCTACCAGCATGATCTTAATATCCGGCCGCTCATGCTGTGATGAATGCACAAATTCTTCATGGACGAGGTCCAGCAGTCCCTGAGCCGGAAAATATTTTTCAGAAATACTTTCCATGTCTACAATAAGGGTCTCATGATCCTCAATGTTCACCGATCCAGTAAAAGCGCACCCCCCGCCCTGATCAAAAATATCGGCCATCGGGCTGATTTCTCCCCAGCGAACCCGGTGAATGCGGCTGGCTGAATCGACCAAAAAGGCAATCATCATACTGTTAAACTGCGTCACCAGCACAACCGCATTTCTTTTCTCCTGCGCTGAATCAGAATCGGTTTTTTTGACAGGTCCAGCCTGCAGGCCCAGCTCTTCGCTTAGATCAATTAAGGGAATGGTATTGTTTCTGAAGAAAAACACTCCGGGATTAGCGGGCGTACCCGATGGAAGTTTAGTCAACTTTGACTCATCAAACTGTTCGATGGATTGTATTTTCAGAACATTCACCCCGAAAACATTTCCCCGCAGGATAAACTCAAGAACCTCAAGTTCATCGGTGCCCGATTCCAGCAAAATTCCTTTAGTAGTAGCCATAGGTGCCTCCGCGCGGTTAACTTTTTCTCTCGTCGTCATGCTAAAGCGACTCGCTCATTTGTCAATAGACTTCTCACACGAAGCGTATTCCTGATTTTCAAAAGTAAACATCGGACCTACACGCTGGACTTTTTTACCCGCCGATTTGGCGGAAGAGCAAAAACTGCATCAGAAAAGTTTGTTTTTTGATCTGTCGGGTTGATTCAACGCGACCTTTTGTTTTACAAATATCATCTGGACTGAGGGTTTAAACAAGGGAGATGAGAATCATGAAAAGACGAAGTTGCATCAAAGCCGGAATTGTAGGACTGGGCGTTATGGCCATCGCAGAGAAAAGTAAAGCACTCGAATATTATCCGAAGAAATCGGATAAAAAATGGGCGGTGATCTACAGCACATGGTGCGGCTCAAGCCGTGACGCGGGCGTGTGGCTCTCTGAAGGCATGGGCGGCATTGCCGATGTATTTGATGTGCGCGAAAATCCTGATCCCAACAAGTATGACCACATTGTGGTCGGCGGTTCCATCAGGTCCAACGCGGTCTCCAAAGAGATGCAGGATTATCTGACCAAAAACAAGGCGGCATTGAAGGAACGAATCCGAGGCCTCTTTGGTGTGAGGGGAAACATGAAAAGACCTGTCGGCCCGGAAAATGATAAACAACTGATTGACGGTCACCTCTCCAAGCTTACCGAGGTTTCCGGGGTTCCCGGAAAATGCTTTAACGGCAGAATTACGTTAAGCCTGTTGGAACCGGAAAGTTATCAAATGATGAGCAGCATGGGCATGACGGACTATGACCTAATGAAACGCTCCGATTTTATGGATTTCGGCAAGGTCATCCTCGATTCGGCCAAACCGCAGACCCCTGCTGCGGAAAAACCGAGTGCATAGTTAGCCGCGCGGACCGGAGGCTCACAATCGCTGCCCGACCTAGGCGAAGAACCTGCTCCTGCAGCAAAAAATCGGCGGCGAGTATGAAAAAAGGCCGAAACCAACGGTTTCGGCCTTTAAATTGGTGGGCGGTGAGGGATTCGAACCCCCGACCCTCTGGGTGTAAACCAGATGCTCTAGCCAACTGAGCTAACCGCCCTTTTCCTCGAAAGGAGCGCACATAGTACCCATTCCCATTTGCGAGTCAAGTGGTGAAAATTAAAAAAGGTCAAAAAAGCGCATTTCACAGAAAACGCCCTTCAAATCAGGGCGAAATAAGGCCAGAAGCAAGTTGTCTCTGCACCAAGGAGAAAATAGTTTCCTCGCAGGATCAGCGTTCTCAACCTTCGTGCTCTTGGCGCCTTCGTGGTGAAATAAAACTCAGATTGACATCTATATGAATATACCTAAAATTCGAACCATGAACTCAGCACAAACAATTTACGCCGAGGCATTAAGTCTCTCAGATATGGATCGAGCGGCACTTGCCCATGATCTAATTTCCAGCCTGAGTGGAGAGGCTTTGAAGAGTGTTTCTCAAGAGGAAATTGAACAGAGAGTTGCTTTAATTCATTCTGGGGAAGCAGCTTCCAGACCCGCGCATGATGTGTTTCATGATATCCGAAGCAAACTCTAATGCTCAGAGTTGAGATTCTTCATCAGGCAGAAATCGAACTTTGGGACACCGCAAACTATTACGAAAGCAAATCAAACGGTCGAGAAAGATGAAGATGAAGCTCCGTTTTACAGTAGCAATAGTGCTAGTCGTTATTATTTCTGGTTGTACTCTTCGCCCAAGGATAACAACAATTTCGGTTATGAATGACATCGATAAGTACATCGTTAATGGGCCCCATACCATTGATTGGACATATTGTGGTAAAACAGAAAACTTATACGTAATACTTAAACGCAATGATGGAGAGTTCCGTTCGCCCAATGACCCACTTTTCCATAAACTACCCATGAAATGGGGTGATAGTTCTTGGTTTGTCATCAGGCCTGATGGAATTTCGATACCTAACGACATTGATACTGGGGATAAACTTATCCTTGAGCCAGAGGGCTTCGTGAAGAAAATATCATCCAACTTCATGATAGATCCTCCTAAACAGCATGGAACTGAAGCTCCTGCTGAAATTGGAGAGGGGTTTAAAAGGTTGCGGGAAAAATCTGGAATCAAAGCCATCTTCGATGAGACGAATTCATCAACGGTGAAAACAGTGGTAATTACGAGAAACACCACCAATTACATTGATGAATTAACTTTGCTATAAACACAAAGTAATTAACTTCACTTACCACTACGAAATCATTGTCCATCAGCGTTAATCGGCGGTTCCAATCTGTTCACAGCAGAGCAGGCTTCAAATTATTTTGTTCAACCACCTCCTCCCCGGCCCCTCCTCAATCCAGATCATCCCGTTATCCCTTCAAAAAAAAGTTAACTCGTAGGAGCAGCGCTATCAACTTCGTGCTCTTGGTGCCTTCGTGGTGAAATAAACTCGCGCGAAGCCGCCAAGCCCGCAAAGGAAATCATTTCCAAATTTCTGCTTCACGAAAAACCCTTTCTGTGTAGGGTTGCGTCTGATGAATAGGACTTTCCAACTTACTGCCGATTTTGAGCCGACAGGCGACCAGCCGGAGGCGATTGAACTGCTATGCGAAGGGCTGGCGCAGGGGCGCAAGTTTCAGACATTGGAAGGGGTTACGGGATCGGGCAAGACGTTCACGATTGCCAATACAATTGCACGGCACGGACGTCCGACGCTGGTGCTTTCGCACAACAAGACGCTGGCGGCGCAGCTGTATGCTGAGCTGAAGGCGTTTTTCCCGAACAACGCGGTGGAATATTTTGTCTCGTATTATGATTATTATCAGCCGGAGGCATATATTCCGCAGACCGATACTTTTATTGAGAAGGACTCATCGATCAACGAAGAGATTGAGCGACTGCGGCTGGCGGCGACGGATGCGCTGCTGAGCCGCGAAGATGTGATTATTGTGGCGTCGGTTTCGTGCATTTACGGTTTGGGTTCGCCGGAAGATTATAAGGAGATGGTGGTCAGCGCGAATGTGGGCGAATCGGTTAAGCGCGATGCCATTCTGCGCAAGCTGGTGGACATTCAGTATGAACGCAACGACTATGAACCCGGCCCCGGTCGCTTCCGCGTGCGCGGCGATACGCTCGACATTTTCCCCTCCTACGCCAAGGAGTATGCGATTCGACTGGAATTTTGGGGCGACGAAATTGAATCGATCAAGCGGATTGATCCGCTGACGGCGGACACGCTCGAGACGTTCGACCATATTATGGTTTCGCCCGCTAAGCACTTTGTGATGCCGCAAACCAAAATCGATGCCGCGCTCGTAGCGATTCGTGAGGAGATGGAAGAGCAGATAGCTCAGTTTGAGCGGGAGAATCGGCTGATTGAAGCGCAGCGGATTAAGATGCGGACGGAGTATGATCTGGAAATGCTCAAGGAGATCGGCTTCTGCGGCGGCATCGAAAACTATTCACGCCACTTGGCCGGTCGCTCTGCGGGCGAACGACCGGAATGCCTGCTCGACTATTTTCCCGGCACCTTCCTGACGATTATCGACGAATCGCACGTCACCCTGCCGCAAATCCGAGGCATGTATAACGGCGACCAAGCGCGCAAGCGTACGCTGGTGGAACACGGCTTCCGTCTGCCGTCGGCGCTCGACAATCGCCCGATGAATTTTGATGAGTTTATGCAGATTACGCACGAGATGATCTTTCTATCGGCCACGCCGGCGGCGTACGAGCTGGAGCACGGCGGAACACCAGTGGAGCAGATTATTCGTCCCACCGGCATCGTCGATCCGCCCGTGGAGCTGCGTCCGCTGAAGAATCAGATTGACGATCTGATGGAGGAAATTCGCTCGCGGGCCGAGCGCGGCGAACGCACACTGGTGACCACGCTCACCAAGCGCACCGCAGAGGATTTGACCGAATATCTCGAAAAGACCGGCCTAAAGGTGCAATACCTGCATTCCGATATCGATGCGCTGGAGCGGGTCGATATTCTGCGCGAGCTGCGCGGTGGTAAATTTGACTGTCTGATCGGCATTAACCTGCTCCGCGAAGGTCTCGATCTTCCGGAGGTTTCGCTGGTGGCGATTCTTGATGCCGACAAGGAAGGTTTCCTGCGCTCCGAAACCTCGCTGATTCAGACCGCCGGACGCGCAGCGCGTCACATCGACGGACGGGTCATTATGTATGCGGAAAAGATTACCGACTCCATGCAGCGCATGCTCGACAAGTGCGATCATCGACGACAAAAGCAGGCGGCCTATAACGAGGAGCACGGCATTGTGCCTCGGGCCATCAAGAAGCAGATTCAGGACAGCCTGAAAACCATCTACAAAACCGCAGAAGAGACCGTGGAACTGGCCGTTGCGGAGTCCGGCGAAGACTATGACGTGAACGAAGTGATCCGCCAGCTCGAACAGGAAATGCTCGAAGCGGCCAAAGCACTGGAATTCGAGCGCGCCTCCGCCCTGCGCGACCAGATCAAAGAACTGAAAACCGAAAAATAAACGCAAAGACTCGGGCCTTTGTAAACACTCGCTACGCTCAAGACACAAAGCATCGTCTAATTAGTGCCCATCCGCAGCGATCATCCAGCAACACCTTGCACCATTATTTTTTGGATTCATCCTTCGCGCACAACAGTTCGAACAAGGCGGGATCGACCTCCTCCAGCCCGGTGATGCTGTAGAGATGGTTCGAGGTGATCCACGGCAGCCAGAAACGGTGGCCGCCGACGCCGCGTCCCGAGCCGCCCGGCCCCATGCGCCAACCCTCTTGCTGGAAACCGATCGCCTTCAGATCATACTGCCGGCCCGGAAGCGCAACCATCGACTTGGTTGCGTGCAGCAGGATGCGGGCGACATCGAGGTAATGCGGATCGTCGGTGAGCAGATATAGCTTTGCGTAGGAGGAGGCAGACCAGTCCAGATATTCATCCACGCTCCCCGCATGAAGCGCAGAGATGCCCTGCACGCCGATAATCGGAACCTCGCGGCTCCAGTGCAGGTCGGCGTCGTCCGCATCGACCGGCATTGGAACGTCCCAGATCCAAAGCCAGCTCTCGGCAAAGTCCGCAGCGGCGCGGGCTCGTTCCAGCCATTTGGCGGATCCGGTCGCCTCGTAGAGACTCAGGTAGGCTTCGAGGCTCAGCATTCCGGCTTCCTTGTCGGTAATGTTCGGGTTGTCGCTGGCGCCGCCGATGAACAGCCCGCGCTTGCCCCAGTTGGCCCAGACATATTCCGCCGCACGAATCGCTGCGGCCTGATATTTCGGATCGCCGGTCTCTTCCGTCATCATGACCAGCAGCGGCACCGGACAATAGCTGGTGGTTCCGGTCTCTTCCGCCACCTCGCTGCTGCCCGGCTTCCAGCAGCGAGGGAACGAACCATCCGCCCGCTGCTGCGGCAGGAGCCAATCGACATAGTTTTTCACCCAGTCAAACCATTCCTGATGCAGGTGCCCCTGTTCGCGTTCACGCCGGTAGGTCCGCATCACCACACGCATGCCCTCGGTCGCATTGCGCAGCCACGGGGCCACCCATTCCTGATGGTCGCCCGTCCACGGTCCGCCGGTCGCCAAGTCGTAGCCGGTTCCCATCAAGGGCACGTCCGACAGCGCCTCAACCATGGAGTCGATGATAGCTAGGCCGGTCTTCCGCATGTGCTGCCCGCGTTCGGAGGGATCGCGCTCGCTTTCGCGCAGCAGCTGGTCGGCGCACTCAAGGTTTTTGCCGACAAAGCCCATGGCGACCATGGTATAGTTCCATTGGCGCTCGTCGGTGATGGTATTCACCACGAACGGCATGGCGGTGCGACCGTCGATGGTGTTCGCCAGCGAAGCCAGCTGGTCCGTCAACACGCGGCGCATCTGCTCGACATCGATGGGTTCGACCTTCGGCTTCAGCGTATCCCACGCCCAGCGCCAGCTGTTGCGCGTCACGTCGCGGAATGATTCATCGCGACCGAACCGGAAGCCCACCGTGTACGCGTGAACCGAATCCTCCTGGATGGGGTGGTAGCGGCGGTACCAGATTTGTCCCGACGGGCCGCGCCCAAACTGGTTCATGGCGCCGGGATACTGGAAACCAAACTCGACCGGTTTTTCGTCCTCCTGCCACGCGCCAAGCGAACCAAACTTAAAGCGCGCATCGGTCATGATCGTTTCGGCCAACCGGCTTTCGGCGACGGTCGTGTCGCCCTGCGGGGCGGTATCGAGAACCGCTACCGAGGTGCCGTTGGGAAAGGAGAGCGCGAACAACGGGGCCGAGATAATGTCCTCCCGCATGAGAAAGCGGCGCGCCGCATGGTTCAGCGTTCCGCCGGGCGAGCGCTCGCCGTCATGCGACGGATCGCCGTACAACGCACCCGGCGCCATGCAGTCGATATCGAACCAGCCCACCGATAGATCGATCGAAAACACGATCGACGACTGGAAGCCGCCCGGCGCGCTACCCGTCACCTTCACCTCCCGCTGAAGGGAAAGTATCGAACCGCCCACCTGCCAACGATCCGTTACCCAAAAGGCCGCATCGCCATGGTCAATCCGAGCGGACGCCGTGATTCCTTCCGCCGTCTTTTCAACGGTACGGTATCCGGCATGAAGCGGGAGGATTTCCGCAGCCGCATGGATTTCCAGCCGCACCGGCTGGGACTGGGCGATGCGCGGGGCGGGACCGCCATCGATGTCGATGCCCCACTCGCCCTTGTCGCCCTTGACAAAAGAAACAGAGGCCCCGGAATCCAGAACCCCCAATTTTATCGACTCAGTCTGTGCGCTGAGCATGGAAGCACTCAGCAGCAATCCGAAAAAAAGATTCTTAAACATTTGCCGGCACTCCCTTCCTTCGCGCCGCACGAGGCGGCGCGTTGATTTCTTTTATTTTTTAAACTTCCACCAGTTCATGGTCATCAGGTCGATTCCGTTGTCGCCCACAAACACGAGGAACAGATCATTCACGCCGGTTGCACCTTCAACCGTGCAGGAGACGGTCTTCCATTTTTGCCAGCCCTGGGTGTGGGGAACCAGGCACGTCCCGACCAGCTTGCCGTCCTTCGAACCCAGGCGAAGCTCGATCTTGCCGCCGCTCTTGTACGACGCCACGCGGGCTTCGAACGAAGAGGCCCCGGAGCCAAAATCAACGCCCTTGAGCTGGATGAAGTCGCCGTTGTCGATGTCGCAAACATTCATGCCGCCGTTTTCGTCGTAGCAGATTTCCGTTTCGACGCCGCCGTTGTTGAACATGGTTTCCGCCTGGACCGTTTCATACGGGTTGAGGGTTCCAACCTGCTTCGGGCCTTCCTTGGTCGGGACAACCTCCTTGACCGAACCATCGGCGTTGAAGACCAGCTCGTCCACGCACACCGAGCGCTTGAAGCCACCGCCGCCGGGCAGTCCGGCATTGTGGTAGAAGAGGTAGGTCTTGCCCTTGAAGTCAACCACGCCGGGATGAATCGTGAAGGCGCTCTGCGGCTTCATGATGACATTGCCATATTTCCACGGGCCGATGGGACTCTTGCTGGTCGAATAGCCAAGATGCTCCGAAATCGGACCGCCGGCAAAGAAGAGGTAGTAGAGGTTGTTGCGTTTGTAGAGCCACGGCCCCTCCTCGTAGGTTGTCGCCCGCTTCTCGTCCTCCGCCGTGCGCTTGCCAAACTCTTCGATCGACATGTCGAGCGCCACGAGGCCCTTGTCGCCAATGGTCGTGTCGATGGAGATCATGTCCTTGTTCAACTTCGCGTACCAGCACTTGGGATTGCCCCAGTAGAGATAGGCCTGGCCATCGTCGTCGATAAACACGCTCGGATCGATGTGGTCGCCGCCGACCAACGGCTTTCCGATCGGATCATGGAACGGCCCGGCAGGATTATCCGCCACCAGCACGCCGATGCCGCGTCCCTGCAGCGGGCAATAGAGATACCATTTGCCGTTCCGCTCGATCGCCTGCGGCGCCCACCCGCCGTTTTCATAGCCGCCGCCCCAGCCATTCTTCGCCCATTCAAAATCGTACAGCGTAGCGACGATGCCGTGGTCGGTCCAGTTGGCCATGTCGGTGGACGTATAGAGGAGCCAGTTCTTCATCGTGAAAAAGTTGCGTTCCGTCACGTCCTCGTCGTGGCTGGTGTACAGATAGCAAACGCCGTCCTTCACGAATGGCGCCGGGTCGGCGCTGTAAAAATTCTGGATGATCGGATTGTCCGCATAACAATTCACAGCAAACACAACCGACCATACGGCGGATGCTGCAACCAGTACTTTTTTTGCTTCCATGGTCTAACTCCTTCGTTTCACTTAATTCAGTTTAACACACGCTCGTTTTCGGACCTCTCCAAAAATCCCACGTGGTTATCAGCGATAAAACACCGACCGCTGAGCCACCAAATTTTAACTATTAAAAAGCCCTAACTGCGCCTCACAAGCCGTGTACGATTTTCTTCAACGGGGAATGGAATCGGTAAAGCCGCCACACAACCCACGAGACGCAGAAGGACATAAATCATCCCTTGGACACTATTATTTTCCAAACTTCCACCAGTTAAAGCGGAACAGTTCGTCTGAACCGCCGACAAAACGCAGGTAAAGATCGTGTGTCCCTTCAGCACCGCTGACCGTGCAGGAAACGGTTTCCCACTTCTGCTCGCCGCCGGTCGCCGGAACTTCGCAGGTTCCCACTAACGTACCTTTGGGATTATCCAGCCGAAGCTCAATCTTTCCGCCCGCAGTCGCAGCCGCAACCCGCGCCGAAAAACTTTTTGCGCCGGAACCAAAATCAACGCCCTTGACCTTGATGTAGTCCGTATTGTCGATGTTGCAGACATTCATTCCGCCTTCGCTGCATTTTTCCGTTTTGAGCCCAACCGACCAGCAGATGGTCTCGGCTTCTGTCTGCTGATACGGAGTAAGCAGGTCAATCTGCAGGACTCCTGCGCGGG
>CAYOBH010000091.1:0-3593 GCA_964402125.1 uncultured Verrucomicrobiota bacterium
AGTAGGCCCCGCCGGTTCCCACCTTCATATTCGTGGCCATGGCGGAAATCGAGAGGCCCGTAAAAAAGGTGATCGAGGTGGCGATAGTTACGATGATCAAGGTTTGCGCAATGCCCACGTTGCCAAGCACCCAGCCGAAGCGCAGATACATGATCACACCGAAAATCGTGAGTATGCTTGGCGTGTAGACGCCTTTAAAGGTGCCGAAGGAATAGCCCTGCTTCATAACTTTTTCGCTCATGAAAGCTCCATTTCTCCGGGGAGCGTCTCAAATCAGATCTACAAAGGGAAGAGCGATTCCGTATCAGCACATACGCGCTTGTTCATACAAAAGAGCGCGTGCCGCAGCGGTTTGGCCAACGAATGCAGGTAAAACAACGTATATCGCTGCCACTACCCTGATCGGCGCGAAGGTCTTCGACCATTCGAGCCCTACAAACAGCGGAGCAATGAATTTAACGTTACGTGCTCCGAGTTTCCGCCGAAGAACAAATGCTTACCCAATGGCTAGGCTCTGCATCTGGAATCGTGAAGTTGATGGAGTGTGGCAAAGTGCGCCAGTAGACCGGCAAGCAGGTTGCCGAGCGCAATGCCGGAGACCAATCCGTAGAAACCAAACAAAAGGTTGCCGATCAGGCAGAGCGGAACGATGAAAAGAAAGACGCGGCAAAGGTTGATCGCCAGCACTGGCAATGGTTTTCCGACCACGTTGAGCATTTGGCTCATCCAGTTGGAGATATAGAACCCCGCATGTCCGAGCGTAACGATCAGCAGATAAACGGTGCTTAAATGCAGGACCTCGGGATCGGAGCTGAACCGTCCGGAAAGATAGCGGGCCAGCGGCAGCAGAATCAGCCAGGAGAGGACTGCATAAACGACGGCCAAACGAATGCTCAGCCGGTGCGTTGTCTGTACACGATCATACGCCTGTGCGCCATAGTTGTGTCCAACGAAGGGAACAATGGCGATGCCGTAAGCAATAGCGATGACAAAGATAATGCTTTCGATGCGCGTTCCCGTCGTCATGGCGGCAACCGCCTCCTTGCCGCCGGCATCCATGGCCAGCCGCGTGGAGAATGCCTGGGCGAGCGGGTTCAGCGCTTGGGTAACGGCCGCCGGAATACCAAGGATAAGAATGTTTTTCCATGATTCGATCAGTTTACGCAGCCGGGGGAGGCCCCAGTCGATCAGCCCAGAATGGAAGTGGAGGAAAAACAGGGACGCCATCATGCCGCAGGCGCGCGAAAAGATCGTGGCAATGGCCGCTCCCTTCATGCCCATGGCCGGAAGCGGACCCCAGCCAAAAATGAGGATCGGGTCAAGAATAACATTGAAAACAGCGCAGGTAGCCATAACCAGCAGCGGACGAATCATGTCGCCGCTCGCCCGCAGGCATCCGTCGCACACGGGCGGCATGATGGCAACCGCCGCGCCCAAAAACCAGACCCCCATGTATTCGCAGACTAATTCGAGAACCCGCCCTTCCGCGCCCAAGGCCTTGAACAGCGGTTCAATGAAGATGTATCCGAGCCCGCTGACCAGCAGGGTGACGGGAATCGTCAAAACCAGCCCGGCGGAGACGGTTCTGCGGGCTAGCGCACGGTCGCGGTTGCCAATGGCGCGCGAGATGATTGATGCGGCACCGGTCGAAAAGCCGATGGCCAGCGAACCCGTGGCGAGTACCACCGCAAAGGTAAACCCCATGGCGGCCAGCTCGTCCGTTCCCAGTTTCGAGAGATACCACGTGTCGGTCAGGTTATAGACCATCAGGGAAAATATCCCCCCGATGCTGGGCAGGGTGAGCCGGGCGAGGTGTCCGCCCACATTACCGTGAAGAAGTTTACTCATGACGATGCAGTCCTATTTGTCGTGGGAATTCGCATTTTCGACGGAAAGATGTCGATGCTCATTGCGGCGCTCCCGGGTCAAAGCCTCCACCCCGCCGATCGAAAATACGGCGATATGGCGGGCCGTTTTCTCGATCTCTTCGTCGCTCATGGCTTTGCATCCCATGATGCGTTCCCGCATGGGTCGGCTGTAGTTGTAGAACGCGCACATGCCGATGATGCTGAACATACACAATCGCAGCTGCTCTTCGCTCATGGAGGGATTTTTGGATTGCAGGACTTCGCTCAGGAACAGGCTCATGGGGGCCAGGACCTCCTTCGAGATATGATCGAGTGCAAAGGTGGGAGAGGCGATCTCGCGATAGAGCAATCGCGCAAAGGTGCCGGCTTCGGTTTCGCTGAAGATGCGATGAAGCATGGCGCGGGCATAGCTGTAGATATAGTCTTCAAGCGTCGGTTTTTCGGGCAGGTAGCCGTCGATGGGATATGCCTGCTTCGCCAATTCGTAGGCGTGGTTCCAAACGGCGTCGTACAGTCGCTCCTTGTCGCGAAAGTGATAGTTGACGGCGGCAATGTTGGCCTGAGCCTGTTCACAGATTTCGGCAATGGTGGCATCCCGATAGCCCTTTTCCGCAAAAACTCGGCAGGCGGCTTGCAGGACTCTCTGTTGGGTTGGACACGATACACTCATTTTAAATACGCATTTGAAATATGGGTTTGGAAAATATGGACGCGAGGTTGGACTGTCAAACCCCCATCCGCAATATTTGATGGCCGGAACGGCTGAAAACCGTTCCGCCGTTCCGCAAAAAGCGTTGTCCCATAGGGCTCTACGCCGTTTCAGTGAAGTTGCGGAAAACAATCTTTGTCAACAGGGCATATAATCGTGCGTGAATGGCGCAAGTCGATGAAAACAAAGAGGATACGATTTAGATCGCATCCTCCTTCAACAGCTTGTTAACAGGATTTTGGACGGTCCTGTTAATATTCGGGACGGCCGGTTTTGTTCTTATCGACTACGGGAAGGGCTGGAAGCCCCATTTGGCGGGCAAGTATCTTCGCAATCTCGGTGTTGTCGTAGAATCCGGTGAAATGCATTGCGCCTTTTCCGGCGGCAAAGACCGGAGTGGGCAGCGCGGTATGGGCAGTCGTCGACCAATCCCAGCCGGATTTGCGGGCGAGCATTTTCGTGATGGAGATGGTCAGGGGCTCCTTGTCTCCATAGGACAAATAATCGACGTTGTCGTCGTCGTCGCCGAGGCTATATCCGGATTCCCGATCATCGGCGGCGGCTTTTCCAAGCGATGCGTCAAAGGCCTTTTCGAGCACCTCCTGCTGGTATTCCGTAAGGGCTTCCCAATCTAGGCCAAAGTTCTCCTTGATCAGCGCCTTCATCTCATCGTCAATGTTGCTTTCCTCGACACTGATCCATTCATGCGTCCGACGGTATTTCGCCAAATCCCGGGAGTTGAAGAGTCCCGCCGACTTGATCTGGCCGTGCAGCGGCTTGAGGTTGGTATTATAGTGGGAGGAGCCGGATCCAAGCGTCAATCCACCGGTTTCATGGTCGCCGGTCACGACGATCAGCGTTTCGTCGGGATGCCGTTTCATGAAATCGAGGGCGACACCGACGGCTTCGTCGAAGGCGAGCACTTCGTGGATGGTCGCCACAATGTCGTTGTCGTGGCAGGCGGAGTCAATCTTGCCCCCCTCGACCATGATGAAGAAACCGTCCGGATCGGATTG
>CAYOBH010000091.1:3693-10361 GCA_964402125.1 uncultured Verrucomicrobiota bacterium
CGGAGTCAATCTTGCCCCCCTCGACCATGATGAAGAAACCGTCCGGATCGGATTGGAGATAATTGATGGCAACCTTAGTGATTTCCGCCAGCGTAAGGTTTTTGGGCGGGGTATCCATGGCGGTGGGCATTGACTTGCCGTCGTGAGTGGTCTCCACCGAGCAGATCACCTTGCCGGCTTCCTGGTTCTTGAGCCGAAGGATTTCCGACCTGTTCGTGAGGGTGGTGTATCCCGCATCGACAAACGCTTGGCGTGGGGTAATCCTGGCCGTGTTGTTGGTTTCGTTGAGCTTCTCGAAGCGGCCGCCGCCGAAAAAGTCAAACCCGCTCTGCGAGGCCTGATAGCTGATATCGCAATAGTGGTCGCGATTGTCGACGTTGGCATAATAGGCGGCTGGTGTGGCGTGGGAGAGCGGCTGGCTGGAAACGATCCCAATCGCCAACCCCTTTTCCTGGGCCAGTTCGGCCACGCTTTTCACCGAGGTCTCGCGCGAAGGGGTAAGCCCGACAACGCCCGAATCTGTTTTTTGTCCGGTTGCAAACGCGGTGGCGCAGGCTGCAGAGTCGGCAATGAAGCGGTTGTCGCAGAAGGTGGTGGAGAGGCCGACAACGGGCATTTGAGTCATATTTAATTGGGTTTTTGCGGCAAGAAGGGATTTGGCGGAGTTGACCTTTTCCGCCTTGAACGCCTTCGACGCTTCGATCTGCGGCGTAGACATGCCGTCGCCCAGAAAGAAAAACACATATTTAGGGGAAGATTGATCCGATGGGTCGATTCGATCATGTACACACCCGGAAATGATTAGCGCGGCGGCAAGGGGTGCGAGACAGAATCGTGCTTTCACTGTGAACATAATTACTCCTTTGGTTAGCTCCCCTGTTTACTTTCTTAGGCGCAAAGGATTCAATGATTATTTTTGTTTTTGCTCGAAAAGAATAAAGCAGACAGGGCGGTAAGCCGGATTCTGTTCCCCTTGCGGGGTCGATCATTTATCTAGTGCGATCAACCCGAAACTCAAGC
The DNA here is from genome assembly GCA_964402125.1 of uncultured Verrucomicrobiota bacterium. Taxonomy (GTDB): domain Bacteria; phylum Verrucomicrobiota; class Kiritimatiellia; order Kiritimatiellales; family Pontiellaceae; genus Pontiella. Next base: position 4,714 of record CAYOBH010000091.1, read on the forward strand.
GAAGCGGGCCGCCTCTCGTTTCCTATTTGATCTTGCTCCGGACGGGGTTTACCCTGCCCCCTCGGTTACCCTCGGGGCGGTGGGCTCTTACCCCACCATTTCACCCTTACCACTCGGCGAAGCCGACATTTGAAATTCCAAATCTGAAATCTCAGATGCCGCCGTGAGGCGGCTGGCGGTATATTTTCTGTGGCACTTTCCATCTCCGGCGATCTTGCACCGGAGTTCCCGCGTTAACCACGGAACGTCCTGCCCTTCGGAGTCCGGACTTTCCTCCCGCTCCTTAACGAAGCGAGCGACCGATACACCCTGTCTGCTGTAAAGTTTTAAGTTTTAAGTATTAAGTGTTAAGATCGAGTAAACATCGCCTCTGGTTCGATGCTCCAAGCCTCGGCATCAGGCATTACGCATTACGTATTACGAATTACACCTCATTATGAATCGGATTATAGACGATTCGCCCGCAAAAGTTACACGCCACAATCTTGGCCGGATTCCGGGCATCGTGTATCACCTGAGGAGGAAGCTTCATGTGGCATCCGCCGCAATGGCCGCCGGGCTCCACGATAACCACCGCATAATCACTTTTGTTGTTCAGAATCCGTGTATATTTTTGCAGTAGATTCCGGTCGCAGGATGAGGCAGCGCGCATACGGTCAGCCTTTAGACGCTCCGCCTGTTCCTTCAGCTCTTCGCATCGCTCGTTCAGCTCTTCAAGTTCATCGGCAATCTCGGCTTTTTCCGAATTAAGGCGTTCTTCGCAGGCAGCAATAATCTTTTTTCCCTGCTCGAGATCCTCCATCAGCCTGATCTCTTTTTCCTCAAGCGCCTTAATCTCCGACTCAACCAGACCGATCTCTTTTACGAAAGCGCGGTACTGATCGTTCGTTTTCGCCTCCATCTGCTGTGTCTTATACTTACTGACCTTCTCTTTGCGGGCTTCTATTTCAAGTTCCACATCCTTCAGTAAGGCCTCTGTATGCTTTTTGCTTTCTAAGGCCATCTCCAACTTCTTTTTGGAGCCGTCCAGCTGCGATTCAATATCGCTTTGGCGCTGGGGAATATCGCGGATTTCCCGCATGATTTTAATGAGACTGCGATCTTTTTTCTGCAGAGCGATAATCGGTTCCAACGGATGCGACACAGCGACCTCCTCTAAATTTTCTAAAAAACAAGGGGGCTAAACTACCGCCTCCGAAACAACAAGTCAAAGCGATTGAACAGGTTTATCAAAGCCGAATTGCACGCATAAACAATCGCCATTCCGCCGAATTTTGCACAGAAAAAGCTTTTGCCTACTTATAGTGGGGCTTGTGTTTAAGGTTGTCATGTTGCTCCGTCCAATAGTCAAGCAGCTCCGCATTGCGCCCGTGCGCCTTGGACGAAAACTTAAAATAGAGAAACGCGTCGAGAAAACCCTCACTGTGCAGGAAACGCTGCGCGCGGGCACCCTTCGTCCGCTGAAAGCGGATCTGATTGCCCATAATATCGGAGACCTGATAGATCACCAGCTTCGGTACGCGAACGTTCTCGCACATGGCCCGCAGGTGCTGCTGAACAGCCAGCTTACAGGCATCGTGGGCAGATACTCCATCCGCCTCAAGCTGCGCCGCGAGAAACTCATGATATTCCCCAAAGATCAGCGCAAAAAGCAGCGACGGATGAACCTGCAGCCCCGCCTTCCGCCAGCGGTCCATCTGCTCAAGCGTATGGGTCACCCAGTCGTGACGGGCTCTATCCTCATCGATCCAGTGCGAAAAATCGTGAAACATGGGATGAAGAAGATCCGAACGCTCCAGCCAGCCAAAAACCTCATTGGCGTTCCCACAGAAAAAGAGCTTCTGCACCTCGTCATACATGCGCGACGACGAGGCATGCGTAAGCAGTTCTTTGTTGCGACAGATGGAGTCGTAAGCGGAAGATTCTATCTTAAACCCCAGCATTCCTGCAAAACGGGCAGCACGAATCATCCGTACCGGATCTTCAGCAAAGCGTTTGTCGGGATCGCCGATTACACGGATAATCCCCTCCTTCAGGTCGTTCAAGCCTCCGGCATAATCGATCACGGAAAAGTCGGCAATGTTATAAAAAAGCGCGTTAATGGTAAAATCACGCCGCAGGGCATCCTGTTCCGGTGTGCCGAAAATATTATCGCGCGTCACCATCCCGCTCTCGCCGGTGGAGAAAATATGTTCGCTGTACGCTTCTTCCGCCTCGTCAGGGACCGGCGCACGAAAGGTTGAAGTTTCGATCGTTTCACCACGAAAAAGCACATGCGCCAGTCGAAACCGGCGGCCGACCAGTCGGCAATTGCGGAAAAGCTTGCGGATCTGCTCCGGCGTGGCATTGGTCACGACATCAAAATCTTTTGGGTTGCGTTTGAGCAGCAGATCTCGCACTCCGCCCCCGACCAAATAGGCTTCATAGCCGGAATCTTTCAGGTGGTAGAGAACTTTAACCGCCGCAGAACTGATGTTCTTTCGGCTGATGCAGTGTTCGGCTCTTTTAACGATAACGGGTTCCATATTCGGCGCAGAATATTCGATAGATGGGGGCAAAAAAAGAAAAACCTTCCAGAGCGGGAAGGTTTTACAGAAATGAGCGGTGTCGATTAAACCTTGCTGTTCTCCTCAATCCACGTAAGGATCACATTCACAATTAGTTCCACTTCTTCGGAAGTCAGCGCGCGCCCCTTTTCAATATGATAAAACTGCGCCAAGCTTCCCCGATCGCTGCAGCCGCAGGCGTGTTGAGCAATAAATACCGGGTGTCCTTTGGTCGGTGTCTGGCGGCCATCGTTCTTCGGGTTCGCTGGGGCCAACCGCTTATTCACAAAATCTGCGGCATGCAGGCGGAGAATGGCCATTCCCCTGGAAGATACATATTCCTGCTCTGCTTCGCCGAGAACATATTTTTCCAATCGCCCGTCGTCGGCCAGCTTCTGTTTCAGCTCCTGCCAATCCTTGTCTGTCATCTGTGCCACAATTGTTGCCTTTCGTACTTTCTGAAAAATCGACCCAACCGCCGCAGGATAAATGCACTGGGATGCGAAGGCAAGCCCAAGCTAGAAAAAATTACTGCGTTTTTTACAGGCAGACTGCGCCAGCGGGGTCCCGTTCGACAAAGTTGACCCAAAAAACACACTTGTCCCTTCAATAAGCTTGTAGTACACACCTGTGCCTTGCGCGAGCTCAAGCTGTGCGCCACTCTCCGTACGTCATGAATATTGAACAACTGATAGATTCACTCCGATTCCGCTTTGGCGCTTCTGGGGTCGACAACGCCAGACGGGTCGCCGAGGAGCTTGTCGCGCATGTGCTCAACTGCAAACCGCTCGAAATTTACACCAAACGGGACATACAGCCCAAGAATCAGACCGAGCAGCTCGGCCTTATTAAGCAGATTGAGCCGCTCGCACAACGAATTGAAAACGGCGAGCCGCTCCAATATGTCGTCGGCCACGTCGATTTTTTTGGACTGCAGATCAAGTGCGATCGCCGTGCGCTGATCCCGCGTCCTGAAACCGAACTGCTCGTGGAAGAGGTGCTCTCCTCCTCCTCCTCCATTTGGGAGCATAAGCCGACGTCCGTCATCGATGTCGGAACCGGCAGCGGATGTATTGCGCTCACGCTGGCGAAACAATGCCCGGATGCCAACGTTAGCGCGGTCGATCTCTCTGCCGAGGCGCTGGAGCTCGCGCAAGAAAATGCGCAGCTCAACGGCCTCCAAGGTCGTGTTCTCTGGCTTGAAAATGATCTGCTCCAAGGCGTTGCAGAAGACAGCGCCACCGCCGTGGTCGCCAACCTTCCCTATATTTCAACGAGCGACTACCAAATGCTCTCGCCGTCGGTGCGCGATTACGAACCGCAGACGGCGCTCGAAAGCGCCCCCACCGGAATGGAACTGATTCGGCAGCTCGCCGAGCAGGCCCGCCATGTGCTCCTCCCCGGCGGCATGCTCTTCCTTGAATTTGGACACCATCAGGGGGCGCTCGTCCGCGAATGTCTCGAAAAACTCGGCTATCGCAACGTACAGATCAAACACGACCTCGCCGGCCACGAACGCATGGCCATCGCCATGAATCCGTAATATGCTCTCCAAAGAAGACCAACTCAGAGCCCGTTTTGCGCCCGGCGATCCCGTGCAGTTTGTATTCCACGGAAAAATTGTTGACGGCACGCTCCTCCGCGCCAACCCGAAATATGCCCTTGTTCAGGCGGGGAAAGACCAATTTGACATCCCGTACAGCCGACTCATTTCAACCCAGCCGGAACTGGACGAGGCGCGCATTCAAAAAATTGAGTCCGTGTACCGAACCGCGCTTCAGCTGTTGAGCGAGCATGGTCTGACGAACTGGCACTTTAAATTTGATCACAGCGCGCGCCGCGCCGGCTCATGTAATTACAGCAACCGATGCATTACCCTCTCCTTCAACCTTGCCCGTAGCGGCTCAGCCGAGGAAATCCGGGAAACCCTGCTGCACGAAATTGCGCATGCGCTCGTTGGAAGAAATCATAACCACGATGCCGTCTGGCGCGCAAAAGCGCAGGCCATCGGCTGCACCGGAGAACGCACGCACCAGATGAAATTTACACCCGCCCGCTGGCGCGTCCGCTGCGAAAATAATTGCTGGAGCCACACCGCCGAACGCCGCAACCCCCACCTCATCTGCAAAAAGTGCGGCGGCAAACTAATCTATTCCCCCAACACTCCGACATAAATCGACAAACGTTAATTGATTCCTTCCTGACGAAGAGTTAGCTTCTGTTCCATGGAAAATCAAATTAATCAATCCGTTCTCGATGCAGCGGAAGCGGCGTTGCGTAAAATCTGGCCCGATGCAGCGCCCCGCTGTGGATTGGTGCTCGGCTCGGGCTGGGATGAAGTTGTTGCCGATCTATCCGGTGAAACTATCGATTATGCCGACATTCAGGGCCTCGGTGCACCCGGCGTGCTGGGCCACACCGGTAAACTCCGCCGCGCATCTGTGGACGGAATAGAGCTCTTTATTTTCCAAGGCCGGAGGCATTGGTACGAAGGCGTCGGCTGGACGCCGATCATTCTCCCCGCTTATCTGCTCCACGTGTTTGGAGCCGACACACTGCTGCTCACCAACGCCGCAGGCGGTATCAACTCCGCGCTGCCGCCCGGCACCATTATGGTCATTGAAGACCACATTAACATGCTCGGCTCCAATCCGCTGATCGGGCCGCACAATCCCCGGCTGGGCCTGCGTTTTCCGGATCAATCAGCGGTGTATGACAAAGCGCTGCGGCATCGGCTGATGAATGCCGGGGCCGACGCAGCGGGCATCTATCTGGCCACCACCGGCCCCACTTTTGAAACACCCGCTGAAATCCGATGCTTTGAGCGCATGGGCGCCGACGCCGTGGGAATGTCCACCGTGCCCGAGGCCATTGTCGCCAACGCGCTGGGCCTGCGGACTGCCGGGCTCTCCTGTATCTGCAACTGGGCGGCGGGCATCAGTCCCGTCAAACTCACGCACGAAGACGTCAACGCCGTCGCTGCTCAAACCATGCCCCGCATGAAAAAGCTGATCGCCAACTTTTTCTCCGAATTGGCGAAGGAAACGGACTGACAAACGACCTCAGTTTTTGATGCCCAAAAACGCGGGCCCGCTGTCGATG
>CAYOBH010000092.1:0-10348 GCA_964402125.1 uncultured Verrucomicrobiota bacterium
GGGTACCAAACCCGGCTGCTGGAATAACGGCTTTTCGTATCATGACGACCTTTCAGTTAAATGAGATGGGGTTTAAAAACTTCGACACCCTGCGGGGTTAAGGCATGCACCAACGCCTCATACATGGCGTCGTCTTCGTAGGTGCCGACTATGGCCCCGCCGGAGCCAGTAAACTTGGCGCTGGCCCCGACCGAGCGCGCGGTATCAACCATCGCGATATTGTCGGGATGGATGCGGTAAATGCTTCGACGCAGATCAAAATTGGCATCCAGTAGCGGACCGACATCCTGCTTTCGCCCTTGAAGCAAGGCCGACTTGACCTGTTCAGCCAGATCGGCCCAAACCCGCATGGCTTCAACAACCTTCTTCTCTCCCATTTGGAACCGAGCGCGTATGTCGTTGTGGAATATCTCCGACCCTTCGCTCAAGGAGCGCTTGTAGGCAACGTAGAGATTGGGAAGCAATGAAGGGTCCATCGGTTCATAGGTGCCGCGGCCCGTGGCTTCCATGGTTGCCTTGTCAAAGTCCATGTAGGTGAGGCCTTGGTAAACCTGGGCGACGCGATCCTGCAGGCCGGCGCCGATTCCCAGCTCATCCTTCTCGACGGAAAGAATAATATTCGCCAACTCGGGCCGTTCAATCTCAACGCCGTAATAGGCCATCAGGCTGCGGAAGCAGGCGGTGATGATCGCGCTGGAACCGGCCATGCCCACGTGGTGGGGAATGTTGGAAAAGTACCGCATCGAAAATCCCTTCCCCTCGATATCGATGCCGTTTTTCCTGCAATAGCCATGGAAGCACCGAAGCGCAGCTTGCAGCAGGCGTATGCCGCCATAATAGCCGCACTCGGAAATGCTCGCATCCAGCGCCGCAAGGTTCTTGTACAAGGTGCGATCCCGCCGATTCGGCAGCAGCTCAATATACGGCGACTCATAAATCACCGCCTCCGCATAAAAATCGCTGAACGTAAACGAGATGGTCTTTCCGAAATATCCATCCGACGGATTTCCCACCAACCCGGCCCGTGCATACGCTCTGCTCCGAATAATTTCATTTTTCATAATATCAACAAGCATTATTAAACTTCCAGCAGCTAATCTACTCGAAGTTTTAGTGTATTTCGTGTATTTAGTGGTCCATTCAAACGCATCCCCTGCGGAACCGCTTCGCGTAGCGCCGCGCCTCGGCAACAATTTCCTCTTCTCCTTCTACACGCCCACCTTTCATCAGCATGCGTCCATTGCAAATTACGGTATGAATGCAGGACGAATCGGCGCTGTAAACCATATCATCAATTAAGTTATACCCGGGGACCAATCGATGATTGGAAAGATCAACGAGGATACAATCGGCCAGCTTCCCTTCAGCGATTTCACCGCAATCCAGCCCCAATGCCCGCGCCCCATTGCGCGTTGCCAGATCAAATGCAGTCGAAGCCGGAAGCACCGTCGGATCCTGATGAATCAGCTTAGCGTGCAGTGCGGCAACCTTCATCTCCTCGATCATATCCAGATTATTATTGGAAGAGCAGCCGTCCGTCCCCAGCGAAACAGGAACCCCCGCCGCCCTCATTTTTTCATAGGGAAAATTGCCGGAAACCAGCTTCATGTTGGACACCGGATTATGCACCACATTCACGCCGCGCCGAGCAAGTATCTCCACCTCTTCATCCGAAACATGGATGACGTGCGCGGCCGCAACATTGGCGTCCAAGACGCCGATTTGATCCAGCCGCTGAAGCGGTCGCACCCCGTACCGCGCCACACAATCCTCCACCTCTTTTCTGGTTTCAGAAATATGAATATGGAAGAGCAATCCATGCTCATCCGCAAACGCCTTGGCCCAGCGCAGCGACTCTTCCGAAACGGTGTACGGGGCATGCGGCCCCATCGCAAAAACGATCCGATCCGAATAGCGGTCCATTTCACCATGAAGCCTTTCCGTAAGATTCCGCTGCTCGGCGGCCTTCCCTTCGTCGTCGAAATCGATGAATACCGACGAGAGCACTGCGCGCAATCCCATCTCTTCGACCGCGCGGGCCGTGCCGTGGAAATGCCAATACATGTCGTTGAAGCAGGTTGTTCCTGAACGGATCATCTCAAGACAGGCCAACCGCGCACCGTGATAAATATCCTCCTCCGTCAGCTGCGCCTCCAGCGGCCAGATATACTGCGTCAGCCATTCATGGAGCTCCAAGTCGTCGGCATACCCGCGCATCAATGTCATGGCGGCATGCGTATGCATATTCACAAACGAAGGAAGAATCGCCATTCCGCGCCCCTCCACCACCTCCGCGCCTGCGGCATCCTGCTCCGGAGCAATCCGACAAAACCGTCCGTTTTTAATCAGGACGTCCGTCTGCTCCCCGTTCAGCTCTACATGTTTTATTAGCAATTGCATAGTTGGTAGTTAGTAGTTTGAAGTTGGGAGCTTGAACTCACAGCCGCCATCGCATAGCGAAGTCGCTACTGCACAAAACCATCCCATTCAAATCATTCTGTCAGAAAATCATTCTGCCTAATTTATTCTTCTTGTTTTCACTCTATTCGTTGCTTTTCATCAATTCGTTGCAAATTAAATCAGGGCCCATCCGACATCATCGTCAATCGGCACTCGGAAATCGGAAATCAAAACATTCCCCTACTCATTCCTCAAACAGTCCATGTTCTTTCATGAGGTCGCTGATATTTACCCGCTTAACCTCTTTTTCCCAAGTTCCACTCGCCTGCTCCTGAAGCTGCTCCTCCAGCCATTTTATATTCGTTCGAATTGATTCTGTATTTCTCAACGTCTTCGCATAGTTAAACGTTTTCAGCGCCTCCTGAAAAAGCCCGGCCTTCCGCTGGGCAACACCCAGCGTCCACCAACAGATATCATTATAACGAAACGTATCTGCCGACTGTTCCAGCAGCTTGAGCCCGCCCTCCTGATCACCCAAAAAGAACCGGGTCTGCCCTAAGTGAAGACAAAGCTCTGCATCGTACCGATTCAGCACCAAAGCCTTTTCCAGCGCAGCACGCTCCTCTTCCGCCAGCTCTTTCTTTTTGTCCGGCTCCAGCGAAAAATAACGCTGAGGATAACGGACTTTTGCGATTCCGTTATATGCCCGCCAGTTTGAGGAATCAAACTTCAGCGCACGATTATACAGATCAACCGCCCGCTCCTCCTTATTCCTTTTGCCGACCAGCTTTTCCGGCCCAATTTCCGTCTCCGCCTTTTTGACCAGCTTATCCGCAGTAGCCCGAAGAAACTCGGAAGAAAAAGTCCGCACCGACATCAACAGCGCCAACACAACCACGCCGCCGAGCGCATAGCTGAACCCCGGACGCAGCTTTTTGAGCAATGAATCCTCGCCCTCAGCAATTTTCTCTTTTCGGGCTCTGCACATCGGCCCCACCGCCAACGCCGCTAACAGACAAAAGATCAGCGCATTCTGAAACTGATGCATCTGAAAATCAAAAAATGAATGTAGCATCGTCCCGGCCGCTGTACCGAGAAAGGCCATCGAGATAAATGCCTGATGCTGATGCTTTGTCTTCAGCGAAAAGATCAGAATCCGAATCAGCCCATAACACCACATGATTCCGAACAAGCCTAACCCGATCCAGCCATATTCCGCCGCGACCTCCAGATATTCATTGTGCGGATGTTCAGAAACGAATCGAACCCCCTTAAACCGATGTCGAAATTTTTCATAAGCATACGTATAACTGGCCGGCCCAAAACCCGTCAGTGGACGTTCCTTAATCATTTCCAGCGAATCCAGCCAAGTCAGCGGACGAAAATCACTGGTTTTCGTATTCTCAATCCCGTTTTCCCTCACATCCTTTACAAACTCAACTACCGGCTCCATTCGACGCCGAAACATTTCGGACTGTTTCCACGCACCGAGCAGAAAGATCATTGAAAACAGCGGAACCAAAACCAGCAGCAGGATAAATAGTTTTTTGCTCTTTCGCAATGAAAGCAGCAACGCCGTCACCCCCACCGCCGCAAGCGCTCCGAGAATCCCCGCCCGCGACTCCGTATAATACATCGTCGGCACAAAAAGAATGATGCAGTAGCCCGATAGAATCCGTAAAATCCATCCCGCTCGAGGAATAAACAATAACACCAGACAAAACGGCAGGACCATCTGCAGCAGATGCGCAAAGTGGTTCGGACAAATATAGGTCGACGCCAAACGGGGATGACCGCCCCCAATATATTGATCGTTCCAGCGTTCCGCCCACAACACCATCTCCGGATTCTTGAAGCGGTTAATTAGGCCATACATACAGAGCAAAACGGTGAATAAGAGCAGTCCCCCCAGAACCAGACGAACCGACCGAAAACTCACCAGCGTGTTGGCCCATAAAAAATAAGCCCCGGCACACGCCCCGATCATGAGCATCCGTATCTTGGCATCAAATCCGATCTCACACACCAGCGACACTCCTGCGCCAAAAGCAATAAACAGCAGGAAAAGGTTAAACGCCGGCGGCGCAACCATCTCCCTCCGCCGACGAATAAAGCTCGTCAGCATCCAGCCCATCAAAATCACATAGCTGGCGATAACCAACGGGGACAGCAGCGAAAACTTATCCTTCCCCGCCACACCGTACAGCAGAGTACAGATCAGCGGCACCAACCCCAGCACATAAGCAAACCCCACATTCAAAATGCTTCTTCCGGCTCCCGAACTTTGCTGCTGTTGTTCATCACTATTCATCTTTTTTCTCCCAAACCTGCTCTTTCCAGAAACGCGACGAGGACGTCGCGTCTACGATATTTTAAACCACAAAATGCACCAAAACGCAAAAAATCAATCCCCTTGGTCTTTGTTTATTTTGTGATCTTTTGCGGTTAATCCAATATTTAACCGTTGGTTCACCCACAAACGCCATCGCATAGCGAAGTCGGTACTGCACGAAAAATTCCACCTAAATCATTTTGTCATAATTATTTTGTCGAAACCCATCATCAGTTCAGCAATCGGCAATCGGCAATCAAATCAGTGTCCATCCGCGTTAATCCGTGGTTCCTAAACTATTCAACTTACAAACGCCATCGCATAGCGAAGTCGGTACTGCAAACCGCCAACCGCAAACTGCCAACTGAGAACTGCAAACTGGAAACTTCCAACCACCACCATCAATAGGCCCCGGAAGCACAAAAGAGCGCTTTTCCAATGGTTGGGAATTTACTCTTTGCTTTCCGATTCGTCCAGACTCCAGACCCCACCAAATTGATCGTCATGAACCTTATAACATAAAGGCCTCAACTCCGCAGCGGCCTGAGCCGCGTGGAGCGCCTGTTGAGGGAACCGTGCTGAGATAGCAGCAGGCGGATTGAAAACATCATTCAGAATGTATGTCATCCTACCCTCGCCCCAGTTCTGCGTATTCAGATTTTTCACCTCAGCCGGAGTCCAATAATCCAGATAGAAAGAAAAAACAAACGTATCGGCCGTGTTAATCACATCATCAGGACCTGCATTCTGAAGAATCCACTCCGACTTTTTGAAGAGATAGTCACCCTCCCGACTCTTAACTATTTCCATCCCCGAAACCAGATTGTGCAGTCCGAACAGACAGACAACCAAAACAAAAATTCGCCTGCACAAAACCTGACGAACCAGCCATGCACCCAACAGCCACAAGGGCGGCAGACTCATGATCCACAACTCCGGATTGGAGGGCTCAACCCACACCGTTGGAAAAATCACACCACCAGCCCAAACGAATATCCAAAACAACGGCCTCCATTCTTCCCAACGGCGCACCCTTACAAAGGAAATAAGCATTAGAACCAACAGCAGCATTAAACCCGCTACAGCAAGACCCAAAGTGATGGGTGCTGCAAGTTTCACCCACTCTGGCATCTGGGAAGCAGTAAAGATTTCTTCATCAAACATGCGGTATGGGAAAAATGACTGTAGCTTTTCATAGACTGGAGAATAGGCAAAAACAAAGTTTGCTGACAGCAGGCACTGCCCCAACCCTACGATTGCTTTAGGAACCATATCCCAGCGTAGTCCTCCCTCGGAAGATGGATCGCTGCCGGGCATATATGTTCCCCAGAAATGTTGAATGATGAAGTATACCGATCCAACCAACACCAACGTCGCCATTCCGTGAATCCACGCGTGCTGCCGATTTCCATACACCATTGCATACAGGAGCGGAATTACCAAAATTGCAGGAACCACGTTCACCATGTGCATCAAAACAGCTAACGACGAAAACAGAATCGAAAGAACCACGCTGATCCAAGATCCATTTCGCAATGCGCAATAGATTGCCGCCAGCAGCAACGCCAGTGCAGGGACATAAACCTCCACCTCACAGGCATAACGTATGAATCCATAGGAAAACAACAACCCAAAAACGGTTGTAATTGAAATCCAATGATCCCCTTCACGTGAACAGAGTTTCATCACGCTGCGAACAATCAAATAGAACAAACAGACCATCGCAGCTCCGGCAAACATGCTCACCGCTCTAGCCGAGTAATAGGATCGTCCGTCATATCCCAGACTCCGAGAGACCCCATAGACTGCTTTCTGCATAGGGATATAAAGCAGATGACGAGGATGAAACTGCTCCGCCCCGGTTCCCTCTTCAATCAGCCGAGAATACTCAAAAGCATCCTCCGCCTCCGCGTGATTGCCAGGAAGAACCAAAACAAAGAGAACTAAGCTCCCGAAAAATAACAGCAGCAATCCTTTAGTCACCCTGTTTGCTCCCGATTCGAAACCAATGCGTACAGATGACGCGCCAATAGAACAACGGGATTCCGATCCCATAACGCTTAAAATGTTTTATCGGATTCGCAACCCAACGACCCAACCATTCCAACCCATGGTCCGTCATCCATTTTGGTGCACGGCGATCCACGCCTGTATACCACCTGAACAGAGCCCCTGTTGCAATGAATACCCCTTTGTCCACTTTTTTCGCAGCATCGGCAGCCCATAGTTCCTGACGAGGCATCCCCATTCCAGTCAAAATAATGTCAGCACCGGATGCATTGATCTGCTCTATTAACCCATCATTATCGCCGATGGAAACGTCAAAAAAACCGTCGTGATATCCCGCAATCTTCAGCTCGGCATATCGCCCCTGCACAACTGCGGCAAACCGCTCTACCACCGTCGGTTCATCGCCAATGAAATAGACGCGATACTTGCGATCCACGCACAGCGCAAACAGGTCGTCGATCCAGTCCGGCGGCGTCATGCGCTGTCCCAAGCGAATGCCTTTCATCAACGCGCCCAGTTTGACGCCAAAGCCATCGCAAAAAACGATCTCGGAATGATTCAGTACCTCGCGAAAGGACGGTTGTTCAAAAGCCAGATTGCAGGCGTGGACGTTCACATTGTTGACCAGCGAGGGCTTCCCTCTGGCCGACAATCGGTCGATGCCATCGAGTAACTGCGGCAGGTCGACGATGGAAATACCGATGCCCAGCAACCGTTTCGATTGGAGTCCGGCCATCATTCCACACATTTCCATGAGTTGTTGGGCTAAGGCCGGAACCTCGCGTCCCTCCCGATAGGCTTTAAAATCGTATGCCTCGGAAGAAAGTCGGGCCGAAATCCGCTCAATGCACTCGGGCACTTGGGCGATGTCGTCGAAGCATTCGCCAATGGACACGGGGACTTCGATCTGGTGGCGCAGCATTGGCAGGTTGCGCACAACGACGGGAACGTGGGCCGCCGCCGCGTCGGCAACCAGTCCCGACGCCCTGCAGGAATAGTGTTCGGACGGATGGTTCAGTACAATGACATCGCACTGCGCAATGGCCTTCTGGTAATCTTGGTGACGAGTCGTGTCGACCAGCCGGAACCAGTCGTCCGATGCAAAAGAGGAATGGCTTCGGAACGCATCCGGATTGGGCAACGCCAGAACCACTCGATACTTTCCAGCCAGCCGCTCTAGGATTCGGAGCATTTCGTCGAGGCCTTTCTCCGGGCGGTATTGCCCAACCAGCCCCACGACTTCCACCCCCCCGGACCGTTTGCGGACAACGTGGCTGGAGGGAACCGGATGCAATAACGCGTGGCAATCCGTTACGGCAATTCCCGCATGTGACAACGCCTCAAACGGCACCTCTTCAAGAAAGACCAAACGGCACTCCCAGCGCGACAACCGACGCAACGCCGACAACTCTCGCTTTTCCAGTAGTGCCCATTGCAAGTTGTGATTAACAAGAAAGAGCATATCGTGCCGCTTCCAGCGAATCAGAGGAAACACGATGGCCAACGGAATAGTCGAGAAATCGCGCACCAGAATGCATTGCTTGCCGCGATATCGGGGAAGAATAAAGACTAGGCCGAGATGCCGCCACGCAACCGTCAGCTTCCGGGCCAGTCCCGACCGGTCTTTTGGATTCGCCATCAAATGGGAGATGCATGCATAGCCATCCCCCGCCTCCCGACAGGCGTCGTCGAGAGGCGCTAACGCGCCATGGTATAAAAACGAACCCCTCATGTTCCTGATGCTCCAACGACAACAAAGGATTTGACCAGCCCTCCCAGCCATTCGCGATGGATTTCATCCAACGGAAAATAACGATTGGGTGTTTGCACCACGTGATAGCGTGCAATCCGCCGAATCTCACGGGCGAAGCGGTTTTGCGCATGAAAATTCCCAACATGCTCGATACCCTCCGAATGCACATCAACATTGTAGACATCGATCCGCTGAATGCGATTTGCATGGACTAGGTGGCAAAGGTTCATTTTCCAAAACGAACCGGTTCCGCCAAGATCGACGATCGAGACCAGCGGCTTGCCCGTCCGCTCAATCGCGGCATCCAGATAGCGCATCCGTTTCCGTCGAAACCGGGTTGCAAGACTGTTTGGATCGATGTGCGATGAAATCATGGGTGTCCATCCAGCAAGAACGATGCGAAACGGTCCGGGGTGCTGGCATCCAAAAAACGTTCGCGGGCGAATTTGTCCTTAATTGCGGATTCCGTCGAAAAGGCACGGAGGATGGCTTCGGACAGCGATGCAGGATCGGTTTTCGTTACCAAGCCGAACCCGTTTTCTTGGATCTGGCGTCCTACCACCCCGCATGCAGGACCTATCACGGGTGTGCCCGCCGAAACGGCATGGCCGAGGACTCCGCTCGAATACTCGGGGCGCATATTCGGGAGGAGAATCCAGTCGGCCTGGACGAACATGGCGCGCATGCGCTGCCTGGGAACGAAGGATTCATCAACGTGCAGGTCAATATCCGGACAACGCTTGCGAAGGTCGGCGATCAATCCACGATACGATTCGGCGAAGCCGGGCTCCGGCCTACCGCAAAAAACAAAGGACGCTTTTCGCCTACACTCCGGACCCAAGCGGATAATGGCCTCAACTAGGGGGCCTACTCCCTTGCGTGCAGACATGCTGCCAAAGAAGAGAAATACCGTTCTATCGTTCTCAATGGAGAAGGTAGCATGCAGGTCATATCCGAACTCCGGTTCGATGGAATCGACCGGATCCTGAAGAGGACGGAACACGGATGTGCTGAACCGTCGGTTCAGGTAGTCGGAGGCCCGTGCACCGTTCAGCAAATGGATAGATTTAACCATGGGGTTCCGGAGCAGCAGAGAGGTCTTGCACTCTTTGAGGCGGAATTTCATTCGACTCCGCACGCCCGGATTTCTGATCCACTGCAATTCCGGATACTGAACCATCAGAATGCCCGAAAATGGGCATGGTGGACGCCGGAGGCAAAGCGGCAATTCCAGACAGGTCAAATCCATCAGGATGATGCGGTCGGGTCGTAGCTTTTCTGCATAGTGCCGCAGCACCTTCCAATGCCCGAAGCCCGCCATCCACGAACAGAATCGCGCAGTTTTCCATTCGCACGCAATCGCTTCGAACGAAACGTTTTCGGGAAGAATGCCTAGATCAGCATCAAGAAAATGGCCTGCCACAACAAAGGTATAGCGCCGCTTGTCGGTTCCCTGCCTCCGGGCATACTCGAGCAGATGACCGACAAACTCGGCGCGATGCCCCCCCGACAGGGGCTCGAAAATCAACACGTGTTCGCGTGTGTCTTTGGGTTCAATAGGCGCCATGGTAGAAGAGAACCACCCGCAGTGTGCGGGCGAGAATATAGAGGTCTAGCCAAACCGACCAGTTGCGGACATAGAACTTATCCCACTGCTCCATTTCATCCAGCCCGCAATCGCTTCTGCCTGAAACCTGCCACTGGCCGGTCATGCCGGGGCGAACCTTATTCCGTAGCAGACGGGATTCTTCCGACAGTTTTTCATCATGATATATTGGCAACGGCCTCGGCCCCACCAAAGCCATGTCTCCCCTCAGCACATTGATGAGTTGAGGCAGCTCGTCCAAAGAAAA
>CAYOBH010000093.1:0-10269 GCA_964402125.1 uncultured Verrucomicrobiota bacterium
TTTCACTTATTTGCGTCCATTAACGTTCATTTGCGGTTTCTCTACTGCATTTTTTTTAGGTTTATTATGCCAGCAAATCATTTTGTCGAATCTCCCTTCGTGAACTTCGTGCCTTCAGCGTAGCGGGTGGTAAAAATAAAACTGAGGGTAAGTGGATTTTTGGCAGAATGATTTTGGACAGAATGATTATTGAGGGTGCATGGGGGTGAGAACCGCAGATTAACACCGATGGACACGAATTCGACGACTCGGATGTAACAGGGGTAGGTTGCGAAATCCTATGCAAAGGTTTGTTATGTGTGTTCAAATTTTAGCTGTGAATGAAGAATATGCCGATTTTCTGCGCGATGAATCGCGCCGGGAAGGATGGGCGGAGGCGATTGTTTTTCCAACATCGACGCAGGAGGTTTGTGAAGCGTTAGCGGTGGCAAGGGAAAACGAGTGGCCGATAACCGTGCAGGGCGGGCGTACCGGCATTACCGGTGGGTGCGTGCCATCGGGCGGACTGATCCTGAATTGCTCCCGAATGAAGGCCATTGGGCCGATTGACGGCGACCGCATAACGGTTCAGCCGGGCGCTACACTGGCCGATATCCGCGCCGCGCTGCAGGGCAGCGGCCTTTTCTTCCCGTCGGATCTCACGGAAACATCCGCATCCATCGGCGGTATGGTTGCCAACAATGCGTCCGGTGCGCGCTCATTTAAATACGGCTCCGCACGAAATTGGATCGATGCGCTGGAGGTGGTGCTGACTTCAGGCGAAGTTGTGCGCGTTGAGCGGGGCGTGCATAAAGCTGACGGGTTTTTGTTTCATCTGGGATCGTTATCAGGCGACCTGCCGGATATTCCGCATCCTGCCGTTAAGAGTGCTGCGGGCTATTTTATTCAGCCGAATATGGATTTGCTTGATCTCTTTATCGGTGCAGAAGGAACGCTCGGGATGGTGACCTCCATCACGCTTCGGCTTTTGCCGGAACCCAGCGAGCTGACCGGCTTGACCGCCTTCTTTGCTTCGGAGAACGATGCTCTCCAGTTTGTCCGTTCGCTGCGTGCAAAAACGAATCCGATCGCAATCGAGTTTTTTGACTGCCATACGCTGGCGCTGCTCCGCCGGATGAAAAGCGAAGTGGCGGCATTTGCTGAGCTGCCGCTCTTGGCTCCGGAATATCACACCGCCGTCTATTTTGAATACGAGGGCGCTGTGCCGGATTCGCTCGAACCGCTGGTTGAGTCAGCGCTCGAGTGCTGGATGGCTGAGGGATCGCAGGAGATTGGTGCGCTGAAGCACTTTCGCCACGCCGTTCCCGAATCGATCAACCTCCTCATTGCTGAGCGGAAAAAAGCAATTCCCGAACTGACGAAGCTCGGTACTGATATGTCCGTCCCCGACGAACAGCTTGAAAGCGTGATGCGCATGTATCACGCCGGGCTGGCGGACGCCGGACTCGAATATGTTATTTTCGGCCACATCGGCAACAACCATCTTCACGTCAACATTCTACCGCGCAGCATGGAGGAATATGAATTGGGCAAAGCGCTCTATTTCAACTGGGCCCATCAGGTCGTCGAGTGGGGCGGCTCCGTCTCTGCCGAACATGGCATCGGAAAACTCAAAACCGGATTTCTGGAACTTATGCTGGGCAGAGAAAATCTCCGCAAAATGCAGGATCTAAAACACCTCTTCGATCCATCCAATCTCCTCAATCCCGGGAATCTGTTTGAGAGAAAATTTTGATAGGGTCTACCGCCAAACCATCGGTGCCAAAAATGGGCTAAGCGCAGGACACACAACCCGTCCAACCTCCGACCGATGTGGGCCTGCCTTGGAATCAAAAACATATTCTCCGGCTTGCGCCATGCGTTCGATCAGTGCTAGCTTTTTGACCTGTGGCCTAGTTCATTGTTTTGGAATAGTTCAGCCCATCGGCCAAGTGTAGAGAAAAATATCTATTCGTTTGCATTTATAAAATCGCTTCAAAGAAAGGCGTATAGTATTGATTATGGACATTGTCTATATTGTTGCACCCGTTCTCCTTATAGCGATTGTTCTGGCCGCTGTCTGGCTCGACCGCTGGAGTGTTCCAGTCATTCTGATCGCTCTGGGTGCAGGGATTCTCTTTGGCAGCGATGTCCTGAATCTATGGCATTTTGATGACCTGGAATTGACCAACAAGGTGGCCAATCTTGCCTTGGTATTCATTCTGTATTATGGCGGTTTTTCCACGAAGCGATCCGACTTTAAATCCGTTGCCCTGCCTGCGACCGGTCTCGCCACTTGGGGCGTGGTTCTGACGGCTGCGGCAACCTTCTGGATTCTCTATCGTTTGTTCAACTGGTCCCCCCAGAAGGCGCTCCTCCTCGCCGCGATCATCTCCTCCACCGATGCGGCGGCAACCTTTTCGATCCTTCGCAGGAAACCTCTGCCGCCGCGGCTGTCGTCCACGGTCCAGATCGAAAGCGCGGCCAACGACCCGATGGCGATCCTGCTCACTGTGGCTGTGGTTGGATCGATCACCTCTGCCCAACAGTCCTCGTGGATCATGACGGTGCTGCTCTTTATCTGGAAGTTTACCGTTGGACCCTTCTGCGGCTGGTTCCTTGCCAAGATCGCACTATGGATGTTTAATCGTCTCAAACCGCAAGACCGCGGCCACTATTATGTGCTTACACTGGGAATCATTTCGCTGATCTATGGGCTGACCCAAATGATCGACGCCAGCGGAATGTTGGCCGTGTTTGTCGCGGGATACGTGATGGGGAACAGCCCCTTCGTCCACAAGCAGGGCGTGACGAATTTCTCGTCTGCTATCTCTACGGTCTTCAACATTGGCATGTTTGCCCTGATGGGGCTCCAAGTCTCCCCTCGCGAGTGGAGAGACATATGGCTGGAAGGCATTCTGTTGTTTGTTGCCTTGTCTTTTTTTGCGAGGCCGTTCGCGGTATGGCTGGGCACGATGGGCATGAAGCTTGGCTGGAGAAACAGGTCGTTTATCGCTTGGGCAGGTCTGCGCGGCTCGGTGCCCATCGTCTTGGCTACCTATCCGGCGGCGGCTGGGCTTGAAATTGGATCGGAGGTTTTCAATCTCGTGTTCTTTGCTGTTCTGCTCTCCATTGCAGTACAAGGATCCACATTGGGGTGGCTGGCGCGGGTGCTCAACCTTACGGCTCCCATGCGCCCCATGCCCCTGTTTGACGTTGAATTGGTGACCATGGCCGAAAGTGACTTCGATCTGATGGTGGTTGAGATGCCCGATCCACAAGGCGCGATCGGACCTGCCATTGCCGAATTGCGGCTGCCCGCCGGATCGGTGATTGTCCTGATCACGCGGGACCAGGATATTGTGGTTCCCAAAGGCTCCACCCATCTGCAGGGGTGGGATCGGGTGACCGTGCTTGCCCATGCCAAGGACCACGACACTATTCGCTCTGTCCTCTTGGACGCATTCTCCTCTGCAGAAAAAGTGGAGTCCGCACCTTTGGATGGAAATGAAACAATCAAGGGACCTATGCTCGCGAGCAGCGAATGACGGACGATTTTCCCTGTTAATGTGCGGCCATGGAGGCCGACCATACGAGATAGGATGTGTAGCCGACATAGCCGGCAAATAAAAGCAGCCCCTCCATGCGCGAAATACGATGGCCTCTCATGAATATCGGGAGGCAAGCCACGGAGGCGGCGAGCATGACGGGCAAATTGACCCGGAGGGATTCTTCCGCAACCGACACTCCTTCTGGTGAAACGAAGGCGGCGAACCCCAGAACGGCCATCAGGTTGAACAGGTTGCTGCCGATCACATTCCCGACCGCAATGTCGCGTTCGCCCCGGAGGCCTGCAACTACCGATGTCGCGAGTTCCGGCAGGGAGGTCCCGGCGGCGACGATGGTCAAACCGATTACCAGCTCGTCCACGCCCAACCGAGTCGCGATATGGACGGCGCCCTTAACCAGCCAGTCGGAACCGAGCACCAACAGGCCGAGCCCGACGACAACCAGGGCCACGTTGCCCAGAAGGGAGACTACCCCAGCCGAGGTTTTCTTGTCGTATTCCTTTGCATATTCGTCGACTATGGATTGGTTTTCCCGACGGCTTTTTTTAATCAGAAAGATGGTGTAGACAATAATGCCCGTCGCCAGCAGAAATCCTTCAATCCGTCCGATTCTTCCGTTGAGGGCCATCAGGTAGGTTACCACCGATATGCCGATCATCAAGGGGACGTCGAGACGGATCAGCTGTTGCTGGACTGCAAGTGGGGTGACGAGTGCCGAGAGACCGAGAATGGCGAGGATATTGAAGATATTGCTGCCGATCACATTGCCCATCGCGATGTCGGGCTTGTTGGCGAAGCTGGATGCCAAGCTGACCGCCAGTTCCGGTGCGCTGGTCCCGAAGGCGACGACCGTGAGTCCGATTATAAGCGGTGAAATGCCGAATGCGGCGGCGAGCCGCGACGCTCCCCGAACGAGCAGTTCAGCCCCAGCCACCAAGAGTATCAGGCCGACAACAAGAAAAAAGGTTTCCACGGATAATCTCCAACGTTGCAAGACAAACGAACCATAATTAAGGCCTGCCGTGTAAGGCAGGCGGCTCGTGCGATTTCGCCTCCGGATCTGCGGAATGGTCTCGCATCGAACGGTGCCTTTCATAGCGGATGGGATGTAATCTGCAAGACAATTTGTGAGACGACGACGGTAAGCAACGGTGTTAGCTAACAACACAAAAATCAGGGTTTTTTACTGCCGAATTTGAAAACGGGAAAGTCGATCCCCCTATTTGGGATTGAAAGTAGCGCCTAGCGTCATTATTCTGCGCCAAAAAACAAACTGGTGGCGATACGCTTTTTGTGGAAGGGAAATGCATTATGACTGGCTTAACGTTTTTGATCGTATTTCTGATTTTGATGGTGCTGGTCGCCATTGTGCCTCGATTGTTGCGCCGCTGGCACATCCCTTCGGTTGTCTCCATCATGCTCATCGGTATTGTGATCGGTCCGAACGCGCTGGACCTGATCGGACGTCTGGACGAGTTTCTAGGGCGTGGTTATCCGTCCGAGCAAATCTATGCCGTGCTCGAAGCGATCGGGTGGCTCGGGCTTGTATTCCTGATGGCCTTAGCGGGAATGGAAGTGAACATTCGGATCATCAAGTCCGAGAAGCGGGCGGTTTTTTGGTTGAGTCTCCTGACCTTCGCCATTCCTGCCGCGGCGGGGTATGCGGTGTATGCGTTATTCGAGCCCTCCGATACGATAGGCAAATGGGTCTACGCCTCGCTCTTTGCGTCGCACTCGGTTGGCATCGTATTTCCGGTCATCCGCGAACTAAGAGTAACCCACACCCGCTTTGGTGTGGCCGTTCTGGCCTCGACTGTCATTACCGATATTGCCAGCCTGGTTTTGCTGGCAATCTGCGTCCAGCTCAAGCGCCATTCCTTTCCCGGTGGAGTGGAGGGGAGCATATCGATTTTCGACCATCTCGGGCCCGAGGTGCTCGGACGCGCCTTCCCCGTGGTTTTTCTGGCGGTCATCGTTGCCTTCATTGCGCTTGCGCTTTGGCTCGTTCCAAAGTTCACTCGACGGATCCTTGGCAACCTCCATCCCAACGACGATGCGTGTATATCGTTTTTCTTGGCCGGGTTGCTGATTGTCGTTTTTCTCGGCGAGCTGATTGGCGTGAATGTGATTGTTAGTGCTTTCATTGCCGGCATGGCGATGGTCGGTGTTCCCGCCTTCCAAGGGCAAGGCCGTGTTCTCTTTCGGAAGATCGAGGGAATTGGCTATGGCTTCCTCGTTCCCTTCTTGTTTCTCACCATTGGCATGAAGACCGATCTCAAGGTTTTGGGATCGACATGGGGAAACGCCTTGATTGTTGGTGCGACCGTCGTCGGCCTTGTGGTCAGCAAGGTCGGTTCCGGCTGGCTTGCCCTTCGCCTGTCTGGTTTTGGCGACAAGAAGGGGCTTTGCGCCGGTTTGATGACCGTGCCCCAGTTGTCAGCAACGCTGGCTGCTGCCGCCGTGGCATTGGAACTCGAGATGATGAGCGAGACCTTCTTCAATGCGATTGTCTGCCTGTCCATCGTAACCACCATCCCTGTGCCCATCTTGGTCAAGCTCCTGATCGCCAAGGCGAATATTAAATTCGACCAGGTCGACGAGCAAATCGCCGGCCCGCTGCCTGAAGAGGATGTGGAGGAAAACACGATCTGACGCCAGATCTGTGGTCGATTCGACTTATTTACCCGCCAATGTGGCGGAAGGCCTTTTTTTTTAGGAAATTTTTAGGCCTAAAATTGTCTTATTCAGCGCTTAGTTGCAGACAGGAGCCTCAAAGGTTGCTTTGGGTGTGTGTCTTATGGTTGATTAAAAAGCTAGGGGATTTTTTCCGTTGAAGTGTTCCGGCCCCATGGCGGGACAGCGTTTAAAATATAAACTACAGGTGAATGTTATGTTTGATTCTACAACAAAAATACGCCGTTTCTCGATGTACAGTTCAATTGCTGCTCTCGCTCTGCTCTCCTCTACTGCGCTGCATGCGCAGGAAGTCCGCAGCCCGGATGGTTCAATTGCGGTCAATTTTAAGCTGGATGAGGGCAAGCCCTTCTACGAAGTTTCGCTCAACGGGAAGACGGTGCTTGAAAAGTCGCCGCTCGGAATGGAAACCAGTATCGGCAGCTTTGCTTCGAGCATGAAGCTCAACGGCTTTGAAAACAGTAAGATCGATGAGCATTACTCGCTGCCGCACGGAAAGGTGAGCGAGGTGCATTATCAGGCCAACGAGATGATTGTTCGGCTGACGAATGAGCAGAACAATACGCTGGAAACAATCTTCCGTGTGAGCAACCGCGATGTTGCGCTTTCGTATCGGGTGGCCTCTCGCAATCAATACCGTATGGAGATTCGACGCGAGCTGACCGGATTTAATTTCCCTGAAGGCGCAACAGCGTTTGTGACGCAGCAGGTTTCCTGGGGTGGCGGCTTTGCCAAAACGAAACCGAGTTATGAAGAAGGCTACATGATGGATGTGGCGGTCGGCACAAAGTCGCGCCCTGGCCTCGGGTTCACGTTCCCGGCGCTGTTCCGTCTGGGCGATGACGGCTGGGCGCTCGTTTCTGAAACCGGCGTTTCCGGGAACTATGCCGGCAGCCGACTGGGCGATCCGGACGCGGACGGACTTTACCCAATTGCCTTCCCCGAGCCGGAAGAAAATGCCGGCATTGGCGCTGCGACGGTATTCACTTCGCTGCCGATGCAGACGCCGTGGCGGACGATTACGGTCGGTAAAACGCTTGCGCCAATTGTGGAATCCACGGTTGCGACCGATGTGGTGGAGCCGCTCTATGAAGCAAAGTATGAATATAAGTCGGGCCGTTCCACGTGGAGCTGGATTCTCTGGCAGGACGCGAGCATGAACGAAAAGGATCAGCGCACCTACATCGATCTCGCGGCGGATATGGGCTATGAATATATTCTGATCGATGCGCTTTGGGATGCTAACATTGGCCGCGAAAAGATGGCTGAAATGGTCAAATATGCCAACTCCAAGAAGGTGGATGTGCTGCTCTGGTACAACTCGAACGGCTATTGGAACGATGCCCCGCAGTCGCCCCGTAACTGTCTCGACAGCGCGCCGGCGCGTCAGAAAGAGATGGCGTGGATGCAGTCGATTGGCGTCAAGGGCATGAAGGTGGACTTTTTCGGTGGCGACAAGCAGGTGACGATGAAGCTGTATGAAGACATTCTGACCGATGCCAACAACTATGGACTCTGTTTGAATTTTCATGGCGCCACACTGCCGCGCGGCTGGGAGCGGATGTATCCGAACCACATGACGAGCGAAGCGGTGACGGCCTCGGAAAACTTAGTTTTCTCGCAGGGTTTTGCTGATGGTGAAGCGAATAACAGCACCATCTTTCCTTTCGTTCGTAACCCGGTTTCTTCCATGGACTATGGTCCGGTGTTTCTCAACAATCGGTTTAATCGTCGCTCGGATCGCGGAAATGTTCGCCGCACAACCGATGCCTTCCAGTTGGCGACGGCGATTACGTTCCAGTCCGCGATCCAGCACTTTGGTCTGACGCCGAATAATTTAGAAGAGCAACCTGATCATGTGATCGATTTCCTGAAGAAGGTACCGGCGGTTTGGGATGAAACCCGCTATGTGGACGGATATCCCGGTAAATTCGTGGTGCTGGCGCGTCGCTCCGGCGATACGTGGTACGTGGGCGCAACGCACTCCGGCGCTGAAAAGCGCGAGATCACTATTTCGCTGCCCGAGCTGAAAGGGAAGTCGGCCCAACTGCTTTTTGATAAAGAAGACCGCACGGCGGGAACCAAGACGGTTCGCGTGGGCGATGATGGAAAAATTACCCTGGAGCTGGAAGGTGCCGGTGGTGCAGTGCTGGTTTTTTCTGCCGACTAGAGCCTGTCGATCATAGATCGGATCAAAGCGTGTTGTGATAGAGTTGCTCAAAATGAACATGGGGAGAAGGCCGTGAAAATAGAACTATTGGGGATCGTGAGTGTAATTGCGTTGGTTTCGGGCTGTGTGTCCGATATATCTGCGAAAAAAGGGGAAGGTGCGGACCTTGCGGCAAAGCACTGGACGGCCGATAACGGCAACGGGACCTATTCCAATCCGCTCTTCTATGAGGAATTCGAGGATCCGGATGTGATCCGAGTGGGCGACACCTATTATCTGGCCGGTACGACCATGCACATGAATCCGGCGGTTCAGCTCATGACGTCCAAGGATCTGGTCAACTGGGAGCTTGCGGGATACTGCATGGACCGGCTTGATCTCGGCCCGGCCTATCGCCTGGAAGAGGGAAATATTTATGGGCGCGGTATCTGGGCGCCTTGCATCCGATACAACAACGGCATGTTCTACGTGTTTACGAATATCAACGGGGCCGGCCTGCAGGTCTTCCGCTCCAAGTCCATCGAAGGACCCTGGGAGCGAAATCAGCTGCCGGGGCGGCATGATTTGTCGGTGCTCTTCGATGATGACGGGAAGGTCTATATCATTTCCGGAAACAACGCACCGTATCCTATTGAAGAACTTGCTCCCGACCTGCGCTCCTTCGTGGAAGACGCCCCCAAACGATCCCTGCCCGAGCGGATGGGCGAGGGGCATCATCTCTACAAGATCAACGGAAAGTATGTCGATATCTCCTGCATACCGGGTGGCCCGGTCGACGAGATGGTGGCGGTCGCCGATTCCATTGACGGACCCTGGAAGGTCGAACGTATGGTTCAGGGCGAATCCATGGGCGTGACGGCGTCGGGCATCGATAATGTGAATGCCGACGACCGCGGCGTCTGGATTCATCAGGGCGGCATGGTCGATACGCCTTCCGGCGAATGGTGGAGCACGATCATGTCGGACCACGGCAGTGCCGGCCGCATGGTCAGTCTGGTGCCGATTACCTGGACCGACGGCTTTCCGCTCATCGGCCTGCCGGACAACCTGCGCAAGGCTCCGAACACGTGGGTAAAACCCGATACCGGATATGTTCAGGAACCGATGCCCAGCTTTATTCATGACGACGATTTTGACAGCGGCGAACTCAATATAGAATGGCAATGGAACCATGTTCCGGACGACACCAAGTGGTCGCTCTCCGAAAAACCGGGTGTGCTGCGTCTCCATTCATTGGCCGCTTCGGATTTCTATACGGCCCGCAACAGCCTTTGCCAGCGTCCTCCGGCGCCCGAGTCGATCATGACCGTCGAGCTTGATACTGCGGGCATGATTGCCGGCGACACCGCTGGGTTGGCCCTGCTGAGTACGCCTTATGCATGGATCGGGGTCGTACAGACGGGAGAGGGGCCTTCGCTTCAGATGTTCAACAGTCCGCGCGGCGGCAACCGCAGTGGACGACGCGGGCAGGCAGCAACTCCGCCACCGGTCAACGAGCCGGTTATCAGCCCCGTTGCTCCGCCGGAACACCTCTGGCTGCGGGTTCACTGCAACTTTGACAACGACAAGGCCATATTCAGCTGGAGCGCCGACGGCGTGGAATTCATTCCAATGGGCGAGCCCTTCACGATGACCTTCCAGTTGACCACCTTCCAAGGCGTGCGTCCGGCTCTGTTCTGCTACAACACGTCCGGTACACCCGGTGGATATGCGGATTTCGACAACTATACCGTGGATGAACCGCGTGCCCGCGGTATCGAGCGCGAAATTCCGGTGGGAAAGACCATCGTACTGAGCAGTGGTGCGGACGGCAGTTATCTCGTGGCCGATGCAGCAAGCCATACGCTGATCAATGTG
>CAYOBH010000094.1:0-10173 GCA_964402125.1 uncultured Verrucomicrobiota bacterium
AATGGCGTAGAAAAAAGATGTCGAACCACAAACGGCGCAAGCGTCGTCGCGCGGTCCGGCATAAGAAGAAATAAGCATTGGATGCTTACTGATTTAAAGGCCGAGCTTTTTGCCCGGCCTTACGCTTTAATCCTTGGAAATCCTACGTAAGGATGCGGTTTCCGAGGATTTTTTGTATGCCTAACCCAAAATCTGCCCGGCAACAAGCGGTCGACCGTTGAGAAACGCAGCAGCAGACATACGCCCTTTCCCAACAGGCTGAACTTCTGTGAGGCGCAGTGCGCCCTTGCCGGTCGCCACCAGCAACGCATCGTCGAGTAGTTCTCCAGGAGCTCCGGCTCCATTTTCCAGATCAGCCGCCCACACTTTGAGCGGGCTACCGTCCGGAAGTTGGCAAAAGCTCCCCGGCCAAGGATTAAACGCACGAATTCGATTTCGAAGCATTTCTGCGGAAAGTGTCCAATCAATCTGCCCATCCTCTTTTGTGAGCTTGCGCACCTCAACCACTTCGTCTTCGTTCTGCGCCGTCCGCGTTACCCGATCAAAGCGGATATCGTCGATGGCTTTGAGCAGCAGCTCTGCACCAAATTCCGCCAGTTTGTCGTGCAGAGAAGCGGACGTATCGTCGGGATGAACGGGATAGGTTTCCTGGCGGAGAATGTCGCCTGCATCCATTTTCGGGGCCAGATAGATAATGCTTACCCCCGTCATCTGGTCGCCGTTCAGCAGCGCCCACTGGATCGGCGCAGAGCCGCGGTATTTCGGCAGCAGCGAGGGATGAACATTGATGGCCTCCTTCGGGGCCAGCTGAATGATTTTGGACGGAATATACTGTCCGTACGCCACCACGACAAAAAGGTCCGGTTTCAGGGCCGTCAGCGCAGCGACTGATTCAGGGTCGCCCACCTTTTCCGGCGTCATCACGGCCAACCCGCACGAGTCGGCAAAGGCTTTGAGCGGACAAGGCGTAAGGAGTCGTTTGCGACCAGCCGGGCGGTCCGGCTGAGAGACCACGCCGACCACCTCATCCATCCCGCAGTCGCATATCGCTTTTAGGGAAGGAATTGCCAGCGCAGCTGACCCCATAAAAATGATCCGCATAATGCGCCCCTATTCCCCCTCTGACTGACTCTCCAGTACTACTTTTCTTGCAGGATCAAGCCACAATATTTCTCCAGCGAGTAACTTGTATGCCGCCCAGTCGGGAAACTGTGCCGGTCGTTGTCGTTCAATAAGACCAAACCACGCCTTCTCATTATTGTCATAGATTGACGAAAACGGTTTATCCGAAGTAATTCGAGTAAGATAAAATGCTCGAATGGGAGAATACCCTTTGCCGACATTCATAAAGTCGACATCAAAGTATTGCTCAATCGTCCGAGGCAACAGCATCGACATTCGATCCCCATACCATGCCGTCGCCCACGGCATGTCCGTACAGATCGTCTCATCGGAACGCACAGAGCCGGCCACATCCGCGATATACGGAGGATAATATGGAGGATACAAAGACCCAGCCCTCGGCGGCATAATGCGCAGAATGGCAGGGATCATGGCCAGCACAACAATAAGTACCTTCAGACCCTGTTCATACAACGGCACCCCCAAGTCTAAGCGATCAATCAAAATGTAGAAGAACGAGAGTCCGTACAAAATGATAAACGGCCAGAAGGCGTGAAGCATCGCCACAGAAGAATCCGAAAAGAATCCGGCCACCACCACCATCAGGAGCAGCGAAATACCAATCCCCCATCGCAGATAGTTCACCTGCGGGCGCATAAAGTGATAAAAGAACGCTACTAGAAACATGGCCGTCAGAATACCGCCCCCAATCGCCGGAACGGCCGCAGGATGATTTTCCGAATAGGTCTGGACCCATTTTTCCTTCACCCAATCCAAACTGCTGCCAAGGTTAAAATCAGGCTTTAGATCGCGTTCCATCGTATTGTCTGGAAAATCCGCTGTGCCGGACAATGCCGTATACGCCGCCATCCCCAACGGATTCCCGCAAACGCGGACGTTGCGGATCAGCCACGGGGTAATCAGCAGGGAGAAGAGCAGCGTAAAGAGAATAACATACCGTGTACCGCCGTGGAAACGGCCACTCATCAGCCAAGCAAACAGGCAAAGACCCGGAACCGCCACAATCGAAATATATCGTGTTAAAAATGCAATTGCTGCAAACAGGATCGACAGGAAAAAAGGCACCAGCCAACGCACCTTCGATTTTGCATCCCGTTTGTTCAGCATCGACACAATCATGAAATAAAAAGCAGCCACGATGCAGAAGATCGCCATCGAAATATTTAATCCCGAAATGGAATCCTTCCAGACCAGATCGCTCAAATAATAAATGGTCATCCCGATAAAGCCGATCTCATGAGAAAACATCCGTTTTCCAATCAGCAGCACCATAAAACCGGTCAGAATGGAAAACAGGTGATTGATCGGAAGAATCACCCACTTTTCCGCTTTCAGCCCTGTTTTTGAGAGGTCAACATCAAAGAGATCCGTGCCGGAGGACTTCAACAGGTTAAACCCGACAGAGAGCAGCGCGGGATAAGCCGGCGGATGAAACAGGTCGGGATGATTCTGAATCTGAGGAGATCCCCCCTTCTCGTTCATTTTCCACATCGAAAGCGGGCGGACAAACTGGGTGGTGATTCCGTCTTGAATGGACATATTTCGTCCCAGCTGGGCAAAGTCCATCGCTTCATCGGTTTTCAGTCCCCGATACTGCGTTGCGGTGTAAATCCCAACCACCAAAAGAAGGACAAGAAAATAGAGCAGGCAC
Organism: uncultured Verrucomicrobiota bacterium; assembly: GCA_964402125.1. GTDB lineage: Bacteria > Verrucomicrobiota > Kiritimatiellia > Kiritimatiellales > Pontiellaceae > Pontiella. The sequence goes on from CAYOBH010000094.1 coordinate 2,795, forward strand.
CGAATTACCTTCAGGCCGACTCCCATGTCGATACTGTATACGATGTCGTGAAGTGAGGACTCAAAGGATTTTTTATCAGCCATCTTATCTCCGGTTTTTAGTCGTCAGCGTTAAAAATTGAGGGCGCATTATCCATGAATACAAGGTAATGACAAGTTTACAGAAAGCCGAAACGGCTTCCTTTTCTACGCCCGCCCTCCCGAAAAGTGCTCAAACGCCTTATCGAACAGCGTCGAGACACCTCCATCGGGGAAACATAGGTTCAGTTTATCCGGTTGAGGCGTTATCCGACCAATACGGACTGGCGGAGTTCCAAAACGCTCCGCCCAGTGTTCAATCAGGGCCTCCGGAGAATCAGGCCGCACCGTAAACAGCAGCTCATAATCTTCTCCATCGTAAAGCGCCTGCTCCAACGTGCCGTTTTTAGGAATACGCTCCACCTCCAGCTCCGCCCCCACACCGCTCTGCGCCAGAATATGCCGAAGGTCCGTCGCCAGCCCATCGCTGACGTCCATCACCGCCCCTACACCGACGCATTCACGCAGAAAGATCCCCTCCTCCACGCGCGGCACAAAATCCAAATGATGCCCTTGAATGCTGCACCCCAGCGGACCGGACACAAAAATCAGATCGTCCACGCAGGCACCGGAACGCAGCAAGGCCGTCCCCGAAGGAAGAATACCCGTTCCAAACACATGGAGCTCCAACGACCTCCCCTGCGCCAGATCGCCGCCGATAATCGTTGCCCCAAACCGCCCGCACAGCGCAGACATTCCTGCGTAAATCCCTTCCAAAAAGGCCATTTCAAGTTCGGGAGGAGCAACCACGTTCACGACCATCCATTGGGGATGAGCGCCCATCGCCGCCATATCGCTCAACACCCGCCCGACCGCTTTATTACCGATGCGCTGAGGCGCATGCGTGGGCAGAAAATGAACGTGCTCGATTACGGGATCGGAGGTGAAAACCTGATCAAAATCCGAACCGGGAATATGTGCTACTGCACAATCGTCGCCCGCGCCAACGGAAAGATCAGGGTGAGAACCGAGCCCCCCGACCAACCGACGAATCGCCTCATGCTCGCCTATTTCTCCCAACGTTTTCATGCGGGGAGACTATCTAAAGCGCACGCAGCCGCAACCCTTATTCATGACGAAGCGCTTCGATCGGATCCATCATCGCCGCCCGACGCGCCGGATAAATACCGAACACCACCGACACGGCCACCGAAACCGAAAAGGCCACCGCAAAGGCCGGGAACGTCAACACGGTCTTCACATTGGTTAATGAGGAAATGATCATCGGAATAATCGCTCCGAAAACGAGCCCGATCACACCCCCCGAAATCGACAGAATAAGTGTTTCCATCAAAAACTGCAGTACAATGTCGCGGCGATGCGCCCCCAACGCACGGCGTATACCGATCTCGCGCGTTCGTTCACTCACGGTCGCGAGCATAATATTCATAATCCCGATGCCGCCGACAATCAGCGAAATCGCCGCAATAGAACCCAAAACGATGTTGAAAAGCCTGCGTGTTTCGCGTGCCTGACGAATCAGCTCCAGCGGAACCACAATGCTGTAATCTTCCTTTTTGTGCCGCTGGCGAAGCATTTTTCTCAATGCATCCACCGCCGCCGGAACATGGTCCTGCTTATCAATCCCCAGAATCAGCTGATGCAGTTCAATCTGCTCTATCCGCTGATTCCCTTCAATCTGTTCAATAAAAAGGTCTCCATTTTTCTGACGATACGTCTGCAGCGGAATATAAATATTCTGATTTTCACCTTCCAGCCACAGCTCATTCTCAACCGTAATTTCCGTTTGAGCAACGTCACCGACAATGCCGACAACCAGATATGCATCGTTTTCAATAAAGATTGTCTGATCAACAGGATCCGCTCCCGCAAAAAGCGTACGCGCCAGCCGCGAACCTATCACGCACACCGCTCGTCCCTCCTTCGCGTCCAAACTGCTCAGAAAACGCCCCCGCAAGCGACGATGCTTCTGCACATCAAAATAGCCGGGTGTTGTTGCAATCACATCCGTCTGCAGGCTACGCGCCCCAAACTGCACATTAAAGCGAAGGACCTTCAGTTGAGTAATCGATTTCAGATTCGGCACATAGCTTTGACACGCCACCGCATCTTCGTAGGTCAATCCATACGACGCAATACGGTTCATCGTCGAATCCGTCTCATTTTCATTTTGAGGCGGCTGTACGCTTTCAATCAGAATATTCTGACTGCCCATCCGCTGAATCTTTTCCTGAATCTCCTGGTTCGCCCCCTCGCCCACGCTCAGCATCGCCACAACAGAGCAAACCCCAAAAATAATACCGAGCATCGTCAAAACTGCACGGAGCTTATACTGACTCAGGTTTTTAACCGCCAGCCGGACCATCCGCTCTAAGGGCATTGATCGCTTCTTTTTCATCCGCGCGGCCCTCCGTTCCACTCATTCGAAACAATCTGTCCGTCGCTGACGCGGATCACCCGCTGAGCGCGATGAGCAATATCATCATCATGCGTTACCATTACAATGGTCTTTCCTTCCGCGTGCAGTTCATCCAGCAGCTCAAGAATTTCCTCGCCGGTTCGGCTATCCAAATTACCGGTCGGTTCGTCGGCCAGCATGAGAATCGGATCGCAGACCAGCGAACGCGCAATCGCCACGCGCTGCTGCTGACCGCCGGAAAGCTCCATCGGCTTATGTTTTAGACGCGATTCCAGTCCCATCTTAATGGCCAGCCGAGTTGCCCGCTCGCGGGCTTCATGTTCATGAATGCCCTGGTAAAAAAGCGGAACTTCAATATTTTCCAGCACGTTGAGCTGTTGGATGAGGTTGTACGACTGAAAAATGAAACCGATGCGCCGTGAGCGGATTTCTGAAAGCTGGTCGTCGGTCAGGTTGGCCACACTCTCGCCGCCCAGCAGATAATCCCCGCCGGAAATATGGTCCAGACAGCCGAGCAGGTTGAGCATGGTCGACTTGCCCGATCCGGAAGTCCCCATAATCACCGCATACTCGCCGCGGTTAATACACAGATCAACCCCGCGCAGCGCGGTTACACGGAGCGGGCCGTTGACGTATTCCTTGACGACCTTTCTGAGCTCGACAATCGGCTCACTCATTCCCGGCCCTTCCTTGTCCAGCGCCGGGCATCCTGCCCGGAGTTCCACCGCCAAATCCTCCATTCGGAGGACCGCCGGCCCCATCAAAACCGCGTGGAGTACCTCCCGTTGGGGCACCGCCGCCATATCCACCGGAAAAACCGTCACCATATTCACCGGGAGCACCGCCATCACCATATCCACCGGGAGCACCACCGCCATATCCATTGGGAGCACCGCCGCCCCTTGGAGTCGTCGTCGGCACAGACGACTGCGGCTCTGCTGAATCACCTGCGCCGCTTTTCCCTGCCTCTTCCAACGGACTTTTATCAAGACGGGCATCCTTTTCCGCCTCAACTTCCGCATACAGCAGGATTTCTTCGCCCTCTTTCAGTCCGCTGATCACTTCAATAAACTGGTTGTTTGATTTCCCGATCCCAACCGGACGAAGCTCCTTACGCTTGCGATTAATGACATAGACATAATGTTCATTCCCTTTCGAAACAACGGCCTGAATCGGGACCTGCAATACATTTTCCAACCGATCGGTAACAATCTCAACCTTCGTTGACATTCCAGGCTTAAGCTTATCCGAGACCACCGAATCCACCTCTATTATGATGGTGTACGTCTTCACCCCGGTGCTCAGGAAGTCCTGATTATCCGGCACTGCACTCACTTGACTGATACGCCCTTTCAGAAGAAATCCGGATAAAGCCTCCACCGTTGCTAATGCTTCCTGACCCTTGGAAATCTTCTCTACCAACGCTTCCGGAACACCGACCTTCAGATTCCACGCACTTAGATCGGGGTACGAAAGGATCTTCTGCCGATAATCCACCGAAGCCCCCGTTTCAATCTGCGGCTGTCGGCGGTTGTTGCTGGTGTTGGGATAAAAAACCTGCCCCTCGAAATCAGCATAAATTTTGGTATTCTTCAATTCCCGCTCCCGGGTTTCCAGCTGACTCTTTTCAATTCCGAGGTTGGTTCTCTGAGCACTTATTCGTGCATCACTGCGGGACATCTCCGCTTCGTAACTTTTTATCAGCCGCTCCAATTCCGACTTGGCACTGCTCACATTATTCGTCAGCTCTTTTCCAGATGCAATCGAGGTATACTTCTGGAGAATCTCCAGATCGGCCTTTTTATTTTCCACCGTAATTTCACGGCGATCCACATTGAACTGAGCTGATCTGAGGTCCTGAAGGTTTGCGTATCCTTTATCGTACAGCTCCTGCGTACCCTCCAGCTCGCTACGGGCCTGTTCCAATTCCTGTTCCGCCAGTTTAATATCAGAATTCGCCACATTTTCCTGCTGTGGGTATTCCGCTTCAACATATTTTACCAGCGCCATTTCAGCCAATTCCACTTTCAGCTCGGCACTTTGCTTGTCCGAAGCATGCTGGAGTTTGGTAATTTCAAGCTCTTCTTCTGCAAGCCGAAGTTCGGCTTCCGCCGTAGTCACCGCCTGCTGCTGCTGTAGATAACGCTCTTCCAAATCGGTCGACTCTAATTCCACCAGCAACTGGCCTTTTGTGACTTCCGCACCATGCTCTACGATGTAGACAATCTTCGCGTTTCCGCTGACCTGATTAATAATATCCGTGCTCGTTCTGGGCACCAGTTCGCCGGACTGGAGAACACTGACCACCATATTCCCGCGAGTCACTTTGGCCGTCGGAGAACCGTCGGCTATCTGATCGCCCTTACAGCGCGACAAAACAACAGCGACAATAATAATCAGAAGGGCCGCAGCTGCGGGCAGCACCTTATTCTTGTGAAGCTTCAGCAGCTCCGGCATCTTGTTCATCAATTCCTTCATACCACATTCCTTTTGGGTCGATTTCAAAACGTTCAATCGTATTCCAGAAACGCAGGCGGTTAATGGTATAATCCACCAGCGCAACAGTTGCATCATTGCGGGCATTCAGCAGGTCATCCTGCGCCTCAAGCAAGTCGCGCGTCAGCGCATCGCCATTTTTTAACAGCAGCGTGGTATTTTCCACACTGCGCATGGCCAGCTCCACACTCAATAGGCGGTTTTTGTAGACAAGGCGGTTTTGCTCCAGCGTCCGCCACAGATTGCGGACTTCGCGTTTCACATCCCACTCGCTCTGTTCAAGCGACCGCAGCTGGCGATCCAGATTAATCTGTGCCCGGCGGTAGGCATTGCGTTTTTCTGTCCAGTCAAACGGCAGAGAAAGCCCGACATCCAGATTCTGATTCGGATCACCGCCCTCAACATCCTTGGTCACGCCATATTCCACATCCAGATTCGGCAGAAAATCACGCTCCGCAATCTCGAGCGCGCGTTCTCGATCCTCCACTTCCTGCCGCATGGTGATCAAATCCAGTCGATTCGAAACGGCAAAATCAACCGCCTCCTCCAGCGTAATATCGATGCCGACCAATCCGCGTTCGGTCAGGATATCCAACTCACCCGGATCCGGCTGAACGTTCAGATCAATCGGCAAACCGAGCTGATAGCGAAAATCGTCGAGCGCCCGTTCATAGGTTGCCCGTGCTGAGAAGAGGCGGTCTTCCGCATTGAGTTCGCTCTGCTGGGCCTGCGCCGCCTGAAAGGGAGCAATGCGGTTGGCGTCAGCAAACGACTCCGTCTGTTCGCGGTTGGCGACTGCACTTTTATAGTTGTTCTCCGCATTGATCAGCTGATCGCGGCTCCGCAGGGTGGAATAATAAAGTGACGTTATATCAATGATAAAATCCTGCTGGTAGCGCCGAAAATCGCGGACGGCATAAATCATATTCCGCTCCGCCTGCCGCAGCGGCTCCTGACTCACCAGCGGCCCAAACCCGTTGAGCAACGGCTGAACCACATTAAACGACAATACCCCGTTTTCCGACGACGTGTCTGGATCCGTGAAATAATCGACAATGTTTTCGGTAAAGCCGAGCGTTACCCTCGCACCCGAAAGCAGCGTACGCGAAACGCTCAGACCCAAGCGACCATCCACTCCGTTATCGCCGAACGTTTCGGTCGTCGAGCCGTCATCGGAATACGACGTCTCAAGCGAAAACCGGGAAGCACTCGTATCCCAATTGAAGGCCTTCTGGGTTTCCGTAAGGTTCAACGCCTCAAGAAACAAGTTTTCTTTACTCAACTGATACGAACGGCTGTTCGAAACCGCAAGTGCCAGCGTTTCCGCCAGCGAAAGCATAATGGGCTCTTCTTCGTTCGACGCCGCTTCAAGTGCTGCGCGCGCCTGACTACCGTCCGTTTGATCGATGGTAAACTCAGAAACTCCACCCCATGCCGTCTCCTGAGCCCCATAAATATTCCCGTACGCCGCGCGGTCGGCCCGCTTCTCAGCAAAGCCTCCAATTTTTGAGCACGACACACAAATCGCCGCACACAGCAACACCAGCGCCACCTTCTGACTCAACTGAAATAGTTCCTCTTTCATAACAAAAAAACGCATATAACGACACCTTACATAAAAAATGATGTCTGCCGATCGGCGGTTTGTTTCTCCAGCGATCCCGGCCCTAAACCCCAAAAGATCCGATCAATAAACGGCACAACAGAGAACTACCAACCGCCGAGCGCTTCAGCAAAATCAACGGAAAGCTCCTCTATCTGACACTCTTTATCGATGACTTGGAGGGCAGCATCCAGAATCTGTTTCCGGATGGAAAGCAAATTTCGAACCTGATCAAGCGTAACTTTTTCCATCTCCTCAACAAGATCCGCATTCAACTGATCCAAAACAGGAGTCGTACGTTCTGTTTGTTCGGCAGACAGCGCACGATACTCCGCAACTATATCGAATAAAACACGCAATCGATCTTCAATCATCTGACGCTGTAGACTCTGACTCGCAAGAGAAACCGCCTGATACTGCCGATAAAGCGCAATATCAGGATTTTTTCTTCCCCAGGGCAGTACCAGCGCCGTTGAAATCTCCCATCCATCTCGTCCATTGCCGGAATCAACGCGATAAGACGGTTGGATATATTTGAGTTGAAAACCCCCTTCTCTCCGAGCCGCCTCTTCGGCGAGCTTCATCTGTTCAATTTCAACCTCTAATAATTGATAATCCACCCGCTGCTTGGTTGCTGTTTTCACCAACGCATCGAGTTCCATCTCCGTTGGTATCGGAATCAGCGCATGCTCAGCAAGCGTTTCGATTTCGGCATCCGGGCCTAAAACAATCTTCAGCGTTTTCTCAATCTCAACCCGCTCATTTTGAAGCTTCCCTAAATCGTTCAGCAGAGCCAGATAGTCGCTGTAAAGCCGCATGCGAT
>CAYOBH010000095.1:0-10153 GCA_964402125.1 uncultured Verrucomicrobiota bacterium
GTTGGCGGTGGGGAAGTTCAATAATAACAGCCAATACATGCGGGGCCTCTTTTCGGATGGAATTGATCGGCTCGGTAATCAGGCAAAAACGATATTGCTCAATCATCTTCAGCAAACCGGCCGCTTTACGGGGTTGGATCGCGACAATATGGAGGAAATGGCCGCAGAAGCCGGAGTGCAGGGGCAGGAACAAAACCTTTTGGGCGCGAACTATCTGATTACGGGGCAGGTGACCGAATTTGGACGCAAGGAAGTCGGTGATGTGCAGCTCTTTGGAATTCTGGGCTCGGGCAAGAAGCAGGTGGCTTATACGAAGGTGACTTTGAACGTAGTCGATGTGCTGACCTCCGGTGTGGTTTATTCTGTGCAGGGAGCGGGTGAATATACGTTGAGCAACAGAGAAATTCTTGGTACGGGAAGCGCGGCGGGTTACGACTCAACACTGAATGGAAAAGTCCTGGATCTGGCCGTGCGTGAAGCGGTGGATCATCTGGTTGAGGGTATTCAATCCGGTGCATGGGGCGTTGCTGGGGATTAAGATGCGGAGATGTTTCATATTTCTCGGACTTATTGTCCTGATGGGCGGCTGCTCCAGTTCTTCTCTCTATTACTGGGGACACTATGATGAGCAGGTCTATCAGATGTACAACGAAGCTGATCCATCCTCGCTGGAGGGTCAGGTAGAGCAGCTGGAAAACGATGTGCGAAAAGCGCAGTCAAAAGGAATGCCCGTTCCGCCCGGCGTTCGGGCTCATCTCGGGTTCCTTTACTATAAACTCGGGAAATACGATTCGGCGCGGGACGCGTTCATCGCTGAGAAAGAAACCTTCCCCGAATCGTCCGTACTTATGGATCGGTTTATCGAAAAGCTGGAGGAAACACCATGAAGCACGGATTACGCCTTGTCGGCTTGTCGGCGTGCATTGCTCTGCTGTGTGGTTGTGCGGCACCGAGGGATTACACGCAGTATTACGAACATTTCCCACAATCAATTCTGGTCATCCCTCCGCTCAATGAGAGCACGGATATCAGAGCCACTTACTCGGTGCTTTCGACGCTGACCCGGCCTCTGGCGGAGCGGGGATATTATGTCTTCCCCGTAGCCGTAGTGGATCAGTTTCTCCAAGAGAACGGATTGCCGACGCCCGGTGAAATGCATCAGATTCCCCTCGATAAGGTGGACCACATTATCGGTGCGGATGCGGTGCTCTACGTCACGATTAATGATTACGGAACAAAGTATCTCGTCGTGGACAGCACCACTCAGGTCAGCCTGACCGCTCGATTGGTGGATGTAAAAACCGGCATCCAGTTGTGGAGTGGACATGCCGTCTATTCCGAAAGCTCGTCGGGTGGAGCGAATAATATTTTTGCTGCCATGATTGCGGCTGGATTGAATCAGGTGGTTGCAGACACAACGGATCAGGCTCACAGCGCCGCAGAAGAGGCGAGCGCTCAACTGATTTCGCGGTCTGGACATCCTATGCTGAATGGTCCCTATCACCCTGAATTCAAAGCAGACTGGAAGTAGTTTATTTCCGTGACAGCGCAAACCCTTCGGCAAGCTTCATGCCGTCGAGGGCGGAGCTGACGATACCCCCCGCGTAACCTGCGCCCTCGCCGCAAGGGTAGAGGCCGCGCACGCCGATCGATTGACCGTCGCTGTTGCGCAGAATACGCACCGGCGCAGAGCTACGGGTTTCGGAGGCATAGAGAAGGGCCTCTTCGAACGGAGTTCCATCGAGTTCTTTCAGCATTTTGGGAATTGCGGAGTGTAAGCTTTCAGAGACAAATTCGGGGATAATATCCTGCAGCAGCGCCGGAACCGCGCGGGCGCAGGAGCGCTCTGCGGGAAGATCACCTTTGCTCTGTTCCAGAAAATCGATCAATCGTGCGGCGGGCAATCCATAGTCGGCTCCACCAGCTTCAAACGCTTTTCTTTCCATCGCTTCCTGGAAGGCGATCCCGTCGAGTACGTCCTGAGTCGGGAAGTCCGTAAGATCAACCGGAACCAGAAACGCGGCATTTCCGAAGGGCTCAGCGCGGGCGGAGAGGCTCATGCCGTTGGAGGTGAGCAGGCCTTCTGAGGAGGCGCAGGAGATGACTTCGCCGCCGGGGCACATGCAGAAGCTGTAGCAGTTGCGTGCGCCGTTTTCTTCTCTACGCGTCAGGCGGAAGCTGGCAGCGCCGAGCTGGGGCAGGTGCGCCCATTTTCCATATTGCGCGGAGTCGATGCGATGCTGCGGAATCTCAATGCGTACGCCTACTGCAAACGGCTTGGCTTCGAGCGGTACACCGCTTTCGTGGAGCATGGAATAGACGCTGCGTGCGCTGTGGCCGGTCGCCAAAAAACAGGCGTCGGTGCGGATCTCTTTGCCGGAAACCGTAACGCCGCGCAGTACGCCGTTTTCAATGTGCAGGCCTTCGAGCCGCGAGTTAAACGCGCATGCTCCGCCCAGCTCCCAAATGCGGTTGCGAATGGAGGGAATAATGTGCGAGAGATCGTCGGTGCCGATATGCGGCATCGCGTCGATTAAAATGTCGGGCTTCGCGCCGCAGGCCACGAGGATTTCAAAAAAGCGGCGTATCCGCGCGCGGTCTTTGGAACGCGCGGTGAGCTTGCCGTCCGAAAAAAGGCCCGCGCCGCCTTCGCCGTAGAGGACGTTGCTCTCGGGGTCGAGGATGCCGTTCTTCCAGAAGGCAGCGACCTGCTGCCCGCGGTCCGATGTCTCCGCGCCGCGTTCAATCAGCAAAGGTTTATGTCCGGCCTCGGCCAGCGTCAGTGCCGCCATCAGGCCGGCAGGCCCCGCGCCGACAACGACGGGCGGAGGAGAGGGGGCCGGGGAGAGGAGGGGGAAGCTGAACGGTGGTTCCGGCCGAGGGGCCTTTTCAATTTTTCCCGGCGTTTCGCTCAGCGGGCGACCGGAATAATCGATCTCAACCGAAAGAATATAGCGCGGCGACTGATTTTTCTTCCGGGCATCAATCGAGCGACGCAAAATTTCCAGGTTGGAAATATCGTTCGCCTTACAGTGCAGTTCGTCGGCGATCGCCTTGATTACATCGGAATCGGTGTAATTCAGCCGCATCGAAATCTGGTTAACTCGTAGTCTCATGTTCTCATCGTCCTATTCATATGATAACCACGAAATACACCAAATACACGAAAGGAGTATCATCACGAAACTAAATCAGGATTTCGTGTATTTGGTGTATTTCGTGGTTAACTCTGTTGCATTGCGCGGGCGGCGAGGCATCCGGTGGTCCACGCCGCCTGGAGGTTAAATCCGCCGGTAAGCGCATCAATATCGAGTACCTCGCCGGCAAAGTAAAGTCCGGGTGTTCGTTTGCTCTCCATAGTTTTAAAATCAATCTCCTTCAGACGAATGCCGCCGCAGGTGACAAATTCCTCGTGGTGGCGGTTCCTTCCAGAGACAGGAAGGAGATAGTCGCAGGTTTGTGCGGCGAGTCGGCGCAGATTTTTGTGGGAGCATTCACACCACTCCTTATCTCGGATCTCGACCCGGGCGCTCAGTATTTTCCAGAGGCGTTGCTGTAAACCGACTGGCGACCAGGTTCCAACCTTGGTGTGCGGTGACTTTTCGCGATGCGCCAGCAGTTTTTCAAAGACCTGCTCCTCATTTTGATCGCCGATCCAGTTGATGCGTATTTCAAACTGATAGTTAGCTTCCGCCCATTTGCGTGCGCCGAACGACGAGAGTCGCAGCACCGCAGGGCCGCTGATGCCCTGATGCGTAATCAGCAGCGCTCCGGACGCCTTCAAACCCGCTGCGCTGAGCGTGACGTTTTCTACAACAATACCGGAGAGCGACGTTAGCGTCTTATCCGGTGTATTGAAGGTGAATAGCGACGGCACACACGGTTCAATTGGTTGGCCCAGCCCTTCAATGAATTCGCCTCCGCCCGTGGCCACCAGCACCTTGTTGGCGTGGAAGAGCGTGCCGTCTTTCAGTTCAATCGTAAAGCCGTTGTTCGAAGGCGTAACGCGGAGCACCTCGCTGTGCGTTTTGATTTTTGGATTTGCGCTGAGCAGCGCGCGAATCACATCCTCCGACGTGTCTGACTGCGGAAAGAGACAGCCGTCCTCCAGTGTAACCAGCGGAACGCCATGCGCTTCAAACCACTCCACGGTTTCTTTGGGGCCAAAGCGATGGAACGGGCCCATGAGTTCGCGCTGACCGCGCGGATAGTTTTTTAAGAATTCGCGCAGGTCGGAGCAGGCGTGCGTTAGATTGCAGCGACCGCCGCCGGAAATACGTACCTTGCCCAGCGGTTTTTCCGCCTTTTCTAAAACCAGCACGTCCAGCTCCGACGCCTCCTCTGCCAGCACCGCGGCAGCAAACATCCCCGCCGCGCCGCCGCCGATAATAATGATATCGAATGAATCCATAGCCGCGAACTATAGCACGACTCATCTCAGCCATAGAAAACACAAAAGGTCGGGTTTTCCTTAATCTGACGGTTTGGCCCAATTTTCAGTGAAAACATTGTGAATCGCATGATCATTTTCAGCCACAAAAGAGCACATGGAACACAAAAATGCAGGTGATTAGGTCTCTGAGAACCCTGCGCTCCTTGCGGTTAATTTCAATGTAGAGTCGTAGCCGCCGTTGCGTGAAGAAGAGAATGGCAAGATTAGCTTCTGCAGAATATATCCATAAGGTTTTGACACTTCGCTCTTATTGCGTTTCCATGTCTCCAAAAGAGCACTCGGCGGCTCGGTCGCTTGGGCGAGGGAAAGCAAAAGAGAGTGGATTATGGGAGCTGAAAATGCCAGCCGAGGTGACCGCAAAGAATCGATGAAATGAACGAGCGCGAACGGGAAGAATAAGGGGAGCATTTGCATGAAATTACGAGATTACGGGACTGACACTTTTTGCCTTATTTCATAGTAAAATCCTTCCCTCAGACTCCTATTCCAGAACTGTCGGGCCAAAAACTCGCCCTGTATTGCCATTGAAAGTGGATGAGAAACGGCTACTATTCTTCGCGGAGGAAACGTTATGACCCTTCTGGCTGAAACAATATATGGGGAAGCACTAGATCTTCCGTCTGATGAGCGGCTCGGGTTGATCGATAAGCTGTTGGAAAGCCTTTCTCCCACAACACCGTCGATTCAGGACGCGTGGATTGCCGAAGCCGAAAAACGGCTGGCGGAATATCGGACGGGAGAGGTTTTGTCCATTTCCGGCGAAGAGATTTTTTAACAGGCACCTTTTCCTTTTCAGAGAACTGCAATTATGAAAAAAGGATTACCACTATACATAGCCTGCATCTTTCTCTCTTCATGTGGCAAGATGGCACGGATTGAAGAGCCAAAAAATACACCTAACAATATCATTGTTACTTCGGTTTCGCATTCAATAGTTCTTTATCGGAGGGCATTTGGTGAATATCCTAAAATAAGCGGCAATAATTTAAAATCTGTCATGGGCGATAATTCTCTCGGAATCAGACTTTACTATGGCGAAAAAATTCATGACGACGACGGTGCTGCTGTTGATTTTTGGGGTTCTCCGTTAGGTATTAGTATTAATGGCGATACAATCACGGTGAGGAGCGCAGGATGCAACAAACAGATGGGGGATGACGACGATTTTGCCTATACAACAACATATCATGAATCAGAATTGAGCTGGTACATGTGGGAGCAGTCAATTAAAGGGACTCCTTACGAGGAGGCATGGAACAAAGCGATGGAAGCCTCTCCTTCTGTTAAATCAAAATACATTCCATTTAGTGATCCAGAGTAAACAAATACAGAAGAAAAGGTGTCAGAAAAAGAACAAATGAATATATATGTAAAAAGTTTCGGTCATAAGGGGTGGCTGCGGCTGAAGAGCTATTTTAGAAAACGATCCAGACGATCTTGTTTATCCAGTCAAAATTCATTTTTACTTGTTCTGCTGGTCATGAATGGATCGGCTTTTGCCCAGCAGTTTCCCGAAGGAAAGTATGTTTTTTCCGCTCCTGCACTGTTTGGGAGCGAGGGCGGAACCGCCAAGGGAACGCTCGTTGAGTTGGAGGCCACGGCTGAAGGATATCAGCTAGTCTTCCTGAACAATCCCTTGAGTCGTAGTTCGCGAATCACTTTTACCTTGAAGGATGATCGGATCGTTTTCAAAACATCCGATATGTCTTCTTCAGAAATCGGTCGCGCGGTTGATGGAAAGGGAAAGGTTCAAAAAAGCACCATGGCATCCGGGAATTTAACGGTTCGCAGCGGAAGTCCCGGATTCCTTTTGGCAGGACGGAAATCGAGCGAATGGAGCTTGCGCCCAGCAACAAGGAATGAGGTGCTTGAAAGTTATTCTGAAGGGTTGGAAATGGCAGAAGAGTTGCTTTGGTCAAGGCGGAGCAGGCAAAAGCGTTCCTTGGAGAATGCAATCGAAGCGTTGGGATCGGTTGTAGGATATGGTTTTGGTCAAAAGGACGTGCCCATTTTGACACAAATGCTGGAATCCGGTGAACTGGTCTACGACTCGGGAAAATTTTCCTTCCGAGATGAAGTGCCTATCGAAGCGGTATTGGATGGATCATCGATCACGACCAACGTCAGCATGGAAGTCATTGATTTGCGTCCTCCCTCGGCTACCAGCAACATCCCCATGCAAGTTTTTGTTGCTTCGATACATCGAAGCGAGATGGTTGCGGCTGATCCACTAGTCGAGGATTCCGTTCCGACTCCGCAAGAGAAATCTGGAACAACGCACCGCCTATTGCCGTATCTGGTGGGTGCACTTGTCTTGGTTGGCGTTTTTTCCGTCTTCATGATTGGTAGGAGGCGGCGTTGAAACGGGGCGTTGTCACGCGGCGGATTTCTTGTTCAGGATGGTCAGGGGCACTCCGAACGTTAATCTAGTAATCGCTGTTCCAGTTCTTCTTGTGCGGCAGAGCTGGCGGCCATTTTGAACATCCGCCCGTTTTTGTTTTGGGCCTAATTTGTTTGGTCTGTCTGATCTGTGCCCTTGGAGCAAAAAGCCGCCTGAAAACGGAACTACGAATGCCTGGACGCAGGGGAACGAAATAAACGGAATTCAGATGACAGGCTGGGAAGCCTATCCTACTTTGTCTCGATGGAGTCGATTAGGAGGAGCTCGTTTATGATTGACCCGTGATTTTGATCCCGCACCCCGTCAACATATGCGGATGGCCAAACTCCGGATACGGGAGATGCGGTGTATCGATGAGACGCCTCAATACAAAATTCTGCGTAGAACCTTGAATAGTGAGCCAATCTGTATTTCCATGGAGTCAGCGGTTGGTTTTTCGGGTTGAGAGGCCGATCTGTATTTTATCTGGAGAGATGATGAGATTACCTTTTTCGCTGTTTTTGGCGTTTAAATATCTGAAGCCGAAGCGGTCGTGCGTTTCGGTGGTTACTTTGATTTCGATGCTGGGGGTGACGATCGGTGTGGCGGTGCTGATTGTTGTGCTCTCGGTGATGAATGGATTCGACGATGTATGGCGCGATAAAATTCTGAAATTCAATACGCATATCAGTATTGAACCGAGATATGGACGGGTGATCGCTTATCCAGATCCGATTTTGGAACAAGTAGCGAAGGTGGAAGGGGTGAAGGGTGTTGCACCTTGTCTATTGAGCGGGGTTATGCTGCAGACGAAAAATTATTCTGTCCCGGCGGCGCAACTGCGAGGGGTGGATCCCGCTTATGAGCGTTTGGTGAGTCCGGTTCCAGAGTCTATATTGGACGGTGAATATGCGCTGGGGGAAGAGGAGATTGTGGTCGGCGATAAGTTGGCGCGCGAACTGAATGTGCGTGTGGGTGATGTGCTGACGGTGTACGCCGCGGAGAGTCTGGTGGGCGGCAACGAGTTTCGACTTCCGCTGGATTTGACCATTTCCGGTATCTATTCGGTCGATATGTATGATTTTGACAGTCGGGTGATCTTTACCTCGCTGGAGACGGCGCAATCTCTCTTTGTCGTGGAGCAGGGCGTTCATTCGGTGCAGGTGATGTTGGAGGATGAATATACCGCTGCCGAAAAAACGATGGAGGTTGCGGAGCGGTTGAAGGGCGTGATTTCTCCAACGTTTTATCCGTGGACCTGGATGGAAAAAAACGGTCAGTTGTTCACCGTGCTGCATGTGGAAAAAAATATGATGTTTTTTCTGCTGGCGTTTGTCGCCATTGTGGCGGCCTTCAGTATTACCAATACACTGATTACGCTGACGGTTCAAAAGACGCGGGAGATCGGTCTGCTGAAGTCGCTGGGCTTTGGCAACGGCGGCATCACGGGCGTCTTTTTCTGGATGGGATTGATTCAAGGCATAATCGGTGATGCGTTGGGTGTGGGGATTGCGATGCTGGTGCTGAAATATCGTAATAATCTGCTGCATATGATGTCGAGTAAGTTTGGCCTAGAACTGCTCCCCCCGGAATATTATCAACTCAGCCAGCTGCCGTCGCATGTGACGGGTTCGGATGTGGGGATTGTCTGCGGGCTGGTGCTCGTGTTCTGTACGCTTTCGGGTTTGGTTCCGGCGATGCTTTCCACGCGGATGGAGCCGGTCGATGCATTGAGGTATGAATGAGGCGGTTTTGGGTCAGTCTGATTTTACTGGGCACGGCGGCGAAGGCGTCGGCTGGGGTGCTCACGCCTTTTTATGAAGCGGTGGAGGCCAACGGAGTTCGCATGTGTGCGGTACGTCCCTTTTATTCGAGCGTCGAGACCGACGAGCGCTGGGAGAAGGATTATCTTTGGCCGCTTTATGTGCGCAAAGGATTTAAGGACGAGACGTATGCGCGCTTCTTCGCGCTGGGATGGCATAACGATTTTTCGTCCGGCGAGGGCCGTGAGCGGACGTGGGTGCTGCCGATCTATTTTCAAGGCCGCGCTGCGGACGGAGAAAACTATTTTGGACTGTTTCCGCTGGGCGGACACTTGCGCGATTTTCTGGGGCGTGACCGTATAGACTTTGCGTTGTTTCCCCTGTGGGCGCGGTCGCAGGTAAACGAGGTGAAGACCACGTCGGTGCTGTGGCCGATCTATTCGCGGACCAAAGGCGACGGCGTGGACCGTTTTCGGATCTGGCCCTTCTACGGCGAGAGCACGTTGGAAGGGTCGTATCAGAAAAAGTTTGTGCTGTGGCCGTTTTTCAGTTCGGTGGAATATACGAATCCGGGCAATCCCGGCGGTGGGTTTATTCTCTTTCCGATTTATGGACATGTGCAGACGGAGAAGGGCGATAATCGTTGGGTTCTTCCTCCGTTTTTCCGGTTTTCCGAAGGCGGCGACCAGCGCATTATGTATGCACCGTGGCCGTTTGTTCAACTGAGCGATGGCAAAGTCTATAAACGCTATCTTTGGCCGCTTTATGGAAAAAAGCAGGCGGGTTCAACTACGCGGCAGTTCTGGCTTTGGCCGGTGATCTGGGACAGCAAAACAGAAACGGATGATCGTACGCAGGAGCGCTTCAATGTCATGCCGTTTTTTTACAGCGAAAAGGAAGTGCTGACGCAGGCGGTCGGCGAGGCGGAGGTGGGTGATACGGCTTCGAATTATTGGAAGGTTTGGCCGCTGATGAGTTGGGATCGGCGGGAGGAATCTTCCCGTTTTCGTCTATTGGATTTGTGGCCGATGCGCGAGACCGACGGCGTTGAACGCAATTGGGCTCCGCTCTGGACGCTGTATAGTCGGATTGAGAATGATGGCGGCGTGCAGCATCGACTGTTGTGGGGGCTCTATGAGCAGGAGAAGGATGTCGGTAATTCTGAATGGTCCTTGCTGAAAGGACTGGTAAAATATAAGAAGACTGAACGCGGAAGTAGTTTCCGTCTGTTGTTTATTCGATTTGGAAATGCGGAGAAGTAGGTATTCGTAAATTTGTCATAGACTATATGCGCAGCTCGACCCATCGGACGGGCGCACGCATGATTCAACTGCTGCGTAACATCGGCCATGCCGTGATTATGCTGATGGAGGCGGCATGGTTTTCCCGTCTGGCATTTGGTCCGCGCAGCCGCCGTGAAACCATGACGCAGATGTATGTGACCGGAATCAAGAGTTTGCCGGTAATTACGGTCGTGGCACTCTTTATCGGAATGATTCTTGCACTACAAACCGGACTTGAACTTCAGCGCTACGGACAGGAAAAATATATCGGTTC
>CAYOBH010000096.1:0-10125 GCA_964402125.1 uncultured Verrucomicrobiota bacterium
GGCGGTATGAGGGTCGAAGAAAAAACAGGACAGTTTGATTTACAATCTACCGGCGTAATTTTTATCGTCGAAAACCGTATGAATTGTTTGTCTCACGGGGCGGCTTTGGGTACTGTTCCGCTTCATTTCTCGAAGAAAGGATGATGGGTATGAATAAGGTTTTTAAATGGGTGTTGTTGTTCGCTTTTACTTTTGTGGGGCATGTTGCTGCGCAGAATCAAGTGGTCTTTGTTGATGCGCAGGAGGTCTTTAAGCAGTATTACAAATATCAATCCATGCAGGATCAGGTTCGACAACAGCAAGAAGATTATGAGTCTGAACAAAATGAATTGAAGTTGGAGTTTGCGAAGCTTCAATCCGAAATCGACACTCTTCAGGTTGAACTCCGCGATCAGACGATGTCCGAAGAGATCCGTACGGGCAAACTCGATCTGCTGGAAGAAAAGGCGGTTGCGCGGACTGCGCTGGAGAAAGAGATGAATGAATTTCAGCAACTCCGTCTGGATCAGATCCAGCAGCAGATTACCCGTATGACAAAATCAATTTATGACGAAATCAGTGCGGCGGTGATTGATTATGCACGGGCAAATAATTATGGAGCGGTGGTTGATAGTTCCTCTGTAAGCCGCAACGGATTCAGTACCGTGCTGTATGTCAGCCCAAAAATTGATATTACCGCAGAGGTGATTCAGGTGTTGAACAAAGGGCAAGCGAGCAAGTAAGGACGAGGATTTTAACTTTTTGGGGATGGTGTCATGAAACTGATGGAGATTGCGGAGCGTTTGGCAGGGACACTGGATGGAGACGGGTCTATTGAGATTGTCGGCGTGGCCGGCCTTAAAGAAGCGGGAGAAGGCGACATCAGTTTTCTGGCCAACCCGAAGTATGCATCGTTGGTTGCTTCTACGAAGGCCTCGGCGGTGATTGTTCCGAACGACTGGGATCGTGATGCGCCTTGTGCGCTGATTCGTGTTGAGAATTCGGATCAATGTTTTGCCCGCGCGGCAGCACTATTTTACGAGTCCCCGCCTGTGCCGGTTCCGGGGGTTCACCCGACGGCCTGCGTGGCCGATTCGGCCCAGTTGGCAGAGGGCGTTTCGATTGGCCCCAACTGTACGATTGAAGCAGGCGTGATTATTGGAGCCAACACCGTTATTCAGGCCAACTGCGTGATTGGTTATAAAACAGTGATCGGTGAAAACTGTCTGCTCTATCCGTTGGTCTCCACACGCGAGTTTACGCAGATTGGTGACCGCGTGATTATTCATAATGGAAGCGTGGTGGGTTCCGATGGTTTTGGATATGCGGTGCAGAAGGACGGATCGCGCACAAAGATTCCGCAGATCGGCATCGTGGTGATTGAAGATGACGTGGAGATCGGTGCCAATGTGGCCATCGATCGTGCTCGGTTTGGGAAGACGCGAATCGGAAAGGGGACCAAGATAGATAATCTGGTTCAGATTGCTCATAATGTGATTATTGGCGAACACTCCGTGATGTGCGGTCAAGTCGGTATCTCCGGGAGCACCACAGTTGGATCGCGGGTTATTCTCGCGGGGCAGGCGGGGCTGGCCGGACATCTGGAAGTGGGCGATGGTGCCGTGGTTGGTGCGCAGTCCGGCGTAATGAAAAATGTGCCGCCGGGTGACTTTGTGATAGGATCTCCGGCACTTTCCCATTTGCAGTTTAAAAAGATGGTAACGAATACGTTGCTGCTGCCGAAGTTAAAAGAAAAAATCAGAGTGCTGGAGGAGCGCGTAGAAGCCCTTTCAAAGGGTTGATTTTTGCTTTCACGCGGAGTTTTTGACCATTGTTGTTGCGTTGATCAAAAGGCCCTGTTGATCGGGGCCTTTTTTAGTGGTAAAGGCGTTGCGGGATCGGACGAAGCCGGATACCTTTGTCTGTTCATCGACAACGAGAACAGAGAGGCTCATGACTCAATATCAGCTAAACCAACATCCGGATCAGCCCGAAGTCCACGTGGCTCAAGGTGCTGATCCCTATGCCAATACGATTGCAGTACTGGAACATTTTGATCTTTCGTCCGTAAAAGGAAAACGTGTGCTCCTCAAACCCAACGTCGGTCGTATGGCTAAATTCGGCACCGGCGTGAACACCAATCCGCAGGTGGTTGCCGCTGCGATTGATGCCTTTCGTAAGGCCGGTGCCGAAGTGGCCATCGGCGAAAGCCCGATTGCCGGCGTTAAAACGCTGGAGGCCTTCGAGCTGAGCGGTATGGCTGAAATGGCGCGTTCAAAAAATTGTCCACTGATTGATATGGATGCTCGCAAACCCGTGTCGCGGCCTATTCCCAACGGACGGGCGATTCAGTCGCTGAAGCTCTGCGCCGACGTGCCGGAGTTTGATTTTGTGGTTTCAATTCCGGTCATGAAGATTCACATGCATACTGGCGTTACGCTGTCGGTCAAAAACATGAAAGGCTGCTTGTGGCAACGCAGTAAGGTGAGTCTGCACATGCTGCCGCAGATTGAGGGCACGACCGATAAATCGCTCGATATTGCCATCGGCGATATGGCTACCGTGCTGCGCCCCGATTTTGCCATCATCGACGGTTCCGTCTGCATGGAAGGATTGGGGCCGGGAGCCGGAACGCCGAAGCAGTTGGGTGTTGTGGTGGCAGGGACCGACGGATTTGCGGCTGACGCAGTGGCATGCCGCTTGATGGGGTGCGATGCGAATGAGGTTCCGCATTTGCGAATCGGCGCAGCCAACGGATGCGGCGTGATTGATCTGGAGCGAATTCAGGTTTCGCCGGGAAATTGGATGGATTATGCCTCCGCTTTTGAGCCCGCGCCGCAGAACCTGACCTTTGAATTTCCGGGGGTCGAGGTGCTCGATCGCAATTCGTGCAGTGCCTGCCAGTCTACACTGTTGCTCTTTCTGAAGCGCTTTGGTGATAATCTCGCAGACTATATTCCGCCGGGAGGGCGGCTGAGAATTGCGATTGGAAAGGGGCACGGCGAACTGCCGCCCGGTACGTTGTGCATCGGTCAATGCACCGGGCAGAGAGAGAACACCATCTTTGTGCCCGGCTGTCCGCCCGTCGGCAGCCAGATTTTTAAAACCCTGCAGGAAAGCTCCGGCGAAGGAGACGGATGAAACGCATTGGAATCAGTATCGGCGACATCAACGGCATCGGACCGGAGATTACGCTCAAGGCAATCAACTGCATTGGCGGTTCCGCGGGTGTGCGGTTTGTTGTTATTGGCTCGGAAACGATTATGCGCGAGCAGGCGGCCGCGCTGAATATTCCGGTGTCGCCCGAGATTGAATTTGTCGATGTGGCAGCGAAGGCAAAATGGGTTCCCGGTGAAGTGCGTGTGGACGCCTCTCTTCTTGCGGAGCAGGCGATTCGCTTGGCAGTTTCCAAATGTCTTTCCGGCGAATTGGACGCGATGGTGACGGCACCGATCTGTAAAGAGGGTTTTCATCGCGCTGGGATTCATGTGCCCGGTCATACGGAGCTGTTGGCCGCGCTCACCGGAACGAAGAATTTTGGAATGATGCTCCTTGGCGGCGGTTTGCGGGTTATGCTGGTAACGCGGCATATTCCTATTTCTCAGGTTTCCGCTGCGCTGAGTCAGGAAAATATAAGCGAGGCCATTGAATTGGCCGGACAGGCGCTGGAACTGTTTGGGCTGAGCAACGGGACGATCGGCGTTTGCGGATTGAACCCTCATGCGGGAGACGGCGGCGTGATCGGTCGCGAAGAGATTGAGCTGATTACTCCGGCGATTCGTGCGGCGCGTGAACGCGGATTTAACGTCAGTAACGCCGTTCCGGCGGACACCATTTTTTATGAAGCGCTGAGGGGGAAGTATGATGCCGTGGTGGCGATGTATCACGATCAGGGACTCGGTCCGCTGAAGATGATCGGTTTTGATGAGGGGATTAATGTGACGCTTGGGCTTCCCATTATCCGCACCTCGCCCGACCACGGAACGGCCTTCGGCATCGCCGGAAAAAACGAGGCTTCGTCGAAGAGTATGGAAAATGCGATTGCGCTGGCGGTCCAAATGGCTGGAAAACCTAACCCTTGGAAATAAAATAGGTGGTTGCCCGCCGTTGAGTTGAGATTGATTATAGGGGTTATTTAAACCGGCTCTAAATATAGTGATTGAATTCGATCGGGATTGCGGAAGAGCGCGGCATCAGTATGATGCTTCCTTTTCCTGTTCACAGAGCTTAAGGAGAGATGCAATATGGTGAGTGAATTCCTTTTCATTACGATTGGGGCGGTCCTCGTAAACAACTTCGTGCTGTCGAAGTTTCTTGGGATTTGTCCGTTTTTGGGGGTTTCAAAGAAGCTGGATACGGCGCTGGGTATGTCGGGTGCTGTTATTTTCGTGATCACGCTGGCCTCCCTGGTATGTTCGCTGATTAACCAGTTCCTGTTGATAAAAATGGGGTTGGAGTTCCTTCAGATGCTGGTCTTCATCTTGGTTATCGCCGGGCTGGTGCAACTGGTGGAAATCATCCTGCAAAAGCTCAGCGCCAAGCTGTACGAAAGCCTCGGGATCTATCTCCCGCTCATCACCACCAACTGTGCGGTGCTGGGCTGCGTTTTGTTGAACGCCAAATCTGCGCCCGGCTCGATCCAGTCGACGTGGTATGGTGCCACGATCTATGGCTTCTGCTCCGCCGTTGGTTTCGCGCTGGCCCTGATCCTGTTTTCGAGTCTGCGCGAACGGCTGGATCTGGCGCAGGTGCCGAAGGCATTTGAGGGCACGGCCATTTCGCTGATTACCGCCGGGATTCTGGCGATGGCGTTCCTCGGCTTTTCCGGACTGGTTTAAGGGGTAGACGATGCAAATTATTTTAATATCAATTGTGGCAACGGGCATTATCGGCGTGCTGCTCGGCCTGGTGATCGGATATGTGGCGAAGGTTTTCGCGGTGGCCGTGGACGAGCGGATAGAAAAGGTTGCGGAACTGCTGCCCGGCGCGAACTGCGGCGGCTGCGGGTTTGCCGGTTGCGCGGCCTTCGCCAAGGCGGTTGTTGGCGGCGATGCCGCACCTGGGCAGTGCCCGGCCAGCTCCTCGGCGGATGTGCAGAATATTGCCCAATATCTCGGCATTGTGGTGGAGCAGGGCGAGAAGCGGGTGGCGCTAGTGCGTTGCAGCGGC
Organism: uncultured Verrucomicrobiota bacterium; assembly: GCA_964402125.1. Classification (GTDB taxonomy): domain Bacteria; phylum Verrucomicrobiota; class Kiritimatiellia; order Kiritimatiellales; family Pontiellaceae; genus Pontiella. The sequence goes on from CAYOBH010000096.1 coordinate 5,149, forward strand.
GATTGCGCCAATACCGTACGCACGCTCTATAACGGAATCCGCGATTGCCGTTCCGCCGTGGTCGTGGCGGGCGGGGCGAAAGGGTGCGATTTTGGATGCCTCGGTTTTGGAAGCTGTGCCAACGCCTGTCCGTTCGGGGCCATTGAGATAAGGGACGGCTTGGCGGTGGTCCATCCCGAGATATGCGTGGGGTGTGGAAACTGCGTGTCCGCCTGCCCGAAAAACCTGATCATCATGGTTCCCGCATCGGCAGAGGTTCACGTTTACTGCAACTCGCCGGAAAAAGGAGCGACCAAGCGCCAGGTCTGCAAGACCGCCTGCATTGCCTGCCGTAAATGCGTGAAGGCTTCCGGCGAGGAAGATCATATGCTGGTGGACGGTTTCCTGGTTAAGACCAACTACGACAATCCGCCGCCGGCGGATTTGGTTGAAGCGTCGGCATGCCCGACCTCCGCGTTGCGCGTTGCGAGCAAGCATGCGGCCAATGAATATCAAGGAGTTTCCAAATGAGCGAGAAACCGCGCACATTCAAAGGGGGCGTACACCCGAACGACAGCAAGGCACTCTCCGCCTCTAAAGCGATTCAAGATGCGCCGCTGCTCGATGCCTACACGGTGATTATGCACCAAAACATCGGTGCTCCGCCGGAGCTCTTGGTGAAGAAGGGCGACGCTGTTAAAAAAGGTCAGCTATTGGCCAAAGCGGGCGGGTTTGTCTCCGTTCCACTGCATTCGCCGACCAGCGGCACAGTCGGCGCTATCGATAAATGTCCCGGACCGACAGGAATTGCCGTTCCGGCCATTACGATTAACTCGGATGGCGAGGATGAGTGGGGTTCCCCGTTTGAGCCGATTTCTGATTGGAAGAATACGGCTCCGTCCGACTTGAAACAGCGCGTTTGGGATGCCGGGATCGTGGGCATGGGCGGTGCGGGTTTCCCGTCGCACGTTAAGCTGTCGCCGCCGGAAGGGAAGGGGATTGATACGCTGATTCTCAACGGGGCGGAGTGTGAACCCTATCTGACCGCCGACCATCGTCTGATGGTTGAGCAGCCTGAAGATGTGGTACTGGGTGCGGCCATTATTGCGCGCATTCTCGGGCTGGATTCCGCCGTGATCGGAATTGAGGAAAACAAGCCAGACGCTATCGCTAACCTGCAGAAGGTGGCCGGAAAATATAATGTCCGCGTACAGCCGCTGCCGGTCAACTATCCGCAAGGCGCTGAAAAACAGTTGATTTATGCGATCACCGGCCGCGAAGTGCCTGTGGGCAAACTGCCGATGGATGTGAAGTGCGTGGTACAGAATATTGCCTCCGCGGTCGCCGTGTTCGAAGCGGTCGTGAAGGGAATTCCTTCCATTGAGCGCGTGACCACGGTGACCGGTAAGCCGATCGTAAATCCGGGCAACTGGCGCCTCCGCATCGGCACACCGATTTCAAAAGCGCTGGAGCTGGCTGGCGGAATTAATGAACAACCCGCCAAGCTGCTGCTGGGCGGCCCTATGATGGGAATTGCGCAGAGTTCGCTGGGGGTTACCGTGATGAAAAACACGTCGGGTATTCTCTTGATTGCTCGGGACGAAGTATCGCTTTACACCTCCGAACCGTGCATTCGTTGCGGCCGCTGCGTGGATGCTTGTCCGATGGACATTCTGCCTGCCACCATCAGCCAGGCGGTGGAAAACAAGCGCTTTGACTGGGCCGAAGAGCTGAATGTGATGGCGTGTATTGAGTGCGGTTCATGCAGCTATGTCTGTCCGTCGCATCGTCCGCTCAACCAGCACTTCAAATGGGGCAAGGTCGAGATTCAATCCAAACTGAGAAGAAAGAACTGATAAAGGCAGAATTATGTCAGAACAAGAAGCATCTCAATCCATTCGTCTGCCGGACCCGGCCAAGCTGGTGGTCAGCAACTCGCCGCATATTCGTTCGGGGCAGACTATTCAAAAAGTTATGTTCGGTGTGGTCGCCGCATTGCTGCCTGCCTGTGCGGCGGGCATCTGGTTCTTCGGCCTCGCGGCGCTGAACGTACTCCTGCTCTGTACGGTTTCGTGTGTGGTGCTTGAAGAGCTGTGGAATAAGGCGATGAAGCGTTCCTCCACGTGGAAAGACGGCAGTGCCATCATTACCGGCCTGTTGCTTGGCATGAACCTGAATGCCGGCATTCCGTGGTGGGTCTGCATTATCGGCGCGTTTCTGGCCATCATTCTCGCTAAGCAGTTGTTCGGCGGGCTGGGCTACAATCCATTTAATCCGGCGCTGGTCGCCCGGGTCGGTCTGCTGATCGGATTTCCCGCATTGATGACCACTTGGAACGAACCGCAGGGCGGAAAGATGATGGTCGATGCTGTAACCACAGCTACGCCGCTGAGTATGGCGCCCGGCGCTGCACAAGTAACGGATATGCTGGTGGGGAATACCGGCGGATGTTTGGGCGAAACCTCTGCGATTGCCCTGCTGATCGGCGGCGGTATTCTGTTGGCACTAAAGCTGATCAAATGGGAAGTGCCGGCGGCATTTATCGCTACTGTAGCGGTATTTACCGGAATTGCTCACGCAGCAAATCCGCATGAATACGCCTCGCCAATCGTTCACGTGCTTTCCGGCGGTCTGTTGTTGGGAGCTTTCTTTATGGCAACGGATATGGTGACTTCGCCGATGACCCGTAAAGGCGCACTGATTTTTGGGTTGGGCTGCGGCCTGATCACCAGCTTGATTCGTCTCTGGGGGAACTATCCCGAAGGCGTCAGTTTCTCAATCCTCCTGATGAACGCACTCACGCCGTTGATTGACCGAATGAGCATGCCGAAACCCTTTGGTTATATTGCGCCCGAGAAAGGCAAGGTGGCATAAATGAGCGAGCAGAAGATCAATATTCCTAAACTGGGCATTTTTCTCGGCGTTGTGGCTGCGGTTGCGTCGGGGCTGTTGGCGGCGGTGAATGTCCAAACCAAGCCGCAGATTGATAAAAACGCGGCGCTGAAAAAAGAAGAAGCGATGAATCAGGTGTTGCCGCCGTTCAAAAAGCTGGTTTCCTTGGAGAAGGCCATCGACGGCGCAACGTTCAGTGTCGCGCTGGATGAGAACAATGTTCCTGTTGGAATTGCCGGTGTTGCTGAACAGGAAGGTTTTTCCGGACCGGTTGAGGTGATGGTGGGGCTTAATCCCGATGGAACCATCCGCAAGGTACTCGTCACCAAACAGACCGAAACGCCCGGTCTTGGAACGGTGATTACGGACCGGAAAATTCAGAAGACCATTAACGATCTGTTTCATCCCACGGAGCAGGTAGGACTTCCGCCGAATACATATTTAGATCAATATGAAAAGGCGACTGCCGAGACAGTGTGGACGGTGACAAAGGACGGCGGAGACATTGATGCGAAAACCGGTGCCACCATCACAAGCCGCGCGGTGTGCGCAGCGGTCGAAAAAGTCTACAAAGCATACAACGGCCATTCAGAGGAGATCTTGAACTTGAAGGGGGCGGAATAATGAGCGTGATGAAAGAATTTACCAAAGGGCTGTGGCGGGAAAATCCGGTATTGGTCCTCCTGCTCGGCATGTGCCCGACACTGGGGGTAACCTCCAGCGCAACCAACGGCCTTGGAATGGGCGTGGCCACACTGTGTGTCCTGATGTGCAGCAATATGGTGATTTCGTTGATGCGCAATATCGTTCCGAAAAAGATCCGTATTCCGGTTTACATTGTCGTGATTGCCACCTTCGTGACCATTGTTGATATGTTGATGCAGGCGTATGCTCCGCGTGCGCTCTATGATGCGCTCGGCCTCTTCATTCCGCTCATCGTGGTGAACTGTATCGTACTCGGCCGTGCCGAGGCTTTTGCTTCCAAAAACGGCATTTTAAAATCATTTGCCGACGGAATCGGTATGGGGATCGGCTTTACACTGGCGCTGGTCGTTCTTGGCGGAACGCGTGAGTTTATTGCGAGCGGATCGCTCTTCCAGATTAAAATGATTCCCGGATGGGACGTCGATTTCATGTTGCTTACTTCAGCGCCGGGCGCTTTCATTGTGCTGGGAGTGTTCCTCGCAGGAATGAATGCGCTGAACATTCGTAAAGCCAAAAAAGAAGGCAAGGCCTACACACCGCCGGGGCTGGATTGTCGCCAGTGCAACATTTGCGATATAGGCAAGGATTGATCGAGTGAAAAACCTGAGCTTGTTTCTTCTCTTGTCGGGACTGCTTCTTCTCAGCGCTGGCTGTGAGACAGTTCCGGATGAGAAAGAAAAAGCACCGTCTGATGCAATGGCGGAAATTGTTCAGGATGGTGAGACGATACCGATTTATTTTCCCGTCTATCTCCTATTGAAGGGCGACCACTTAGATCGACATGGTCGAATTTTTGACTCCCCGTTTGTCGGGATAGAAATCAGCTCGGTCTCTGATTTGGATTCGCTCAAAGCTCAGTACGCCGATCTGCTTGCTCAGCAGGGTTGGACGATGGAGGCGAACGAGGATTATCAGGGGGCTTTCAGAATGATAGCGACCTGCGGGGTGCAGTCGCTGGAAATCCGCGCAGTCCAAGGCACTTCAGGACCGACGCATATCTTTATCCTCTACGCCGCATCGAAGTAGCGTTTTTTCACTTACTTTAGCCCTCATCTTGCTCTGTTTCGGGAGAGCACGGGGTCACGTCTTAATATTCAACATTTCTTCCGATTTGGCCAGATGACGCCGAATATTACCATCCGATTCCAAACGTGACTCAAAGCGCTGGAGCATCATACTGACAGCCCCGTAATCCATTCCTTAAAAAAAAAGCGACCCTTTTGCTCCAACATCACGGTTGATTGACGCTGTAGACCGGATTACTCCGTTCGCCTGGAGGTGCAGCCTCCTTAGCAAGATTATTCTTACCGTCGTATTCAACATTTCGATCCAGCGATGTCGTATTTAGATAGTAATTGAAGCTCATACTCAAATTACCTCTATTAATATTAACATGGATCC
>CAYOBH010000097.1:0-10114 GCA_964402125.1 uncultured Verrucomicrobiota bacterium
ATGGAATGTCGGATCAGCCCCCCTCAAAATTGTTGTACGGTCGAGTCGCAGTAACAAATCAAACACTCGTTCGGCGCAGGCAGTTCGCTGAGAAAAGAGTACGCAAAGGGTGTTCGTCCCATCTTTTAACCTTTTTTCGCCGCCCCCAAATTATCATTCCAACGTCGCAGGCTCGTAGGGAGCGGTAGGCCAGCCGCCATAGGTCCTGCGCCAACCAGTAGTCCCTTCCAAATAATAGACCGTTCCGGTTCCGCCCTTAAACACATTGTCTGGAGCGGTGGGTGCATTCCCTTGGAAATAAACCTTCTGCAAGTTGGAACAATAGGAGAACGCCCGATCGCGAATGGTGGTGACGCTGTCGGGAATCACCACCTCCGTCAGGTCGGGACAAGAGCAAAACGCTTGGTCGCCAATGCTGGTGACGCTGTCGGGAACCACATAGGAACCCAACCCTCCTGGAAACAGAATCAGCGTGGTGATTTCCTTATTAAACAACACCCCGTCTAGGCTGGCGTAGCTCGGGTTTGCAGCAGCCACGACAATGCTTGTCAGACCGGAACAATAGGCGAACGCATCCTCGCCAATGCGGGTGACGCTATCGGGAATCACCACTTCTGTCAGTTTGGTGCATCTGTAGAAAGCCATCTCGTCAATGGTGTCCGGAATCACCACATCTCCACCGGAACCAATATAGCTGGTGATGGCACCGCTGTTGGTGGTGTAGAAGAATGGCACCGCATCGGCCAAGGACGTTAAAGTCCATGTGATAGGCAGGATAAGCATTAGTAGCGAGGTTAAATATTTGCGTTTCATCTCTTTTTCTCCTATTGCAGAAGGGAGCCTCTCAAGGGCACGCGGCCCCCGTGCGTGTCGTACTAGGGGTTGGTTCGAGTCTCGTATTCCTTCCACAGTTTCTCTCTCTCGGCCTTCGGGATGATATGCCACCGCACTCCACGAATAGCACCATCGAGTCCGGCAAGCATGCTTCGACAGGGCGGATCATCCGGACGGATGGCTCTGATCCGGATGGCGGCCTCGACCGCGCCCATGTGCACCAACTTCTTCGGTGTGTCGATGCCGGCGCGGGAAAGAAGTCCTGCCACCTTGAGCCCGATATTCGGCATGTCCGTCAGCACTTGCAGTTCGTCTGGTTTCATTCTCTTGCCTTGCTCGAACGCTTCGCTTCACAGTTTTCTGAAACCGCGCGCGGTTTCAGAAATACTTGTGGAAGCGGTTGTTGGGAGCCCTCTCATTTCAATGGCCCGTTCAGAATCTGTGGTGGAACTTCGCTCTTGTAGGTTTGTTCAATGAGGTATACGGCAAGCTCGATCTTTGTCTTGCCTGCACGTTCACGGAGCGCGGCGAAGGCGCGATCCGAGGACTGCAGGATACGCTTGAAATCAAGCTTCCAAATGTTGTCGTGCAACTCGAAATCGAACACGAGGTCAGTCACAGGCTGACCTTGATTTCGTAAGGTAGCCATGGCTTTGCCGCCTTCGGGCTGGACTTCGTCCAGTTCGATGGCGGCAAGAGTATCCTTCTTCACCAATCCCTCTCCCACTCCCCATGCGAAGACCTTGGCTCCGTCCATGGTTTCAAGTTCGGACTTCGCAAGTAACCAGCGAAGCTGGAACGTGAGAAGGACTTCGAGTTGCGATAGCGATTCGAAGTCTGTTCCGGTTGAATCGAGGGCAAGTTTGCGGCAGCGTTCGTATAGCTCCACCGTTTGCGGCGTGACACGAGATGCTGCACCCGCACCGTCTCCATCACGTAGGGCGGTTTTCAGAGCCGCGAAGGATTGCTGAACTGCTGGCGATGCGGACGATGATTCGGGTTGTGTCTTCTGGCTGCATCCGGCAAGGAGGGCACCCGATAGTATTGCGAGTACGATTCGTTTCATATTTCTTTCATGCTCCCAACAGTTGATTAGGCAGAAACACCATTTGCCTATTTATTTCCTTAAACGGTTACTTCCACAAGATAGGAAGGTTGCATGGATCAATCGTCGATGAAAAGAAAAATGTGGGCACCCATCGCAGGCCCGCAATCTGACCGATTGCGAAAATCCTAAGCCCGAATTCCGAAACCCGAAACAATCCACAAAAACGCAAACTCGAAAACGGCTTCGTGTCACCCATTTGGGGAATTTTCCCTGATCAGTAAGCAACGGTGTTAGCTGACAACCCGCGCCGCGGCCATAAATCGTCGGCTGCGGCTCTTACTCTAGGGCCAAACGATTGGATTAAGGTTTGGCCGAATTCCCAGATGCATTTTTTGCAGACCCTTTTTGACATGGGGGAGGGCGGTGGATACATTGAACCGATTTAATTTTCAGGAGTTCTGATGAAAAAGCCGAATGTGGATCTGGTATGCGATATCGCGGAATTGATGTCGGTGGCATGTGAAGGGGAGGATCGAAAGGAGTTGCTGCAGAATGTGGTGACGTCGGTGGCGCGCCATATGGTGGCCGACGTCTGTTCGATCTATATCTACGACGAAGCGAGCCGCCAACTTACATTACGTGCTACGCAGGGGCTCGATAAGGCCGCTGTCGGCAAGGTCAAATTGGAGCTGGGCGAGGGGATTACGGGCCGTGCGGTGCAAGAACTGCGCCCCATCTGTGAAGGATCGGCGTCAAAGAGTGCGGGCTATAAGTTTTTTCCGGGGATTCGTGAAGAGGAGTTTGAGGCGTTTTTGGCGGTTCCGATATTACGTGGACTTCGGCGTATCGGTGCGCTGGTGGTGCAGGCGCGCGAGGTCAACTATTTTACGCCCAACGATGTGAAGGCCCTTCGGGCGATCGCGGCGCAACTGGCGACGATGATCGAGAACGTTCAGGTCCTGAGCGAAGTGGGCGAACGCGCAGCACAGGTCGCGGCTCCGGTGGAGGAGGTAAAGCCGAAAAAGGCGGCGCGCGGTACGATTCTGCGCGGGCGTTCCGCGAGCGCCGGTACGGCGCGCGGCACGGCCTGCACGCTGGACTCAAACGAGGGCGAATCCTGCCCGCTGCCGAATCCGGATGCCCCGCCGTATACGGTGGAGGATTTTCGAAAAGCACTGGACGTGACGATGTGCCAAATGGAAGAGCTCCAGCGGCAGACCACGTCGGAGCTGGCCGATGTCGCGGTCCTGATTTTCAGTGCACACATGCTGATTCTGGAAGACAGTCAATTTACGGGCCGTATCGCCGGACTCATTGAAACCGGAATGCCGGCGGTGAAGGCCATTGCCAAGGTGGTCGGCGAGTATGTTGAAGTTTTTTCGCAGAGCAAAATGCCGTCGATTCGCGAAAAGGTGTTGGACATAAAGGACCTAGGCAATCGCCTGATCCGCAATCTGCTCAACGAGGAAAAGGGCGTGTGCGACTATCGCGGACAGATTATCATCGCACACGAGCTGCTCCCTTCAGACATTCTCAAGCTCTCCGCCGAAAACGTGGAAGGCTTTATTATCAGCAGCGGCGTCACCTCGCATAACGCGATTATCAGCCGTTCGCTCGGCATTCCTATGGTGGCCATCTCCTGCGAGGATGCGGACCGCATCGACGGCGGTACCGAGCTGTTGATCGACGGCAAACAGGGCATCATTTATGTCGATCCAACCGATCAGATTTATGAAAAATACCGCGAGCTCGACGAAGCATGGAAGGTGCTGAACGACGCCTCCGACATGAAGGAGGAAACGCGCACAAAATGCGGTGAACGCGTTTGGATTTATGCCAACATTAACCTGCTGAGCGACTTGGAGCCCGCGCGCCGTTTCAAGGCTGAAGGCGTCGGCCTTTATCGTTCAGAGTTTCCGTTCATTGTCCGCAACGATTTTCCCAGCGAGGAGGAGCAATATTTAATCTATAAAAAGCTCGTCGATCAGATGGAAGGCCGCCAAGTCACCTTCCGCACGCTCGATATCGGCGGCGACAAGATGCTCTCCTACTATTCCAACGTCAACGAGGCCAACCCGTTTCTCGGCATGCGCGCCATCCGTTTCTCGCTCCAGAACCGCGATATTTTCTGCGACCAGCTGCGCGCGTTCCTGCGCGCCGGGGCCGAGAGCGATGCACGCATCATGTTTCCGCTCATCTCCTCGGTCGACGACTTTGTCACTGCACGACAGATTGTTTATGACTGCATGGAGGAACTTGAAGAGGCGGGCGTGTTGTTTAATCGAAACACGAAACTGGGGGTAATGGTCGAGCTTCCTTCCGCTGTGGAAGTGATCGACGAGCTGGCCTGCGAGGCCGACTTCCTTTCCATCGGCTCCAACGACCTGATTCAGTATATGCTGGCAGTCGATCGGACCAACGAAAAGGTTTCTGCGCTCTACCTCGCGCACCATCCCGCCATTCTCCGCGCCATTAACCGGATTGTGGCTGCGGCCAAGAAGCACAAAAAAGACATCTCTATCTGCGGCGACCTTTCCGCCAATCCGCGCATGATGCCGTTTCTGCTTGGTGTTGGGCTGCGCAAATTCAGCATCGATAGCGTGAACGCACCAGCGGTTCAGCGCTTAGTGAATTCCACATCTCTGAAAGATGCGGAGGAGATGGCGCACCACCTGCTCAACCTCGGACGAATCAGCCAGATCGACGCCTTTCTGCTCGACCGCAACCTCGCCCCTCAGATCCAGGCGTGACGGTCTTTTTTCAGGGCAGACTTGATTGAGATGGCAGATCACTTTACCCTCGTCGTTTGATTTATAGCTGTAGGAAGGTGGACGGAATGGCGATCAAGAAGTCGGAATTATATTCCAAACTGTGGGCGAGCTGCGACGAGTTGCGCGGCGGTATGGATGCGAGCCAGTACAAGGATTACGTACTGGTTCTCTTGTTCATCAAATACATCAGCGACAAGTATGCGGGACAACCGTACGCCCCGATTATGGTTCCGGTGGGTTCCAGCTTCAAGGATATGGTGGTGCTCAAGGGCAAGGCCGACATCGGCGATCAGATCAATAAAAAGATTATCGCGCCGCTGGCCAACGCCAACAAACTCTCCGACATGCCGGACTTCAACGATGCCGGGAAGCTGGGAAGCGGCAAGGAGATGGTGGATCGGCTGACGAACCTGATTTCCATCTTTGAAAGCAAGGCCCTCGATTTTTCTAAGAACCGCGCCGACGGCGACGATATTCTCGGCGACGCTTATGAATATTTGATGCGCCACTTCGCCACGGAGAGCGGCAAGAGCAAAGGGCAGTTCTACACCCCGGCGGAAGTCAGCCGCATCATGGCGCAGATTATCGGGATCGAGAAGGATGCCACCAGCCAGACCACGGCCTACGACCCGACCTGCGGCTCGGGCTCGCTTCTGCTCAAGGTGGGCGACGAGGCGGGAGCCAGGATTACGCTCTACGGGCAGGAAAAGGATGGCGCCACCAGCGGGCTCGCCCGCATGAACATGATCCTGCACAACTATCCAACCGCCAGCATCGCGCAAGGAAACACGCTTTCCAATCCGCAGTTCGAGGAGCGCGGAACCCTCAAGACCTTCGACTATGCCGTGGCCAATCCGCCGTTCAGCGACAAGCGCTGGAGCACGGGCCTCGATCCGCTCAACGATCCCTTTAGCCGGTTCGACGGTTTTGGCGTCCCGCCGGCCAAGCAGGGCGATTATGCCTATCTGCTCCACATCGTCCGCTCGCTCAAGAGCACCGGCAAAGGGGCCTGCATCCTGCCGCACGGCGTCTTGTTCCGGGGCAACGCCGAGGCGGAGATCCGCCGCAACCTCGTGCGCAAGGGCTACATCAAGGGCATCATCGGCCTGCCCGCCAACCTGTTCTACGGCACGGGCATTCCCGCCTGCATCATCGTGATCGACAAGCGCGACGCCCACGCCCGCAAGGGCATCTTCATGATCGACGCCAGCGCGGGCTTCATGAAGGACGGCCCCAAGAACCGCCTGCGAAGTCAGGACATCCATCGCATCGTGGATACCTTCAACAAGCAGCTGGAGGTGGAAAAATATGCCCGCATGGTCGGTTTCGAGGAAATCGAGAAAAACGAGTTCAACCTGAACCTGCCGCGCTACATCGACAGCCAACAGGCCGAGGATCTCCAGGACATTGCCGGGCACCTGCAGGGCGGCATTCCCAAAGCGGACATCGATGCGCTGCATGCCTATTGGGACGTCTGCCCGAAGCTGCGGCAGGAACTGTTCACGCCAATCCGGCCCGGCTATTACGGATTGAAGGGCGCGAAGGACGAAATCAAAAACACGATTTATGGCCATCCCGAATTCGCGGGCTTCATCGCGCGGATGAACGACCATTTCAATGTCTGGCGCAAGCGGAGCGCGGAAAGGCTTAAACGGCTCGAACCCGGTTTCCATCCCAAGGAAATGGTCGCGGAGCTGTCGGAGGACCTCTTGGTGCACTATGCCGGCCAGCCGCTCGTCAGTCCCTACGATGTCTACCAGCACCTCATGGACTACTGGGCCGAAACCATGCAGGACGACGCCTACCTGGTCGCCACCGACGGCTGGAAGGCCGAAACAACCCGCATCGTCGAAACCGACAAGAAGGGCCGGCAAAAGGACAAAGGCTGGTCGTGCGACCTGGTGCCGAAGGCGCTGGTGGTGGCCCGCTATTTTGCCGCCGAGCAGGCAGCACTCGATGCGCTCAACGCCGGGCTGGAATCCGTCGGCGCGCAGCTTTCCGAGCTGGAGGAGGAACAGGGCGGCGACGATGGCGCCTTTGCCGAGCTGGACAAGGTGAACAAGGCCGAGGTGTCCAGGCGGTTGAAGGAGATTAACGCCGGGAGCGCCGAGCCTGGGAGCGCCGAGCCCCAGCTCGGCACGGAAGAAAAGGATGAGGCCGAGCACGGAGGAATAGCTGGGAACGCCGAGCACCAGCTCGGCATGGAAGAGGCCGAGCTGGGGCTCGGCGCTCCCGGGGAGGATGAAGCGATGGTTTTGCAGCGGTGGCTCGATTTGAGCGGGAGACAGGCCGACCTAAAAAAGCGGGTCAAGGAGGCCGAGGCGGAGCTGGATGCGCGGGCCCTTGCCCAATATCCCGAATTGACGGAAGACGATGTAAAGTCGCTGGTGGTGGACGATAAATGGCTGGCTGTGCTCGACAAGGAGATCCACGGCGAGATGGATCGCATCAGCCAGGCGCTCACCCGACGTGTCAAGGAGCTTGCCGAACGCTACGAAGCGCCCCTGCCGCAACTCACCGACCAAGTGGCCGAGCTGGAAGCCAAGGTCAATTCCCACCTTCAAAAAATGGGGTTTAGGATATGAAAGAATCTCAGACCATCGAGTTTAAGGAGAGCTGGCGGGATGAATACCTGAAATGGATTTGCGGTTTCGCTAATGCCGAGGGGGGGACGCTGCTGATCGGGAAGAATGATCGCGGCGAAGCGGTCGGAGTTTCCAATGCCCGGAAACTGATGGAAGATCTGCCCAATAAGATCCGGGATGTGCTGGGGGTTATGGCCGATGTTCGGCTGGTGAAAGAGGGCGGAAAGGATTTGGTGGAGATTCATGTTGCCGCCTATCCAAGTCCAATCAGTTATAAAGGCGAATATCACGTTCGCAGCGGCACCACCAAACAGGAGCTCAAAGGCGCGGCTCTGGATCGCTTTATTCTCCGCAAATATGGACGCACCTGGGACAGCGCTCCATTCCCGCAGGTTACGGCACGTAACCTCTCAAGCGCTGCAATGGCGCTCTTTAAAAAACTGGCCCGGCAGAGTCAGCGCATGGATCCGGGGCTGTTGCGCGGATCTGCTGCAACCCTGATTGAAAAGCTGAATTTGATTGAAGGCCCCTATTTGAAACGAGCCGCGCTTCTGCTTTTCCATCCCGAACCCGACCGGTTTTTTACCGGGGCGTTTGTAAAGATCGGATACTTTCGGGGCGAGGTCGATCTGATCTATCAGGACGAAATTCATGGCGATTTATTCAGCCAGACGCAAAAGGTGATGGAGCTGCTGCTCACCAAATATCTGAAAGCCGCCATCAGCTATCAGGGCATTCAGCGCATAGAATCCTTTCCGGTTCCTCGAGAAGCCCTGCGCGAAGCGATTCTCAACGCACTGATTCATCGCGACTACGCCAACACCGCCCCGATCCAGATTCGCGTCTATGATGATCGCCTCTGCATCTGGAACCCCGGCGTTCTGCCGGAAACCTGGACCGTCCGGAAACTCTTTTCGCAGCATTCCTCCTGCCCATTCAATCCACTGGTGGCCAACGCCTTTTTCCGGGCCGGAGAAATTGAGGCGTGGGGTCGGGGAATGCAGCGCATGGTGGACGCCTGCAAAAACGCGGGAACACCGAAGCCGAAAATATCGTACGACCCCAGCGACCTGTGGATGGAATTTTCCTTCTCGCCCGAGTATTTGCAGATCATTGCCTCACCGCCGGAACCGGATGGAAGTTCGGTGAAAACGCCGGTAGAAACGCCGGTAGAAACGCGGGTAAAAACGCCGGTAGAAACGCGGGTAAAAACGCCCGATCTAATCCTTGCTGCATTCTCGGAAAACCCGAAATTGACTTTATCAGAAGTTGCTGTCGGTATCGGCAAATCGATCAGCACGGTTGAGCGTGCCAGTACAAGGCTGGTAAAGTCTGGAAAACTGAAATATGTTGGCCCAAAAAAAGGCGGTCACTGGGAGGTTTGCGACCCGCAAAACGGGAGCGCGGAAGATGAATAAGAGGGATCAAATATTCACCCGCCGCGTCAAGGAACTGGCCGAACGCTACGAAGCGCCCCTGCCGCAACTCACCGACCGCGTCGCCGAGCTGGAAGCCAAGGTCAATACCCACCTCCAAAAAATGGGGTTTGCATGGTAAGGCCCGGCTACAAGCAAACCGAGATTGGGGTCATTCCGGAGGATTGGGAAGTATCATCAGTTGGCGCAGAATTTTCCATTAAACTGGGAAAGATGCTTGATGCGGAAAAAAATGTTGGTGTGTTGAAACCTTATTTGGGTAATAGAGCGATACAGTGGGGACGCATAGACCTAACTGATTTGGGTGAAATCAAATTAACGTCTGCTGATATGCAACGTTTCTCTCTGCGTCGTGGTGATCTTCTTGTATGTGAAGGAGGAGAAGTTGGTCGGGCGGCAATTTGGAAGGTGTCAGAAGAATGTTATTATCAAAAAGCGTTGCACCGATTACGCCCTGTTCGTGGCTACAATGTTGAGTTCATGCTCAATGTTCTACATCGATATTCTGGGATGGGTTTTTTTCTGAACTTCGTTACACAAACAAGTATTGCACATCTTCCCAAGGATAAGTTTGAAAGTGTTCCTATTCCCCTCCCTCCCACGAAAGCGGAGCAGGAGGCGATTGCGGAGGCGTTGAGCGATGCGGACGGGCTGATCGAGGCGCTGGAGCAACTCATCGCCAAGAAACGCGCCATCAAGCAAGGCGCCATGCAGGAACTGCTCACCGGTAAAAAACGCCTGCCGGGGTTTGATGGGGAGTGGGAAACGAAGAAGCTGGGTGAGGTAGCGGAAGTTGTAATGGGACAGTCACCTAGTTCAAAGAGCTATAACTACAAGAGAGAAGGATTGCCGTTGATTCAAGGGAACGCGGACATTTCCGATCGGAACACCATCAAGCGGGTTTATACAACAGAGATAACCAAACTCGGCTGTAAGGGCGATATCTTGATGTCGGTTCGTGCACCAGTTGGGGAAATAGCCCGGGCAACCTTTGATGTGTGCCTTGGTCGTGGAGTGTGCGCGATTCGATTCTCAAACCACTATCTCTATCATGCGCTCATTGCTAAAGAAGCTACGTGGGCTAAATTATCAAAAGGTTCAACTTTTGATTCGGTAAACTCGACAGATGTGAAGACTTTTGAAATGGAACTACCTGTGGATGAAGACGAACAAACCGCCATCGCCACCGTCCTCTCCGACATGGACGCGGAGATTGCGGCGTTGGAGGCGAAGCTGTCCAAGGCCCGGCAGGTAAAGCAAGGCATGATGCAGGAGCTTTTAACGGGAAGGATCCGGCTGGTATGAAAAAAACTCCCGGGAGCGCCGAGCCCCAGCTCGGCACGGAAGAAAAGAGAGAGGCCGAGCTGGGGCTCGGCGTTCCCGGGGGAGAGGGAGCCGAGCTGGGGCTGCGCACGGAAGGAAAGAGAGGGGCCGAGCTGG
>CAYOBH010000098.1:0-10088 GCA_964402125.1 uncultured Verrucomicrobiota bacterium
GCGTGCACAAACCCGCAATACCGCCGCCGCAGCCAATAACGTCGAAAATAAACTCAACTACCTGCAGACCGCAGATTCGTGGATGCAGAAGATCCAGGACATGCTCGGTCGTATGGGCGAAATCGCGGTCATGGCCAATGACGGCACCAAATCGACGACCGATACGGCGGTGCTTCAGAAGGAATTTGAGGCGATGCAGGCGGAAATCAGACGGATTGTTGATGATGCCGGCAAGTTTAACGGAATTGCCCTTTTCAGTGGAACGGCGGTTACGCAGCAGGTGGGTCCTGACGGTAATCAGGAATTCACAGGTGATGCAATTAATCTTGGCTCTGCTGTGGATACCGACCTCGATGCTTCAGGAGCCGGAACGGCAAGGTGGCGTGATCTGGTGGATGGCAGCGGAGCCACAGGTGTCATTTCCGTTTCCAGTCAGACGGGAGCTTCTGCAGCAGTGACTGCGGTGAATGCCGGTGTTGACTATATCAGCAGTCAGCGTGCAAGCGTTGGTGCTGAAATGAAACGCATGAACCAGACGCTCGAAGGTCTCCGCAGTTACGAGGAAAATATCACCGCCGCAGAAAGCCGTATCCGCGATGTGGATGTAGCGAAGGAAACCGCAACGATGTCAAAATTCCAGATTCTGCAGCAGGTTGGAACGGCCATGCTGGCCCAAGCCAATCAGCTTCCGCAGGGTGTTCTTAAGCTTATCGGCTAAATTCACTCTGAGACAGAATAGCAGCGGAATTCGGAATTTGTTCTGGATTCCGCTGCTTGCCTTAATCGGGGGCTGCGGCATCGGACCTGCTTTATAAGCTGTGCAGTAATATAAGGAAATAGATATGGCGTTACATGTTTCAGGCTTAAGTTCAGGGAACGATTACCAGAGTATGATTGATCAGCTCATGGCGGTTAAACGTGTACCGATTGATTCTCTCTCCTCGAAACAGTCAGAGATTGATTATGATCTCGGGGCCTGGAATGACATCAGCACGTATTCTTCAGCATTGACAGATTCATTGGACGATCTGCGCGGATATGATTTGTGGGATAAAATGTCGGTTGATTCTTCTAATTCGAGTGCCGCCACGGCGAGCGCCGCTCCCGGCTCTGCAGAACAGAGGTATACGGTTATCGTTTCAAAGCTGGCTACTGCACAGAGTATTTCTTCTGATTGGGTGGATACCTCTACTGACCTTGTGACTGCAGGGAAGGCCGCTGTTGGGGACATATTCACCATCGAGGGCCAGCAGATTACGATTGAAGACGGAGAAACGCTGGTAACGTTGCGGACGAAAATCAACAATGCGGCTGCCTCAATGGCTGAGGATGTCCGTGTTCGGGCTAGTATTGTGAATGATCACTTGGTGCTTACGCGCGAGAAGTCGGGATTGGGATCAATCAATCTTTCCGATAACACGGGAACCGTTTTGCAGAATCTGGGTGTTTTGGATGCCACTGCAGCAATTAAAAATGAAAACGTAGTGGGGCAGGATGCTCAGTTTTCTGTGAATGGAATTAACGTTACTCGTTCTGAAAATACGGGGCTCTCCGATGTGGTCGAAGGAATGACGATTAACCTTAAGGGTATCGGAGTTACTACGCTTGATGTTCATCCTGACCGAGAGGCGGCCAAAGAGGCGATTCTGGCTTTTATTGAAAGTTACAACACGTTGGCTGGGTATGTTACGGACGTCGGAAAGGTGGAGTTGGGATCCAGTTCGGATCTGGCTCAGAAGGGAGAGCTGTATGGTGATAGCCTGGTCAACTCCATGCGTCTTGCTCTGCGTGGCCAGATTTCTTCGGTGAAGAGTGAAGGACTGACCGCGCTGAATGCGGCTTATACCTATAATGGACAAGACGGTATTATGGACAGTTTGTCTGATATTGGAGTTTGGACCACTGGCCAGCAAAATCAGTTGGAAGTGGTGGATGAAGACCGATTGGATGATCTGCTGAGTAATGAGTTTGAAAATGTGGCGCAGCTGTTCAGGGGTACTTTTGATGAGACGAAAATTGCTTATACCAATGGAGTTGCATCTGATTTTTACAGCTACATGAACAAACTTAGTGAGTCAATGACTGGCGATATTGCGGTTCGGATGCGGACGCTGACCGAAAATTATGACAGCATCGGCGAAGAAATTGCCGATTTGGAACGCGATTTGGGCGACTATGAGCAAAAACTGTGGGATGAGTTCACGGGTATGGAAGATGCTTTGACGGAAATGAATTCGCAGCTCGACTACATTAAGTCCATATTCTTCCAGAACAAGAGCGATTAACAGCATTGATTTTTCAGCGAGTTTGGAGCGGTGAAACGTATGTTTCGCCGCTTTTTTTTATGCCTGCTAGATGCGCTCCGCACTCCTTTATCTTCAGTATTCGTTGCGGAGGCGTTGTAAATTTCTACATTCCCCGGAGTAATGGATGATTTTCTGTGGCATCGGGCCTGCTTTCGTTGGGGTATCAATCAGGAAAGGGATGAGTATGAAAGCAAAGCAAGAAATGCCGGAGCCGCTGGTTTTAGAAACAATGACGCGCACGGTTGAAATTCCAATGAACGAAGGGAACATATTTACATTCCCAGACGGTGTTCCGGCATTTGAAGACCACCACAAGTTTGTCTTTTTCTGTAATACCGATATGCAGCCCTTCTTCTTCATGAAATCGATCGGTATTTCCCCGGAGGTTTCATTCGTATGTATTGATCCCTTTCTGATCTGTCCTGACTACAATCTGCGGTTAAGTCAGGCAGATTTAAAAGCACTGGAGCTGAAGCGCAGTGAAGATGCATTCGTCTTTTCGTTTGTCACCGTGCGTGACGACGTAACCCAAATTACGGCCAATCTTCAAGGGCCCGTTGTGCTCAATCAGCGGAAGGGCATCGGTCGGCAGATTATCTCTGAAGGGTGTTCTTATGATGTGCGTTTCAAGGTTTGGGACGCGCTCATGAAGATTGATGATCCCACATTTAAGAAGAAACAGTCGGTTGATTGTGGGGTAGGGGCATGATCTTGAAAGAACAAGCCAAGGAGGGCGAGTATGTTGGTTTTAACGAGAAAGTCTGATGAAAGCGTTATTCTGGGTGATAATATCGAAGTCAAGGTTTTGGCCGTTCGTGGAGAGCAGGTCAGCCTCGGGTTTTCGGCACCTATGGAAATGCGGATTAATAGGAAAGAGGTGTACGAAGCCATCTTGGCTGCCAATCGTGAGGCGGCAGGAGAAACGAGAAAATCGTTGGGCGCTTTGTGCGGAATGTTGAGGTCAAAATAAGGAAAAACGAGGCCTCACCGCCTCGAATAATTCAGGAGGAATACAAATGCAAATATCAAATAATATCGCATCATATAATGTGTGGAAAAACTACACAAACAATGTCTCTGCTCTGCGCAGTTCCATGTCTAAGCTCTCTTCGGGCAGCCGTATCGGTAACGCCGGGGATGATGCTTCCGGTCTCGCCATGAGTGAACGCATGCGTTCTCAGATCCGAAATACCGAAGCAGCGGCAAATAATGTTGAAAACAAACTAAACTATCTGCAGACAACCGATTCCTGGCTGCAGCGAATTCAGGATATGCTCGGTCGTATGGGCGAGCTCGCTGTAATGGCCAACGATGGAACCAAGTCGACCTCCGATATTTCGATTCTTCAGAAAGAATTTGCTCAGATGCAGGCGGAAATTAAGCGTATTACAATGGGTGATCTGGCGGATGGAAGTGACGCTGCCGGTAAATTCAGCGGCACAGCGCTGTTCCAAGGCGGTGATCCGATTATTCAACAGGTGGGTGCTGACGGTGGACAAATCTTCACCTCTAACTCTATTGATCTGACAACCAACAGTACAGGTCTAATGAGTGGCAGCACCACCACCAGTTGGGCAGAATTGATCGATAGTTCTGCGACAGGTGCCGTCTCGATTGGTTCACAGACAAAAGCTGCGGATGCGGTCGGAGATGTTCAGAGAGGTATTGACCATGTCAGTGATATTCGTGCGGATATCGGAGCTCAGATGAATCGACTGGATCAGGCGCTTCAGGGGCTGCGCAGCTATCAGGAAAACATCAGTGCAGCTGAAAGCCGTATTCGCGATGTGGATGTGGCGAAGGAAACGGCGGAAATGACCAAATTTCAGATCCTTCAGCAGGTCGGTACGGCCATGTTGGCTCAAGCCAATCAGTTGCCGAGTCAGGTCATGAAACTTTTGGGATAATGTGTAAGTGGAACCTGATTGGACGCCCCGGAAACGGGGCGTTTTTTGCATAAATTCTGTGCGGCATCGGTCCTGCTTTATTCAAAATCATAAAGACCAAATGATTAAAATGCGTATTAATAGGAAAGAGAAATGCAAATAACAAATAATATCGCAGCATATCATGTGTGGAAAAACTACACCAACAATGTCACAGCTCTGCGCAATTCAATGTCCAAGCTCTCTTCGGGCACTCGTATCGGAAACGCCGGTGATGATGCGTCCGGTCTGGCCATGAGCGAACGTATGCGTTCTCAGATCCAAAATACCGAAGCAGCGGCAAATAATGTTGAAAACAAACTCAACTATCTACAGACAACCGATTCCTGGCTGCAGCGAATTCAGGATATGCTCGGTCGTATGGGCGAGCTCGCTGTAATGGCCAACGATGGAACCAAGTCGACCTCCGATATTTCGATTCTTCAGAAAGAATTTGCTCAGATGCAGGCGGAAATTAAGCGCATTACAACGGGTGATCTGGCGGATGGAAGTGACGCTGCCGGTAAATTCAGTGGAACCGCATTATTCCAGGGCGGTGGTCCGATTGTTCAACAGGTGGGTGCTGATGGAGGGCAAATATTCACTTCTCAGTCTATTGATCTGACGACCAACAGCTCAGGTGTTATGAGTGGCACCACCACCAGTTGGGCACAAATGATCGATAGTTCTGCGTCAGGTGCCGTCTCGATTGGTTCACAGGCAAATGCTCAGGCAGCGGTCGGAGATGTTCAGAGAGGTATTGACCATGTCAGTGATATCCGTGCGGATATCGGAGCTCAGATTAATCGACTGGATCAGGCGCTTCAGGGGCTGCGCAGCTATGAGGAAAACATCAGTGCCGCTGAAAGTCGTATTCGCGATGTGGATGTAGCGGCGGAAACGGCGGAAATGACCAAGTATCAGATCCTTCAGCAGGTCGGTACGGCCATGTTGGCACAAGCCAATCAGTTGCCGAGTCAGGTCATAAAACTTTTGGGATAATGTGTAAGTGGAACCTGATTGGACGCCCCGGAAACGGGGCGTTTTTTGTATAAATTCTGTGCGGCATCGGTCCTGCTTCATTCAAAATCATGAAGACCAAACTATCAAAAATCAGCATGATGAGTGCATTGGCCGTTCTTGTTCTGCTCGGTCCCGATATTCGTTCTGAGGAGGTTTTGATCCCGGTACAGCCGATTTCGAATCTTCAGCAGTTAGAGCAGAAGGCGGCCGAGAGTGATCATTATCGATCGCAATATCTGACCCTGCGGGAGACGTTAGGGGAAATGATGTCGATGCTTCCGTCGGAAGGAACTGACTTAGGGATTAAAGGTGCATTTGGTCAGTTGAGTGCTTTGTTGGATAAAGCCGCCAAGTCGGACGCGTTGGAACAGAAGGTTAAAGAACTGGAGAAGGAACTGGATGCGCTGAAGAAACAGCGCGATACCCTTCAGGATGAACTTGAAAAGGCGCGGGATGATCGCGAACAGGCCCGAGAGGATCTTAAGGGTTATAAAGAGGCCGATGAAAAGTGGTCGGCAACCGTGGCCGGACTCAGAGAAACCATCAATCGGCTGCTGCTCGGTGAGTTTGAATATTATGAAATCAAAGAAGGGGACACCCTTCAGAGTATTGCCGCAAATCCGATGGTGTATGGAGATGCTTCGCGAGCGGTATGGTTGAGGCAGGTGAACGAAGGTCAGATTAAACATCTCGACAATCTCCAGCCTGGCGAAATTCTGATTATTCCACGATTCCCTCGAGATGGGACGTATGAGTTTTAGGCGGATTCAATGATGAAGAATACCAAGGTATTGCTGCTGGATGATGAGCCGTTAGTGCAGATGGTACTCTGCTCCAGATTGGAGCAGGCCGGTGCTCTGGTTGTGCAGTCAAGAAGTTGTGCCGAGGCTTTGAATTATGCCCGCAAAATGGATGTGGATGTTGCTGTTTTTGACAACTCATTGCCTGATGGAAACGGTGTGGATATGGTTCGAACGCTCCGAAAGGAAGGCTTCAGCTTCCCGGTTATCATTCTTAGCGCTGAGGCGGAAAAAGTTGAGCGCGAGGCCGCCGCAGTTGACGGTATTTTTTCGGTGGAGGCGAAACCCCCGGAACCGGAACGGGTGGTTGAAACGGTTGTGAAGGCATTGAGCAACAGGACAATGCAGCCCCGTATGCGGGTGGGCCGTTATGCCTATTGGAAGGCCCAGCCTGACCAGGCACCTCCTCCTGGATGCGTAAAGGAGGAATGGCTGGGGATCGATGTTTCTGAACTGGATGAGACTCGTACACACCCGTCGTTGATGGAGTGTCTCTGTCGAGCACGCTGCGGAACGGTTGTTCTGGGAGCGGAATCGGCGATGCGCCGATATCTGAATACGTTGCAGGCGAATATCGAATACGTGGACGGTATTGAAGAGTTAGAAGCGCTTTCTCGGCGACCAACGTCTCCTTCTGAGCGGAATGCTGTTTTGATGGCGGTTGGTTTTTAGAGTGCGAAGGATGTGTGTATATGCGTAAGCTGTTCATAACTATGGGGTTTTTGACTTCCGCTTTATTGGCGGGAGGCATCAGCTTTGTCGTTAGTGCCCGGGCTCATGCAGAACCTGAAAAAAGACTCGGAAGTAAAGATAAGCCGACGGCTGATTATCTTCTTGTTCAGGCCGAGTTAGCACGCTCCCAGCGGCGGCTCAGCGATGCTGTTGATTATGCCCGCCAAGCAATTAAATTATCGTCGACACCAACCAAACGAGCCGAAGCGGGGCACCAAATGGGGCTTTTGATGATGGAGGAGTGGCGCGGCGGCGGAACATCTGAATCCACAGCGGCGATTCTTTATCTTCGGGCCGCAGTGAATGCTTCTGAAGATTCCCGCCAACGGACGGAGATCGGTATGGATCTACTGGATGTTCTACAGGAAGTTGGCGATATGAATGCGTATGAAGCATTACTGGATGAGATGCTTCTTTTGGTTGATACACCGAGTGAGTTGACCACGCTGTGGAATCGTAAACTGCTCCATCTTCTGGACTCAGATGACGGTTGGAAGAAAATGGACGAGGCCTTAGAGCGCGCGAAGTCGATTGAGTTGGAATCAGTCAAATGGGGTGAAATGCTTCAGGATATGGAGCTGCGGCTGAAAGAAAAGGTGCTGACCGATACCCGTTGGTTCGATGCTTACGCGTCAACAATGCTCCCGGAAGAACGGGCGGACTGTCGTCAGAAGCTGTTTAAAGAAGTTTCATCTGAACTGGAACGCCTGTTTGAGGAGATGGATTTAAAACATCGGGCTGAAGTGCGTATTCGTCTTGCTGCGGCACATGCTTCCATGCGCCATATTGATGAGGCCTATGGCCTTTTGATGTTGTTTGTGGATATGGAGCCGAGGGAAAATCTTGGTGAGGCTTTCGGTTTGCTGACAGCGATTGCCGGAATGCGTGGTAATCTGGCGTCGGTTATTCCTATGGCGCAGTCTTTAATCAATTCCAAGGGGATGAACAAACTGGATCAGAAAGAGGTTCTCGATGTGGTTGGACATCTTAAAGCTCTTGGTTTGCTCAACGAGGCCCTTCGCGTGGTCGTTGACCGCTTAAGTGAAGTTGATTTGGCGCTCGGGAAACGGGTTGAGCTTTTGGTACAGGCCGCCGTGCTTGAAGAGTGCATCGGGAACCGTGAGCGTGCATTGGAATATATGAACCAGTTGGCCGCTGCTGAAGCTTCGAGGGAAATAGGCGATGCGTTGTCTCAAATTATTAAAGTGGATATGGGCCGGGGTGAATATGATGCGGTGGAATTTTGGGTCGATCGCTTTCTTTCTATGATTCCCCCAAATTCAGAGAATCGTGCCGCCGCGCTCTTCGCTTTATTTGAAGCTAAGTATTGGTTGGGGCGCTCTGTTTCAGAACAGCTATATGTCGGCGCAGTTGCGGTGCAGGCATCATCGGATGATTCCCGTACTCCTCAGGTCGAACTCTCAATGGCGCAGACGATTGAAAACTTAGGCTTATATGACTTGGCGATCAGCTATTACAACCGAATCGGACTGCTGAATCTATTTACCGGCGAATATCTTATTGAGGCCACCTCGGAAAATGTGGATGAGCAAGCAGTGCTTGGAAAAGTGCGTTGTCTGATGGAGTTAGAGGACTGGGTGGCCGTTGATCGCCTTTGTCGAGATTTGTGTCGAAGTACTCGGTCTCCGCTTGTCAAGTCCGGGGCAGCGGTTCGGTGGGCCGAGCTGGCCTTGCGCGATGGACAGCATGTTGAAGCGCAGAGACGTTATGATCTGGCCCATGTCCAGATGTTGTCGAAAAGCGAGCAGGTGCGCCACATGCTCGGCAACCTGAAACTCCAGGGAAATGAACAACTGCTTGATGAGAATGTGATTCGTTCAAGCCTGGAGATGCTCTCGGAACTGCCCGAGGAAGAACGCCGCCGCGCTACAGTGACTTTCTTTGATAATACCTACGAATTCTTGATGGAGAACGAAAGTGAACAGGCCGTTCTGCAATTGATCGATCTGGCATATCAGTCGCCGTATAGGGACTGGATGCCGTTGGAAAGCTATGTTTTGCGCGTGTGTTCGAGCCGGGTGCAGGACCGTGAGGTCGCGGTCCTAGGCAGCGAATTACACCAAATGGAAAATGTGGTGAATACCTCACTCGACGATCTTCTTCAGATAATTGACCGATTCGGGGAGCTGGGAAGCCTTATTAAATAAAGCAAGGAGATACAGTTATGAATGAGCAAGCAGTCGTAGATCAGATGGAGTCGATTCAGACCCTGTGCCAGCAGATTGCGAGCAGCATGCATGAAGCGCGTAAACAGGGACGCATGATGACACTTGAAGAGGCGCGGCGCATGGATGAGCTGTCGATGGAACTGAAGAAGGGAATTGATGAGGTTGCACCAGACCCGTTTGAAGGGATGCTATCTCCGCTTCAACGAAATCGGGTCGGTGAGCTGCTGGGCGAAATTCGCTCAACGCTACTCGCCGCAGTTGAACCCTCTGCCCAATCCGGGATACGGACCGCCGCCCGCATGGCGAATGCTGCACCGAGCAGCCTCAAAGCATATAAGGCATTTTAATCAAAGAAGTAAGCGAGGTAGATTTTGAACAGAATTGAAACAGCGCTGATCGTCAGTTCCGATTTCCTGATGCGAGGATCAGTTGCGGAAAGTCTACGGAACGAAGAAATTGCGGCGATTGAGGTGTCTGAAGAAAGCGATGCTTTCCGTGTTATGAGCGGAACGCGGGTTGACCTCGTTTTTGCTGACCTCAAGCTGTTGAAAAAGCTTGAGGCTCATCTTCGCCAGTCTACCCTGAGTGTGGAGCCAATCTGGGTTGCCTTGACCTCATTCGGTGAACTGGACTTGGCCATAGAATTGGTCAAGCAGGGTGTGCAGGACTATTTAGTCAAGCCCTTTACTCCTGCGCAGGTTTCCATTGTCGTGCTGCGCTTAAAAGAGATTTTTGAACTACAGTCAAAAATTAATGCACTCGAGGAGCGTATGCAAAAACCGGACGAGCTTCCGGAACGAAAGGAGCAGGGGCGACGCACGGGGGCCCCGCGGTTCGAAACCACAAATCTTCAGGAGTTGGAGCGCGAAACGATTATTCGCGTGATGGAAGAGACGGGTGGATGTCGCAACACCATGGCTGAACGATTGGGAATCAGTGTGCGTACCTTGCGTAATAAACTGAATCAGTACCGCCAAGATGCGGTCATATAAGCGATGAATGTAAACCTGAGGAGGTGTCTTCAACTTGCCCAGAGATGGAGACCACACTTCGGTTTTAACAATCAGGAATACGATTCCTGAAATTGGTTTTTGTTTCCTTCTAAAAACCGCT
>CAYOBH010000099.1:0-9957 GCA_964402125.1 uncultured Verrucomicrobiota bacterium
AAGCCCATCTATGCGAAAATGAATATGTCAATGAATTAACAGGACGACACACTAGAACCTGAACGGAAACAAATGGAGTTCCTGTTCCTTGCGCCGTTCACGCTCTCGCATAGCCTCTTTCGCAGCATTCTGCCCTTCCTGAATTGCACGCAGCAGACGCTCTCGCTGATCCGGATCATTTACTAATGAAACATTTGGAAGTTCACTAAGCGTTTTCATCATTTTTCTCCAGCAACACGGCAAACATACTATATTTATCTTGGCACTTGTCAACATAGTGCATTTGAAAAGCATCTCTACTTAGGCGCAACATCCATGCCATAACTTCTCATTCAGCTAGGATAAATCGGCTCGATCTTTGGTATACGGCTGTCTCCACTCATTTATGCTGCGACTTTGTTGACGACTTTTCTCAATAGAACCCGCCGGACTCGGTGGCCAGGAGGTCGTCGGGGATCTCGGCTAGGAAGCGGGAGGGGTCGAGGAAGATCATGCCGCCGTCGCGCTGGCGGCGGACCATGGGGCAGCAGAGGAACAGCTCGTCCTTGGCGCGGGTGACGGCGACGTAGAAGAGGCGGCGCTCCTCGGCATCGCCCGACTCCTCAATCGATTTGCGGCTCGGGAACATTTCCTCGTTCAGGAACAGGATGAAGACCGCCTTCCATTCCAGCCCCTTGGCCTGATGGACGGTGCTCAGCCGCAGCACATCGGCGTTGTCCGCATCGGTCGGCGCACTGCCGCTTTCGGCGTCGAGGTTGGTCTGCAACGCGACCTCGGAGAGGAACGATTCCGTGCCCTCGAACTTGACGGTGAAGTCGATCAATCCATCGAGATCCTCGCTTCGGAACTTGGGATTGTCGAAATTTTCGACCATGTATTCGTCGTAGAACGCCTTCTTGAAGCGGAAGATGATTTCGCCGGGATCGTTCTGCAGCTCCTCCTCGCGGTAGGCGAGGAAAACGGGGCGTACCTTTTTCCACTCGTCGCGCGCGGCGGCGGGCAACGCCGCTTCCAGCTCGTCGTGCGTCTCGGGGCGCTGGAGGTTGATGCGCCCGCCAAATTTACTGAAAATCTTCTGGGCCGTCTTGGGCCCGACCTTCGGCATCATTTCCATCAGCCGGCCAAAGGCGAGGGCGTTCGACGGATTGACCAGCAGTTGCAGCACGGTCAGCACATCCTTGATGTGCGCCTGCTCGAAGAAGCGGACGCCGGAGGTCACGACATACGGCAGCTGCGCGCGCGCGAGTTCCATCTGGAGTTCGAGCGCGTGGAAGTGGGAGCGGTAGAGCACGCAGATTTCCGAATACGGCGTGCCGCCCCGATGTAGCTCCTTCGCCTTTTCGATGACATAGCGCGCCTGCACCGAACCATCGCGCATCTTGACCAGCCTCGGCAGCGACCGGCTTTCGCGCACCGCCCTGAGCTGCTTCTGGAACTGCTCCGGATTGCCCGCGATCACCTCGTTGGCGACCTCCAGGATTTCCGGTGTGCTGCGATAGTTGATCTGGAGCTTGTAGGTTTTCGTGCCCGGATAGGTCTTTTCGAACTCGAGGAAGTTCCGGAAGTCGGCGCCGCGCCAGGAATAGATGCTCTGGAAGTCGTCGCCCACCACCATGATGTTGCCGTGGGTCCTGACCAGCATGTGGACCAGCTCGGCCTGGATGGCGTTGGTGTCCTGGTATTCATCGACGAGCACATACTTGAACTCGTCCTGGTAGAAGGAGCGGACGCGCTCGTGCTCCGCCAGCAGCCGGTGGGCATAAATCAGCAGGTCGTCGAAATCCATCGCGTTCTGGCCGCGCTTCCTCTCCTGGTAGCGGGAGTGGACCTTCAGCACTTGGTCCGGATCGACCTCGCTGTTATCGAACCACGCGTCCACAGCCGCCGACAAGTCGCCCATCCGACCGCTCACGACGCCGAACAGCCCCAACAACACCTCCGGCTTCGGAAACTTTTTCTTTTCGACGCCGAGCTCTTCGGAACAGGCGCGGACAAGCTTCTTGGCATCCTCGGCATCGAGGATCGTGAAGTCCTTTCCAAAGCCCACCTTGTCGGCATGCGAGCGCAGCAAGCGGTTTGCAAACGAATGGAAGGTTCCGCTATAGCTGCTGTTAAAACTCCGCTGCACCAGTGTTTCTGCGCGCGAGAGCATTTCCTTCGCCGCCTTGTTGGTGAAGGTCAGCAGCAACACCTCCCACGGTTGGACATTGCGCTCGAGTGCCAGCCATGCGAGGCGGTAGACCAAGGTGCGCGTCTTGCCAGTTCCGGCGGCGGCGACCACCAGCGCGGGACCGTCCGGCGCGGTTACGGCGGCAAGCTGCTCCTCATTGAGTTCTTCCTTAAAATTCATAGCCGCACACTGTAGACCAAACTGCAGAGCGCTTCCAGCTCTTGCCGTCGGAAAAGAAAAAGCGGGCAGAAACAGCTGTTTCTACCCGCCAAAAATGGGGTGAACGAGGGGACTCGAACCCCCGACCTCCTGGGCCACAACCAGGCGCTCTAACCGACTGAGCTACAATCACCAACCGAAAGAGAGGAAGAAGATATCGATAAACGCGGGAGAATCAACCATTTTTTAGCTAAAAAAAAGGCGGACCGAAAATACGATCCGCCTTCGCATATCCATATGCCTGAATGCTCGCTGTTTACTTCAGCAACGGAAGAATCTTTTCCGCATAACGCTTTCCGAGCTCTCTATAGCCTTCCGGCGAAAAGTGCAGATGATCGGGCTGGGCCGTACACCCTTCCGCCGAAACGACATGGGCAGTCGGGATGGTTTCCGGAAGCGATTGAATAATTTCATTCATACTCGCACATTGTCCTCCCTGATCCGCCGCCACCACTTCACCCGCAATCAACGGAACGTCTGCGGCATTCAGGCCTAGGTCGGCCAGCAGGTTTTCATAAACGCCTTTTACCTTGTTCGGCCACTCCCGATCGCCCGTGTTGGATTCGCCTTGATGGAGCAGAATCCCTTTAATTACTCCATCTTTCTGCGCGAGCTTAGCCATATCAACCAAGCGCTGATACGGATTTCCGCCGTAGCCATTGATCTGACCGGCCATCCAGTTCGGAGCCGTTTTGGCATATTCCTGATACGAGTCCTTCTCAAACAACTCAATCTTACAGCCGGCAACAGAAACGTTAATAATCCCCACTTTGACGTCATGAGGAAGCTTTTCAACCAAGGTGCGACCAAAATAGTCGCCCGGGCCTATCCCGGCTGACGGGCGGCTCAGCGGCGGAAACGCAGGATACCATTGGCCCTGTTTTCTGCCCTGCGCGGGAAAGTCAATGGAGGCCAACAGCTTGAACCGGTCATTAATGGGTCCTTGGTCTTCCTCGCGGATTCCCGGATATCCTTCCATATTGGACTGCCCGATACTGAGGAAAATGTAGAAATTAGGATCCGCAGTGCCGCTCACTGCCGCCGCAGGAGCAGGAGCGGGAGAAGCTGCTTTAGTCGCTTCTTCCGCCACTTTAATCACCGTATCATAGGCCGGCTGCTTGCGCTGATCCTGCGCATCAAACAGCAGTGGACTTCCGTTTCTCCGCCAGGAAACATCGTCGTTAATACCCCAGAAGGTGACCATTTTTACCGAGTCTTTATGCTTCAGAATAGCCCGGAACAGGTTTTCGTAGCCCTCCGCCAGACGCTTGTCCGATTCGGAAATCAAGCCCCCCGAAGTCAGCGCGGCCGTATCCTCGACATTGGCACTGGTGCTCCGGCGACCGCCCATCGCGACGTTGACGTCCAGTTCGGTGATGTGGATCGGAAGCCCGAGGGTCTCCAGATCGGTAAAGGTCTCGTCCATGGTTTCAAACGAGATGTCGGAGTTGATATGGGTCTGGGTGCCGATGGCACCAATCGGAATGCCTTTTTCCTGCAGCGACTTCACGAGCTTCTTGAGCTTTTCGCGTTTGGCCGGGTTTTCCAAACTGTAATCGTTGTAGCGCAGGATCGCATCCGGATCGGCTTCGTGGGCATATTCAAAGGCCTTTTCGATAAAGTCATCGCCGATAATACGGGTCCAATTAGATTGGCGCAGCACAGCATCACCGCCATCGGCAAGGGCTTCGTTCACCACGTCCCAAACCTTGATTTTGCCCTTATACCGTCCGACCACGGCGTGGATATGCTCACGCATCCGCTCAAGCAGTTGCTCGCGGGTGGCTTGGGGGCCGGAAGGGGCACCGAAACCGCGGCGGGCACCCGCCTCAGGCACTGCATATGGATCCGCCTGAAAAATCCAGTTCGGAACCTGGCTGTGCCAAACGAGGGTGTGTCCGCAAATGTACATGTCGTTGTCCAAGCCAAACTGGACGAACGCATCCGCCGGCGCCCAGTTAAAGCCATCCGGACCGGGATTGGGCTGAACCAGCGACCATTTCAGGTCGTTTTCGTTCACGATCTGGTTGAATTCCTTCTTCGCCAGCGCCGTATCCATAAGAACTTCTTCCATGGTACGGTCAGTGTTGTCGGCTTCGACATTCGGATCCTGCATCGTGATGGTGCGGTTAAGCGCCACGCCGATCATGATGCCATGTTTCTCATACGCATCCTTTAACGTAACCTCTTTGGCATCCTCCGCTGCGGCGGAGCAAACCATTGTAAGTAGTGCCGCCGAACAAGCGACAGCGGCCGACAGCTTGTGTATTCTCTGGTTCTTTTTCATCTTTATGACCTTTATCTGGGCCGAGGACTTCATGGCGCCGCCGAACAACGCCGTCCTTGCGGTTGTTTTTCAGACGATGGGAGGCTCCCCCCGGAGAATCGTTCTGAAACTAATTTGAGTAAGACGGTATATGACGGGAATAATTGTTGTCAAGGTATCCATATCATCGGCGGCGCTCCCCTTCGGTTTCAGGACCTTCTGCTGAAGGTTCAACCGTTGGATTAAAGTACAGAAAGGGAAAAATGGGGGTCTGCTCAATTATTGACAAAACCCTTGCACAACCGGCGACATGCAAATATATATTCGAGCTGTTAATGCAAAGGGGGGCGGTAGCTCAATTGGGAGAGCGTCGCGTTCGCAATGCGAAGGTCGTGGGTTCGATCCCCATTCGCTCCACCATTTTTGCAGCCGGCATCGAAATGTTCGATGTTTCGGAACCTATTCCTCCCGTTCGACTTATTGTGTTTTCTGTCCGACAGAATCGTCAACGAAGTCAGCCACAGAAGCAGGCCTTCTTTTCACGAAGAGGGCCTTTTTGCACTCAACCATGGCATATTTTTTGCTTCCTCTTTGGGGTTAAATTTTTAGGATGTATATGTTTGGTATGACGAGATACGGGCGGGCGAAAAGCGGAACTTCTGCGCGGTGTCGGCAATTTTGGGTTGTTGCATGTGCGGCATTGGTTTTTCTTGGAATAAACGGCTCTTTTGGCGCGGAGGAGCCGGCGAATGTAGACGATTTGCCGTTGCTGACGAATTATCAATCTGTTTGGACTCTTCCAGAGTCGGATCAGGTATTTCGTATGCGGTTTGAGGTGAACGTTCTCTTTTATGATCCGGAATGGGGATTGTTGTGGCTGGAGAATGAAAATGAGCCCTTTTTCTGCAATCCGAGAGGGCGGCGATTTGAACTTCGCGAGGGCCAGCGGGCATTACTGGAATGTACGTCGTTAGGCGGAAGGTTTACTGCGGATAATCTTCAGTTTACGGTCCTCGGAGAGGCGGAGCCGTTGGTCGCACTCGATGCGAAGGAATTTCTTGATCGGCCCGACAGGTTGAATTCGAAACGGGCACGCTTTGTCGGACTTGTTGAAACGCAGAGAGAGGAAGATCTTCAACATGTTCGAATGAAAGTGGCGTTGGGACGCCATGCGGTCACCGTGACGGTTTTGGTGGATCCTGAGGAAGCCGTACATCAGTTGGTTGGACAATTGGTGGAGTTTGACGGGTTTTTCAGCATCCATATGGGCCAAAATAATGCGGTGAACGACATTACGGTTTTGGTTTCGGATCAGAATAAGTTACGTGTAGTCGGACCGTTGGAATCAGAGGAGCATTTTTCGCTGCCGATTTCTCAGGATGATGAATTACAGAGTCAAGCGATTGGAAACTGGGTTCGGGTTGAAGGAGTTGTGCGGGACACTGAGGCGGGGGTGCGCATTGTTCTGTGGAATGAAATCGACCAGATTGTGATATACACCGGACAGACGGTGATGCCGGAAACGGGGAGTCGCATTACCGCTGTTGGGCGAATGGAGTCTGCCGGCCTTGAGATTGTATTGCAAGATGGACTGTGGATGGAGAGCGAAGCGGAGAATGTCCCCGATCAAGAAGAACCGCCGAATTTAAAGTTGCGGCAGGCCGCGCAGGTTTTGCAACTTGGACTGAATGAGGCCGCCAGGGGCTACCCCGTCAAGGTGCGCGGCGTGGTGACGTGGTCTGATCCCGAGTCTGATTTTTTCTATCTGCAAGATGCTTCACGAGGCGTCTGTGTTTATCTCAATGGCACCGAGTTGGCCGATTTCCCGGTTGTGGGTTTATCGATGCACGTGACCGGAACTACCGGCAAAGGGGCCTTTGCTCCCGTGGTTTTGTGTGAAGACGCTGTACTTAGCGGGATGTATAAAATGCCTGCTCCTCGGGTTGTTTCGCTCGCGCAATCGCGGGATGGGATGGAAGAGGCGATGCTGGTCGAGATAAAAGGGTTTTTGCGAGGCGTTGAGCGGGATGGGCACTGGACCGTTCTGCAGTTATCGACTCCAACGGGGCAGTTCCCGGCTCGTATGGCGGATGAGGAATTTGCGACGATTGCCGAAAAACTGGTCGGCGCTGTGGTTCGGGTGCGCGGTATCTGCGTAACGCAGACGGAAACGGCGGGGCATCCGATTGGAATTGAGATTTTGCTCAGAGATCAAGAAGACGTGATCCTCGAAACTCCGCCGTTGGATGATCCTTTTTCGGCAACGGTGGTTTCAATGACCGAGCTTCAACAGTTTGGGCCACTTCAGGCCCTCCTTCAGCAGGTGCGGACTTCAGGCGTCGTCACTTATGCGACAGATGAGCGGTTGATCCTGCAATCGGGCAACGCTGGCCTAGAGGTTTTTGTCCGCAACCCGGCGGCGATCAAACTCGGCGATGCGGTGGAAGTGGTTGGGTTTCCCGGGCGTCGGGGGAGTAGTGTCGTGCTGCAAGAGGCGCTCATACGCGTAATTTCTCAAGCCGAAGCCCCGAAAATCAAAGCGTGGAGCCAAGACCATGCCGTGGATCCGAGTTTAAATAATCAATTGGTTCAGATGGATGCGTATCTGGAAGATGTTCTACAGACCGAACAGGGGGCGCTGCTCTATCTGTGTTCGGGTAATGTACGTTTTCTGGGGCACAGCAGCCCGAAATCCAGCATCAATTTTCGGCCTGGCACGCTTCTCCGTTGTACAGGGGTTTACCGCGCCGAAGATGCAGTGCTGGAGCGGCCGGAATCGTTTAAACTGTTTTTCCGGAGTGCGGCGGATATTGCCGTTCTGAAGTCGCCTTCCTTGTTTACGGTAAAGAATACATTGATTGCCGGCGGTGTTGTTTCATTGGCCGCTGCGGCAGCCCTGCTCTGGGTATATCTGTTGCGCAAAAAGGTGAAGGAACAGACGCGGCAGATCCGTGAGCAGATGGAGCATCAGGCCAGGCTGGAGAATGAGCTGCATAAGGTGGCGAAACTGGAGTCGCTGGGGCTGTTGGCGGGGGGTATTGCGCATGACTTCAATAACCTGCTTACCGTGGTGTTGGGCAACATTAGTTCGGCCATGCTTGATGAGCAGGTGATGGACGTTGCCGGAGAATGCCTGCGGGATGCTGAACAGGGGGCAATTCGAGCCAAGGATCTGACGCAGCAGCTGTTGACATTTGCTAAGGGCGGTGAGCCGCAAAAGGCGTCCGAGGTTATTCCCGAAATTGTGCGGGAAGCAGCAGAGTTTGTGCTGCGCGGATCCAATGTGCGCTGCGATTATGAGTTTGATGCCGGGCTTTGGCCCGCAAATGTGGACGGCGGACAGATTAATCAGGTCATCCACAATCTTGTGCTCAACGCAAAACAGGCGATGCCGGACGGGGGCATCATCCGTGTGAAAGCGCACAATGAGGAACTGGCGGATCAAGCGGTTAATGGGTTGCCCTCGGGCCGCTATCTTGAATTGGTACTGGCGGATACAGGTCCGGGGATCCCGCCGGAAGTCCTCGACCACTTGTTTGATCCCTATTATACCACCAAAGCGGGCGGAAATGGTTTAGGACTGGCGACCGTGCACTCGATCATCCGCCGTCACAAAGGGCATATTTCGGTGCATTCGGAGGTCGGCCATGGAGCCATATTCCGCATCTGGCTGCCCGCTGCGGATTCGGAAATTGAAGAGCAGAAAGCGGCTCCGGAAAAACCGAAATCAAAGAGTCTCCACGGAAGAGTGCTGGTGATGGATGATGAGGAGGGGATTCGCCGACTGGTTGTGTCGCTGATGCGCCGCATCGGTTTAGATGCTGTTGGAGCGCCCGATGGGGCCTCGGCCATTCGTGCTTATCAGGATGCGCTAGATGAGGGAAATCCGTTTTCTCTCACGATTATGGATCTGACGATACCGGGCGGAATGGGCGGCCTGGAGGCAATCGGGGAACTGCGGCGCATTGATCCGAACATTCGAGCCATTGTATCGAGCGGATATTCCAGTGATCCGGTTATGGCCAACTACGAGGAATACGGATTCTGCGGAAACGTCGAGAAACCCTATGAAGTTGAAGTTCTCATCGAATGCGTGACCCGGCTTTTGTCCGACTCCTGACGCGCCGAAAGCCCCTAAATGATTCCGATACTATTGCGGAGCGCACGCACTGCCGCGTGGAGTTCTTCGTCGGAAATCACCAGCGGGGGCATCAGGTAAAAGGTAGTGCCGAGCGGGCGGAAAAGGTAGCCTTGTTCTTTGAGCGCCTGCTTGATTCGGGGCACCTTCGGTCTCATTTCCGCCTTGAGTTCCACGATGCCGATCATGCCGAGGAAACGCAGTTCCTTCACGCAATCCATCGCCGCCATCGGGAGCATCCACTGCTTCATTTTTTCAGCCATTTCGGCAGCCCGCGCAACGGTGTCTTCAGCCTCATAAATATCGAGTGCGGCCAGCGCAGCGGCGCAGCCGATCGGGTGGCCGGCATAGGTGTTTCCATGGTAGAACGTGCAGTCCTTTTCACCTTCGTTGGAAAAGGTGTTGTAGATGCGGTCTTTGACGATGCAGGCGCTCAGCGGCATATAGCCCGCCGTCAGCGCTTTGCCGACGCAGACCATATCGGGGTCGATGCCGGCGTGATTGAACGCAAAGCGTTTTCCGGTGCGTCCAAAGCCCATAGCCACTTCGTCGATAATCAGCAGCACCTCGTTCAGGGCGCAGCAGTCGGCCAGTTTTTTCAGGTATTCGGCGGAATATATTTTCATGCCGGCGGAGCCGAGGCAGAGCGGTTCGACAATCACCGCTGCAAGTTTTTCGGCGTGTTGTTCGATGACCTTGCGGCTCGGCTCAAACCCATCAGGATCAGATGTCGTCGGCACAGGGAAGGGAAGTTTCGCGGGATGGTTGACCGTTTTGCGGTAGGGTTCATGAAAGCCGTCGACGAATCCGACCGAGAGTGCGCCGAGCGAGTCGCCGTGGTAGCCTTGATCCATCCCGATCAGCCAGGTTTTTTCCGGGCGACCGATGTTATACCAATATTGCACCGCAATCTTCAGTGCCGCTTCCACCGCACTGCATCCATCGCTGGCAAATACACTGTGACGCTCCTGCGTCGGCATCAGATTCGCCAAACGCTCCGCCAGCGCCAGTACGTTCGGATGCGTCATACTGCCGGTAATGCTGTGCTGAAGCACCGCCGCCTGCTCCTGAATCGCCTTTACCACCTTCGGATGGCCGTGGCCCAGTGCGCAGGCCCACCAGCTCGAAACAATATCGACGAAGCGATTGCCCTGATCATCGAAG
>CAYOBH010000100.1:0-9876 GCA_964402125.1 uncultured Verrucomicrobiota bacterium
TCAGCGGGAATACGGCTTCCTCCTATGGCGGCGGAATGTACTACGGCACGGCGAACAACTGCACCCTCAGCGGCAATTCGGCAACCCAATACGGCGGCGGAATGTACTACGGCACTGCGAACAATTGTATCCTCAGCGGGAATTCGGCTAAGAATGGCGGCGGGATGGTTGGAGGTACAGCGAACAACTGCACGATTATTGGCAATACCGCGGAGTATGGCGGTGGGCTGAATGATTGCACGGCGAACAATTGCATCCTCAGCGGGAATACGGCCGACTTCGACGGCGGGGGGATGGTTGGCGGCACGGCGAACCACTGCATCCTCAGCGGAAATAGGGCAACCTATGGCGGCGGGATTCTGTTGGGCACGGCGAACCACTGCATCCTCAGGGGGAATACGGCAACCTACGGCGGCGGGATGTGGTATGGAACGGCAAACAATTGCACCATCAGCGGGAATTCAGCAACCCAATACGGCGGCGGGATGCTTAATGGAACGGCGTACAACTGTATTGTTTGGTACAATACGGCAACTTCAGGAAAGGATCTATATAGTACAACGGCAAGATATTCCTGTTCGCCGGACGTGACGCAGGGTTCAAATGGCAACATCATGACCGCACCGAGGTTTGTGGATGCGGCGAACGGGGATTATCGGTTGGCGGCGGGATCGCCGTGTATCGATGTGGGGTCCAACGGGTATGTCGTTGGTTCACTGGATCTGGATGGTCTGCCGCGTATTGCGGGCGGCGTGGTCGACATGGGGGCGTACGAGTATCAAGGTGCCGGAATTGTGGACCAAGATAGCGATGGATTGCCCGACGACTGGGAGATAGAACATTTTGGCGGTACCACTGGTCAAGGATCCGGTGACGACTTTGACAACGATGGGATCGACAACAGGTCCGAGTGGATCTCGGGAACAAATCCGTCCGATCCGAATTCGGCGTTCACGGCATCGGTTTCAACGAATCAGGTTTCGGTCGACGGCTTTGTGGTTGAGTGGCTCTCCGCCGAGGATCGGGTCTATTCTGTCTTGTGGCGCGGATCGCTGACCAACACCTGCGACGTCTTACAGGATGGGATCGAATATCCGCAGAACAGCTATACCGACACCGTCCACAAGGCTGAATCGGCGGGCTTCTACCAGATCGGCGTACGGTTGAAATAGATTTGGAGGAACCACGGATAAACGCAGATGGACACGAATATTTAGGAAGATGGATTCTTCGCGGTCAAAAATCTCGGTGTCTTCAAGCGTAGCGGTCGGTGAAAAAATAGCTGAGGGTGCATGGGTAAAGGAACCACGGATAAACGCAGATGGACACGGATTAAGGAGATCGTAGATGCGACGTCCTCGTCGCATGGTGAAAAAAGAGCAAGCGACGGGGACGTCGATTCTACGAATGAATCCACAAAGCTCGGGTGCATGAGGTTTTGACCGCGACGACGCAAAGAAACGAAGGTGTATGAGAGTAGAAACCGCTGATTTACGCGAATGGACACAAAATTTGAGATAGGCATTCTTTGCGACTTAATTTCTTTGCGGTCAAAAAATCTCCGTGAACTCTGAGTCCTCAAGCGCAGCGGGCGGTGAAAATATAGCTCAGGGTGCATGATGTTAGTCAGAATGATTATTTGGTGGCAGGATATTTTCTATGTGCCGATGAACAACGGGCGGTCGTTTTGCAGAAAAAAGGCCTGATGGGGAGGGCCTCTGATCTTACTGATCAGAGGAAATTCGGGTTTCGGAATTCGGGCTTAGGTTTTTCGTAATCGACGGCGGGGGAAGTCGGCTTGATTTGGGCTGTACGGCTCGTACCCGATGTTCTATTTTGTCAGTCTGTTTTTGTATGAAGTCGGTCTGTTGGCGGTGGCAAGAGGTGGTGGTTTAGATTTCTCAGATTTTTCTGGCCCGAAACTCGGCGGGTTTGTCGCTTTGCAGGGCGGATAGGTTTCGAATAGAGAAAAGAATAAATAAAAGGACTGGAATAATGAAAAAGAGTGTAGCGCGAAGTCGCAGTTCGTTGAGCAGGCTGCTCGGTCGGGTAATGCCTGCAGTAATCGCTGCTTTCTGTGCCATGACAGCTGGTGCACAGGTGGATACAGCAAACCCCTTGAAGCTTCAGTACAACAAGCCGGCCAGGCAATGGACCGAGGCACTGCCGATCGGTAACGGTCGTATCAGTGCGATGGTTTTTGGTGATGTCGGAAGCGAGCGGCTGCAGTTGAATGAAGATACGCTCTGGGCCGGAAGTCCATATGATCCAGTGAATCCGACGGCTAAAGAGGCGATTCCTGAAGTCCGTAAACTGGTTTTTGAAGGCAAGTACAGAGAGGCTGCTTCGCTGATCGATTCCAAAGTACTGGCTAAGCCGCAGAGTCAGATGCCGTATCAGACGGTAGGGAATCTGACGTTGAACTTTGGTGATGCCGCAGGGGCGGAAAATTATAAGCGTGTACTCGATCTGGATACCGCCACAGCAACCATCACCTACACCAAAGGCGGCGTGGAGTATAAGCGCGAAGTGTTCGCCAGTACGCCGGATGATGTGATCGTGGTTCGGCTGAGCGCCAGCAAGCCGGGCATGCTCTCTTTCACCGCAGGAATGAATACGCCGATGAAGGCAACGGTAAAAACGGAGGAAAGCAATACGCTGGTCATGGACGGCCAGGGCGGTGATGCGAGCGGGATTAAAGGCGAAATCAATTATCAGGCCCGCGTTCAGGTGATGGCCAAGGGCGGTCAGACCTCGGCTGAAGCCGCTTCTATTGTCGTCAGCAAGGCGGATGAAGTTACGCTGTTGATTGCGGCCGCAACCAGCTTTGTGAATTATAACGATGTGACCGGAAACCCAGAGCAGTTGGTAAAAAAAGCGCTGACCGCTGCTTCTGGAAAGTCTGCGGATCAGCTGTATAAAGCCCATCTGGCGGACTATCAGGCGCTTTTCCACCGTGTGAAACTGAATCTCGGCACGAGCGAAGCCGTTGAACTTCCGACCAATGAGCGTATCGCACAGTTTGCGGCAGGCAATGATCCTCAACTGGCGGCGCTCTATTATCAGTTTGGTCGCTATCTGCTGATCAGCTGCTCGCGTTCCGGTACGCAGCCGGCCAACCTTCAAGGGATTTGGAATGACAGTTTGAATCCCTCGTGGCAGAGCAAATATACGATCAACATCAATACCGAAATGAACTATTGGCCGGCGGAGTCCGGCAATCTGGCCGAATGTGTGGATCCGCTGATTCAGATGGTGAAGGATTTGGCGGTAACCGGCAGCCGTACTGCGAAGGATATGTATGACGCCAGAGGATGGGTGGCCCATCATAACACCGATATCTGGCGCGCGAGCGCCCCGATTGATGGTGCAAACTGGGGCATGTGGCCGACCGGCGGTGCTTGGCTTTGTCTGCATTTGTGGGATCGCTATGAGTTCAGCGGCGACAAAGCGTATCTGAGAGAAATTTATCCGATCCTGAAGGGCGCCTGCGAATTCTTTCTAGACACGCTGCAGAAGGATCCGGAAAACGGCTGGTTGGTGACCAATCCTTCCATTTCTCCAGAGCTGAATCATCCGCAAGGTGCTGCGGTTTGCGCCGGCCCGACGATGGATATGCAGATTCTGCGCGACCTTTTTGCCAATACCATCAAGAGTGCCAAACTGTTGGGCATGGACGCAGCATTCTGCGAGGAGCTCGATGCGGTCCGTAAGGAGCTTGCTCCGAATCAGATCGGTAAGGTCGGCCAGCTGCAGGAATGGCTGGAAGACTGGGATGTGGAAAATCGCGACCAGCGTCATCGTCATGTTTCTCACCTGTACGGGCTCTATCCGGGCCGCGACATTAACCGCATCGATACGCCGGAGCTGGCCAAGGCCGTTCAGAAATCGCTCGAAATGCGCGGCGATAAAGCAACGGGTTGGGCAACCGGCTGGCGGCTGGCGCTCTGGACCCATTTGGCTGACGGCGATCACGCGTATACGATTCTCCAATATTTGATCAGCCCCGATCTGACCTACCCGAATATGTTTGATGCCCATCCGCCGTTCCAGATTGACGGCAACTTCGGCGGCGCTGCGGCGATTGCTGAAATGCTGATGCAGAGCCGTCTGGGTACGATTCAGGAGGCCCTCACCCCGACATCCGTGCCGGAAATTGAAATCCTTCCCGCACTGCCGTCCGTTTGGCCGGAAGGTGAAGTGAAGGGACTACGCGCTCGCGGCGGATTCGAAGTGGATGTGGCGTGGAAAGAAGGCAAGCTGACGAAAGCGGTGATTCGCTCGATCAACGGTCGCACCGCCAAGCTGCGTTATGGTTCGGTGGTTAAAGAAATCACGCTGGAGCCGGGCAAGAGCTACACGTGGAACGGCAAGTAATTTATAGAAGCTACAATATTGAACCGGCCGGAATTCTATTGCGGTCGGTTCAGTTGTTCATGCGAGTGAAAAACGGATACAAAAAACCCTGGAGGTACAACTATGAATACGAAACATACTCTTCAAACGCTCTGTTTAGCCGCGGCAGGATTGTGCGCGGCGTTGCCGGCATCCGCTGCGCAGGTTGCCAAAGAAGCGCCGGGGCAGGCGGCGGATCTCTACCCGATCTCTTCCGTCCGATTACTGGACGGTTATTTCCAAAATGCGGCGGAAGCAAACCGCAAATATTTGTTGGACGTGGAACCTGATCGTCTGCTGGCGCCGTTTCTTCGTGAAGCCGGACTCGAGCCGAAAGCGAAAAATTACGGCAACTGGGAGAGCAGTGGGCTCGACGGCCATACCGCCGGGCACTATATCGCCGGTTTGGCGCTCATGATTGCGGCAGGCGATGAT
This sequence comes from uncultured Verrucomicrobiota bacterium, assembly GCA_964402125.1. Lineage (GTDB taxonomy): Bacteria > Verrucomicrobiota > Kiritimatiellia > Kiritimatiellales > Pontiellaceae > Pontiella. Next base: position 4,831 of record CAYOBH010000100.1, read on the forward strand.
GCGGACGGCGAGATGAACCGTCGTTTGGACTATATGCTCAACGAACTGGAACGCTGTCAGAAGGCCTATGGCGACGGCTATATTGGCGGGGTGCCGGGCAGTCGCGAGCTCTGGGATAAGATTGCTGACGGAAACGTCGGCGCCGTATGGAATAAATGGGTGCCGTGGTATAACGTCCACAAAACATTCGCTGGACTGCGCGATGCGTATTTTGTGGCCGATAAGGAGAAGGCGCGCGACCTGCTCGTAAAGCTGGGCGATTGGTGCGTGAATGTGACTTCGGGGCTCTCCGATGGGCAGATGCAGCAGATGCTGGGCAATGAATACGGCGGCATGAATGAAGTGATGGCCGATATTTACGCCATTACCGGCGATGAAAAATATCTGAAAGCCGCCAAGCGCTTTAATCACCGCAGTGTGATGGACCCGCTACTGGAGCATGAGGATAAGCTCACCGGGCTGCACGCCAATACGCAGATCCCGAAAATTATCGGGATGGAGCGGATTGCGGCGTTGACGGAAGATGCGCACGAGCATTCCGGCGCTGAGTTTTTCTGGGAAACGGTGACGGAGCATCGCTGTATTGCCTTCGGCGGAAACAGTGTGTCGGAGCATTTTAATGCAACAAACGACTTTATCGGCATGGTCAATCATCGGGAAGGACCGGAAACGTGCAACACCTACAATATGCTGCGGTTGACGGAACAGCTGTTTGTTGCGGAGCCGAAGGCCGAGTATGTCGACTTTTATGAGCGGGCGTTGTATAACCATATTCTGGCATCGATTAACGTCGAAACGCCGGGCTATGTCTACTTTACATCGATTCGTCCGGAACACTACCGCGTTTACTCCACGCCCGAAAATTGTTTCTGGTGCTGCGTGGGCACCGGGATGGAAAATCCGGGGCGCTACGGCCAGTTTATCTATGCGCACGATGACGACGGGGTTTTCGTCAACCTCTTCATTCCGTCTGAAGTGAAGGCGTCCGAGGGCGTCGTGCTTCGCCAGGAAACCGAATTTCCGTATAATCCTTCGACCAAGCTGACGCTGAAGATGGAAAAGTCGTCAGCGTTTGTGCTGAGGGTGCGTCATCCCGATTGGGTTCCGGCGGGTGAACTGAAGGTGAAGGTGAACGGCAGGAGCGTTGCGGTGAATTCCACCCCGTCTTCGTATGTGGAGCTGGACCGCACGTGGGGGAACGGCGATGTGGTTGAGGTTTCATTCAGCATGCACACCCGCGTTGAACGTCTGCCGGATGAATCGGATTGGGTTTCTATTCTGTATGGCCCGATTGTATTGGCGCGCCCAAGCGGAACCGATCGTATGGACGGACTTTTTGCAGATGATGCCCGCTTTGCCCATGTGGCCGCCGGACCGATGGTCCCGATGGATCAGGTGCCTACGCTGACCGTTTCGGAAAAGGATTTGGTGCAGCATGTAAAGCTAGCTTCTTCCGCAGAACCGCTGAACTTTGTTTTGAGCGATGTGATCTATCCTGACGCGCCGGACGGGCTTCCGCTGGAGCCGTTCTTCAGCCTGCATGAGCAGCGCTATCAGATCTATTTTGAGCTGAGTTCCGCAGAGAAGATTGCGGCCCGCCGTGAGGCGCTTGCTGCCGCAGAGCGCGCCCGTGTTGCGCGGGAGGCCGCAACCATCGACCAGATTGCTCCGGGCGAACAGCAGCCGGAAGTGGAGCACGACTTTAAAGGCGAGGAAACGGAAACGGGAATCTATAACGGACGCCGTTGGCGGCATGGCCAAATGATTCAATACTCGCTGGCCACGAAGGGCGAAAAAGCGGTGGTGCTGGAAGTGACCTATTCCGGAAGCGACAGCGGGCGCACGTTCGATATTTTTGTTGACGGAACCCAAATTGCCACGCAGAAGCTGACCGGAGAAAAGGCCGGCGAGTTTATTTCAAAACGCTATCCGGTTCCGACTGAATTGATCAATGCCGCATCGAGCGGGCGTATCACGGTTAAGTTTGTTGCAACCGAATATTTGGCGGGCGGGCTTTACGATGTGCGCCTCATGAAGGCGGATTAAGCGGGGTGATAAGCGCAGTTCAGCGGAGTATTTGACGTGGGTACAGAATCAATCAAATCCGAAAAACTGCTTCCGCTGGTCTATGCTGAGCTGCGCAAAATGGCCGGCAAGCGCTTGTCGCTGGAGTCGCCCAATCATACCCTTCAACCGACGGAGCTGGTGCACGAAGCGTGGCTCCGTACGGTTGGAGCGAAAGATCCTACATGGGAAAGCCGCGCTTCCTTTTTTTCTGCCGCTGCGCTGGCGATGCGCCGTATTCTGGTGGAACACGCCCGCAAAAAGGCGCGACAAAAGCGCGGCGGAAATCCGGTGCGCGTCGATCTGGATGTGCAGGATTTTTTAACGCCTCAGCCGGATGACAAAATTCTGATGGTGGACGCGGTGCTCCAGGAATTGGAGGCGGTCGATCCGCAGCGCGCAAAAATTGTGGAGCTTAAATATTTTGCAGGGCTCACCAATCGCGAGATTGCGCAGATGCTGAATATGGGTGAGCGGACGGTGGCGCGCCACTGGCTGTGCGCCAAGACCTGGATGTTTAAGCGAATGCAGCAACCGTGAATAAGGAGTTTACAGAGCGGACCGAGGATCTCTTTTGTGCGGCGCTTGAAATCCGCTCAGACGACGAGCGCACCGCGTTCATTGAGGAAGCCTGCGCGGACGATGAAGCGCTCCGCTCCGCCGTGCTGGACCTGCTGAAACAGCAACCCGCCTGCGAGGCCTTCTTTGATGAGGACGAAACCGATCAGATTACGGTTGAGGAGCTGACGGAAACGCTCTCCGAAAACACGGAGCTGATCATGGAATCCGTTCCCGATATTCCGGACGATGATCAGCTCGGCGAATCGATCGGTCCCTATCTTCTGCTGAAAAAAATCGGCGGCGGGGGAATCGGTAACGTTTATCTGGCCGAGCAAAAAGAACCGGTGCGCCGCAGGGTGGCGCTCAAGGCGATCAAGGCCGGGATGGATACGCAGAGCGTAATTGCCCGTTTTGAGACGGAGCGGCAGGTGCTGGCGATGATGGAGCATCCCAATATTGCCCGCGTTTTTGATGCCGGAGAGACCGCTTCGGGGCGACCCTATTTTGTGATGGAGCTGGTCGACGGTGTGCGCATTACGACCTATTGCGACGAACAGAAGCTGGATATTCAGCGCCGCCTACAGCTCTTTATTCAGGTTTCCAATGCCATTCTGCACGCGCATCAAAAGGGAATTATTCACCGCGACATTAAGCCGTCGAATGTTTTGATTACCCGGGTGGATGGGAAACCGGCCCCCAAGGTGATCGATTTCGGGGTGGCAAAGGCTACGCGAGGTCAGTTGATGGAAGATCGAACGGTGGTTGCGTTTTGCGAGCCGTTTGTGGGTACGCCGGTGTATATGAGTCCTGAGCAGTCGGATCTGGTTGAAATGGACGTAGATATGCGCAGCGACATCTATAGCCTTGGGATTCTGCTCTACGAAATGCTCGTTGGCGTAACCCCGTTTTCGCGCGATGAGCTGCTGGAGGGCGGTCTGCTCGGAATGCGCCGTATCCTGCGCGAGACCGAACCGCTACGGCCTTCCGTAAAGTTTTGTAATCAGCCGCCGGAATTGAAGGAGAAGATTGCGGGGTGTCGTCAAACCGACGCGCGGCGGCTGGAAACGGAGCTTTGCGGCGAGCTGGACTGGATTGTGATGAAGGCGATCGAAAAGGATCGGGAGCGGCGTTATAACACGGTGGATGCGCTGACGGAGGATGTTCAGCGATATCTCAACAACGAACCGGTATTAGCGCGTCCGCCGAGTCGGGCGTATCAATTCAGAAAGCTGGTGCGCCGCAATAAGGGACTTTTCGTTTCGATGGCTGCGGTGGGGTTGACGTTGCTGTTCGGCTTGGGTACCTCGCTGTACTTGTATGCTCGCGAGCGCGCCGCGCATTATCGGGAAAACGAGCAGCGGATGATTGCCGAAGTGGCGCGGGCCGGAGAAGCGCGGCTGCGTAAAGAGGCGGAAGCGCGCGAAAATATTACGCAGGCGGCGGTTTTGATCAACCGCGAACGATATGATGAGGCCGAAGCCTTAGTGGAAGACTGCGACCTTCCGGTCATCAAACCTTCGTTGGAGGCCAGAGATGTTTTTTTTCAACTGGCCAGCCGTCGCGTACTTGCCGGCAAGTGGGAAAAAGGGGCCGAGCACATGCTTAAATTTGCGCGCGCGGTGCAGGTGGATGAATCCGATTTGACCGACGAAATGACCCGCGGCCTGCTTTGTGTTGTACCTGCACTGGTCGTGGCGGGCCGAATGGACGATTATCGAGATTTCGCGCAGAATACCATCGACCATTTTTTGCAGACACCGAGTCCAATTGCCGCCGATCACGTGCTTCGTATATGCACCGTTTGCCCTCTTGGAAAAACGGTTTTGGATCAACTAACCCCGTTTGCCGAGTTGCTGAAAAACACCGTTTCGGACGATCCGGTTCAGAATTCGTGGGCCGAACATCAAAATTGCTGGCAGATGATGACGATTGCTTTTTATGAATATCGTATCGGTGATTTTGAGCAGGCGGAACGGTGGGCGCGAAAAAGTCTCCACCGACGCGACAACACGCCGTCGCGGATTGCGGCGAGCCATATTATTTTAGGCATGGCGCTGCATCAGCTCGGGCGGCATGAAGAGGCCGAAGCGGAACTTGCACAGGGTGAAACCATGCTGAACGAACGGCTCCCCGAAGGCATTTCAAATGTGGGCGACTATGGCGATGCGCGCACAGGATACTGGCATGACTGGATGAATGCGTATATTTTGCTCGAAGAAGCCCGATCCGAGTTCAGCCTCATCGCTGATCATTAAAGTAGAACATGCTTCCAGCTTGTTCCTCTTCGCACCGTCGTGGGGCAGGCATCCTGCCTGCCCTGCTTCATTTACATCGAGGCGGCGGGTGTTTTTATCTCACGCAAAGACGCTATAGCATTTTAAATAATTCTATAGCCATTCATGTGCTCATTGTGTAGCATTC
>CAYOBH010000101.1:0-9751 GCA_964402125.1 uncultured Verrucomicrobiota bacterium
CCGCAGGGAATGGTTCACGCACGAAGGACACGAAACTTAGGTGCATGGGTGAAGGAACCACGGATCAACGCAGATGGACACAAATTGAGGATTCTTTGCGCCTTTATTTCTTAGCGGTCAAAAATCTCTGAGACCTCTGATTCCTCCAGCGCAGCGGGTGGTGAAAATAAAGCTGAGGATGCATGGGAAAAGGAACCACGGTGGCGAACTGAAACTCCATTTATTGACCAACAAGATGGAGGGCTTTAGAGATTTTGCAGAAAATAGACTGGAGGATTCGGCGCGTTCCCGTTATCCTCTCAGGCAAAGTCTTGGCAACGGAGGGTGCTATGGTAAGAAGGTGTATAACACAGTACGTGTTTTTGTTTTGTGCGGTTTCAGTCGCTCAGGCGGTAACGATTTCGCAGGAGGTTGCGTTGGAGCAGGCCCGGTTGTGGATGAAAGAAAATCCGGTCATGTCGGCGGTTGCGGATCGTTCGGCCGAAGTGTCGGTTTTCCCTGAGTCGGGGGACTATTCAGTCTATGTGGTCAATCTGGCTCCGAGCGGATATCTGGTGCTCAACTCAGATGATCGCCTGCTGCCGGTGGTTGCTTTCAGCCCAGATGGACAGGCAGATCTAACCGATGACCCGCAGAATACATTCCGGGCGATGCTCCTCAGTCACGTAGAAAAATCGGCGCAGATGCTGGCGTCGGGCGACCTGCCGAAGCTTTCCCGCATGGCCGATGAGCCGACCGAGCTTTTCGGCCCGTTTTTGGAGACCGCATGGAACCAGACGAATCCCTACAATTTGCTCTGCCCCGCAGTGACCAACGGACAGGTGGGTTACGATGATCGTGCCCCGGTGGGCTGCATTGCGACGGCGTATGGGCAGATTCTTAACTATCATCGCTGGCCGATTCATGGCCAAGGAACGTACAGCTATGTGGACAGTCAAGGGGCTGTGACCGGAGAACACAGTGCCGTTTTTGCGGATGATTTTGACTGGGGTTCCATGCTTTCCTCATATTCTATTTGGTCGGAAAATCCACCGGCTTCTGAGGCCGCTATCTCTGAGCTGATCTTTGAGCTTGGTGTGATTGCGGAGGAGAACTATGAGGCCACTAGTTCGGCAGCTAGTCTTTTATTGGTCGCCAAACGGTTGGACGACTATCTCTATTTTGAGCCCGGTACCTGGCACAGCAACGCGGCGGAGCTTCTGGCTCCGCTTGAAGCGGACCTGCGGGCCGGGTTCCCCTGTCTGGTTGGGTTGCCCGGACACGCGATAGTTGCAGACGGCCTTATGGTTCAGAGCGGAACTACCTCTTATCACCTAAACTATGGGTGGGGCGGATCGGCTAACACATGGTACAGCATTGATGCCGTTTATGGCGGACCGTTTACCGAAGGCGTGACGGGTCTGAGGCCTATGCTGATGGCGTTCCCGACGACCAATGCGGTAACTGCGGCGACGGTGGGCGAAACGGAGGTGCAGTGGATTATTCCGAAGCGGCTGGAAAACGAAGTGGAAGCCCTTCGGATCAATCGATTGGAAGAACAGGTGGGTTCGTGGAGTTCCGATGGAACCACCATTCCCGCCGACCTGAACGATGGCTGGAGCGTGGTGACCAACGGCCATTCCGGCGACGGCTGGTATGCCGGTCCGACGAAAGATGCTCAATTGGTCCTAGACGACGTCTTTGTTCCGAGTGTGGGCGCTGAACTTTCGTTCCAGCGTTTCTTCCGCCTTGCGGAGTCCGAGTCGTTTGTGGTTTCCGCTTCCACCAACGGTGGCTACAGCTATGACGCGATATTTGCAGTGGAAAATACCAACCTGTGGCAGCAGGCGGACAGCTGGCAGCACAACGCGGTTTCGCTGGCCCCCTTTGCCGGACAGCAGATATCCCTGAAGTTTGAGCATTTGGCGGGTACAAATTATTATGATGAGGGCGGCGTTTGGCTGGATGATTTGAGCATTTCCAATGCAGAATGGTATGCGTGGAAACCGTTCAGAGAAGATACCACGCTCGCTTCCCGCCGGTTTTCTGAGGAAAGTATCATATGGGATGATTGTGACAATTTTTCGGTGTTTGAGCTGACGACAACAGGTCCAACATATAAAAAAGATTGGATTGTAACCAATGCCACCGATGTCGGAAATTGTTTTTATAAAATGGTCCCAGAGTACGGTGGATACAAGTTCCATTTGACATCACGCGATCCAATTTTTCCCACAGAGTCGACCAAACTTAAGATCCATCTAAAGCTTCTGCTACTGTCAGGGTATGGTGAAAATGATGATTCATTTAGGGTTATGGTATCGACTGATCGGAATAATTTTAATGAAGTGTGGGTTGGTCTCGGTCAGAAGGATTGGCACGACGTTCTGATAGATTTGTCGACCTACTCTGGTCAAGGCATATATGTTCGTCTTGAATATGACTGTGAATATTATCTGGATCAGGATGGTGCAGGTGTTTGGATTGATTCACTCACTTTGCGGCAAGATACAAATCCCGACTTGGAAGGGCAGCCGATCTATTATACAATGCTCTCCGATCTTCCGGAGGGAACGCACACGTTAGCGGCGAGTTTGTTTGACACGAACGGCGTCGAGCACGCGATTTCGCCCTCCTTTACCCTGTCGGTTTCCGGTGAGGTGGATGATGGCGACGGCATGCCGTCCGCGTGGGAGCTGGAGCATGGACTCGATCCCGACGTCAACGACGGTGCATTGGATCCGGACGGCGACCTGCTCAGTAACTTTGATGAATATGTGGCCGGAACTGATCCGAAAAACGCGGAGAGCCGCTGGATCATTCAGCCGGGCGACGCCGGGCTGCCTTCGTTCTACGGTGCACAGGATCGCGTTTACACCATCGAGTACAGCACCAATCTGGTGACGGGTCCGTGGGCGACGCTGGTGAGCGGTCTGGAGGGTTCGGATGCGCTGATCGATGTCGAGAGCTACGATTCCCCGACCAATTCGGTCCGCTTCTACCGCGTCGGCGTTCAGGTGCAGTAAACAGGAAATTCACTGAATATTTGCATGTTTAAAACCACTGATTTTCACTGATCTGCACGAATAATTGAAGCGCGAGATCAGTGAAGATTAGTGCGGATTGGGTTAGACGGGTACCGTGCCTTTGCATTCGGGATAGCCGGTGCAGCCCCAGAACTGCTTGCCTTCGTTTTTTCCGCTTTTGGCGGTACGCAGGACGGTGGGCTTTCCACATTGCGGACAGACGGGGATTTGATTGGGCTGATCTGACGGATTGGTCGGGTCATTTTTGCGTTTGGCCCGGAAGGCCAAACGCTGAGCGGCGAGCAGCTCGCTGTAGCCGCCCTCTTCGATGAACTGCGCTTCGAGGCTGGCAATCTGCTGGTCGAGCAGGTAGTTGGCTTGGTTGATCAGGCAGATCAAGGCATTGGCCCGTACGGCGGGATCAGCGTGGTCGAGCCAGCGGGCATAGAGCGCCCAACGCTCTTGATCTGACAGATCAGTCAGATTGAACTGATCGGGCGGATTGGACGGATTGGCCTTGAAGTTTTTTGGCACCTGCCGGACGGCGATGGCGTCGGCGCCGTCGGGGGCCCATTGTGCGAGGCGGCGGTGGCGGAGAAAGTCTTCGTAGTCGAGCAGCAGCTCTTCGAGGCTGGCGCGGGCAACGTTGATGAGCCGGAGTTCGGTCTGGGACGAGGTGGCGGAGGCACGGCTGCCTTCGGCGATGTTCTGGCGTCCGGAACGTGCGGCCTGCACCATCTGGTCGACCGTGCGCGATCGCGGGTCGAGATATTTTTCGCAGAACCAGACCGTGGCATCATAGATGAGGGTTGCCGTCTGGAAACTGCACGTGTCGCGATAGCCGCCGCTGGGTCTTATTTTTGACATATCCAATACTCCTTTATACTGCAAACTGGTTTAACTAAACGGCAGAGACTGTGTCACTCTGCATCGGAAAAATCAAGGAACGAAAACCTCTTTTTAACCTTGTCCACATAATTTCAAATTTTGCTCTTGAAGAGTATGAGTTCGCTTTTTGATGGGAATGTGGGCGGATTGCGGCAGCCAGCGTCGGCGATGTTAATTTGAAATGAGCGTTCGCTTTTGTGGAGGAGGTCGGTGTAAAACGCTCCCCATGATTTATTCGTTTGAAAACAGAGTGCCGCAGTTGGCGGCGGATTGCTATGTGGCGGAGTCGGCGCAGGTGATCGGTTCGGTCACGCTTGGCGAGGCGGCAAGTGTTTGGTTTGGGACGGTGCTGCGCGGCGATATTGAGCCGGTGGTGGTGGGTGCGCGCAGCAATATTCAGGAGAACTCCGTGGCACACACCAGCCGGGGCCATCCGGTTGTTCTGGGCGATGATGTGACGGTGGGGCACAACGTGACGCTGCACGGCTGTACGATTGGAAACAACTGCCTGATCGGAATGGGCGCGGTTTTGCTCGATGGCTGCGAAATCGGCGATAACTGCATTATCGGGGCCGGATCACTGGTGGGGCCGAGACGCAAGGTGCCGGCAGGTTCGCTGGCGTTGGGCAATCCGCTCCGGGTCGTTCGGTCGCTTTCTGCCGAGGATATTGATCAGATCCGAGGGGCGGCGGCTCGTTATGTTGATCTGCAGGCGCGCTATCGCAAGGGCGGTCTGCAAAGGATTCTGGAAAACGAAAACGGGCGGCCTTGTTTTTAGGTGGGTTTTGGTCTGGAGCGCTGTCGGCGCGATCGCGGTTTGCCCAGAGAATCGACCATTTTTCCGCTCAGCAGTTACGGAAGGGAGGGCCGCACCTTGAGCGTTTTTTCGCGTTTAATGGTTACGCTTCCGGGTTTTGCACCGCGTGGTTTACCGACGTGTTTGGCTTCGGTATAAACCACTGGAACCGACCCGGCATTTCGGGCTTTGGAATGCCAGGCGGCGATTCCTGCCGCAATTCGAATCGTTGCGCCGTCAGGTTTTTCCCCGTTCGGATGCCGAAGAATGACGTGACTGCCCGGGAGGGCGTGTACGTGAAACCAGAGGTCGTTCGGGGCCGCGATGCGCAGGCTGAGCAGGTCGTTGTCGGCGTCCGTTTTTCCTGCAAGGGCCTCAAAGCCGTTGGGGAGTTCATATCTCCAATAATCGGGTTGCGGGGCTTGGGTTTTCATCGTGCGGCCTTTGTACCAGTGCGCGGTTTGAATTACACGGAAAATGCAGATTTTGATTCATTGAATCAGGGATTATCTGTATCATCAACAACGGATTTAAAAAAGGAGTGTCATGACACGTGCTAGAGTACCCATGTTTAAAATGCGCCCCAGTTCGGGACCCTTGATCGGAGCAGGTGTTATTCTTTTGTTTGGTGTAGGGGTATATCAGTACGCTGAGCAGGACCCGACAATGTTTGATTTTCCCTCAAAACTGATTTTGGCGGTGTGCGTAGGGCTTTCCGGCATATTGGTCATCATTGCCACCGGGCGTATGTGGTTTAAACATCTTTGGCACGACCGATATAAACACAAGAGGTAGGCAGGCGTTTCGTTTTGCCGGGCAAAATTATTTGGCTTAAAAAGCTCGAACCCATTGCCGAAGCTGCTATGTTTTAGGTGTGAATCAGATCAACCATTTTGACAACCATTTTGAGCAGAACCGCCCGGTCCATCTGGCCCGGCGCGATGTCTATTTTGAAAAAGCCGCAGAGCTGATTTCGAACGAGCTGCACGGGCAGGAGTGCGGTCTGAAGAATGAGCGCTACGAGGAAATTCTCTTTATGCTGAGGACAGCCCGCCAGCACGCCCGATTTTCCATCCGTAATTTCGGAAAGAATGAGCACGACGAACAATTCAGTCTGTTCATTAATCTGCTGGCGGGAAACGTGAAAGCCGTGCTTTCGATGATTAACCTGAGGAGAATGGTCGAAAATTCTCAGGGTTCTTCATTCAGTTTTCTCGGCGTGAACCAAGCTTCTGCTGGTTTACAGGCGGAGGAATACCAGCGCCGCGCGGAGGACATTGTTCGCTCTATGCAGAATACCCTCAAACTGGCGGAAGAGCCGTTTGAACAGCTTAAGGCGAGAAACCGTTCAATCGCTTCTGGCGAAGCAAACGAACGCTACGAGAAGGCGCGTGCTCACTTTTCTGAACTGGTGAAAGAAAAGCCTTCGACCTACCGGGTTCCGTCTCTTAAACGTAAATTTTTACGTTACTGAACAGAACGGCCCAGGTTCTCCAGACGCCACCGATCGCAGTACTGCGTTCAGGCGGGCGGGTTTCGGCTGAATTTGCGGTCGAGTTCGGTAAAGCTGGTATAAATCAGCGTGGGTTTTCCTCGCGGAGAGGTGTAGGGCATTTCGGTCTGAGCTAGGTCGGAAACCAGTTTTTCAATTTCTTTGGCAGAGAGCTGATCCTTGATCCGCACAGCCGTTTGGCAGGCGGCTTGCGCAATACGCTCACGCATCAATTCCCGTTCACCGCGTTGTTTCCCGGCCTTCTCCAATTCGCGCGCAATTTCCACCAGCAGCGATTCGATCGGCCCATCCTGCACATAAACCGGCAACGCATCGACAATAAACGTATCCCCGCCGAATTCCGAAACACCGAAGCCCAGTTCCTGCAGCAGATCAAGATGCTGCCGCACGGCGAGAGCATCGGACGGGAGTAAATCAATGGTTTCGGGGGCGAGCAGCCCCTGCTTCTGCACGGCGTGTTTTCGGGCGGCGCGCATAAAACGCTCAAAAAGAACACGCTCGTGCGCCGCGCGCGGCTCCATCAGCACATAACCATCTTCCGTCTCCAGCACCACATAGTTTCCGCCGATCTGCCCGACGATACGGCACCAGCCCCACGGGCTTTTCGGTGAAGATTTCGGTGCGTCCTGCGGCTCAGGATCGGTGACTTCTCCTTTCGCAACAGGCGGTGGCGGTGGACAGGATTCCTTTTTCAAAAGGTGTGATTCCACGACATTCGGGCGGACCAGCAGCTCATCCATCCGCTTCTGTGTTTCAAAGCGCGGACGGATCGGTTTCGGAAGCGGCAGAACGATAGGCTCATGATCGGCCCGCGCCATCAGCGGTTCCTTTGCCAACGCCTGCTGCGGAGAAAAGGCTTTGCCGAGCGCGGCAACAATGGCATCGCGCAGCGCATTCGGCTCACGGAAACGGACCTCTTTTTTGGTGGGGTGCACATTGACATCCACCAGCGTCGGATCCATTTCTATAAAGAGAAAAACCGCCGGATAACGCCCTCTGGCGATGAGCGGATGATACGCCTCGTTGAGCGCATGATAGACCACGGGTGCGGAGGCGGGGCGTCCGTTGACAAACAGATACTGATCCTGACGATCTTTACGTCCGGTCTGCGGCAACCCCGCCAGTCCGCAGATCGTGTAGTCGCCCTCTGTATGGTCAATCGGCAGCATTTGTTCAAAGAAACTGCGTCCGTAGAGTTCGCAAACGCGGTCCTCCATACTTCCGGCTTTCGGCAGATTATAGACCATCCGCTCATCCACCTTCAGACTCATGCCGATCGAAGGATGCGCCAGCGCATGCACCAGAAAGAGCTGGCGGATGTGTGAGAGCTCGGTCTGCTCCGCCCGCAGAAACTTGCGCCGTGCGGGGACATTGAAAAATAGATTGCGGATTTCGATGCGCGTGCCGACCGGGCAACCGACATCTTCCACGCTGAGTATTTTTCCGCCGGCAATCTGAATTTCCGTCCCGGCCAACTCCTCTTCCGGGCGGGTGATCAGCGTAAAGCGCGATACCGAAGAGATCGCCGCGAGCGCCTCGCCGCGAAAGCCGAGCGTATGAATATTCTCAATGTCTGCCTCTGTGCGGATTTTGCTGGTGGCGTGGCGCTCGATACTCAGCAGCGCCTGATCGCGCGACATGCCGCAGCCGTTGTCGGTAACGGAAATCAGCTGTCGTCCGCCGTGTATGACTTCCACATCCACCTGCGTGGCCCCGGCGTCGAGCGCATTTTCAAAGAGTTCCTTCATGACCGAGGCGGGGCGCTCCACCACCTCGCCGGCGGCAATCTTATTGATCACCTGATCGGGCAGTAACTGTATGACGGGTTTGCTTCGCATCCGGCAGAATGTAGCAGAATCCGCGCGTCAATCCCGCTGAAAGATGCACGAAATTAGAAAAGCGCAGGTCGTGAAACCTGCGCTTTGCTGAGTCGCATTTTGTATCATCCACAGATCACGCAGATTTGCCCAGATTCAGTCGGTCGATTTTTAAATCTGCGATAATCGGTGCAATCTGTGGATCAACTATTTTATTGGCGGACGTTGCGACGGTTGTAGTGCATCTTGAACTCTTTTTTGCTGTTGGCCGGGAGTTCGATTTCAAACTTCAGCGTATAGGCATCTTCCTGCTCATATTTCATGTTGCACTCTTTCATGTCCCATTGACCCTGAATGTGCTGGATGAGGGTGAGCTTGGCAGGCGAATCCTTGAAGTTTTCGATTTCGGCGGTAATCAGCTCGTCGGTGTCGTAGAGAACGATGCGGTTACTGTTGTTCCTGCGAATATTGATCCGCTCATCTTTCATCTTTTTCTGGGTGACGGTGATGTCGCGGCTGTCGCCGATATACACTTTCATCTCTTCGCCGACTGGGACGATGGCGGAGTTATCTTCACCCAGCAAAATCGTTCCGCCGTGGCCGTCGTCCTGAAAGACACGCGCTTTTCCGCCGTTCAGGGCAAATTCGCCCAACCCGTTTTCCTTGGTATTTTTAATCACATAGGAGACGGGAATGCCGACATTTCCGCTGACCTCTTTCGGGTCCCACGGCAGCAGCTCTGAATCAAAAGTCCAGGTTTTTTCGATTGAAATGCTGCCCGGATCGAGGAAGAGCAACTGCTTGGTTTCTTCGTTCTGGATTCCGCGTTCAAAGGCTTCGCCGTAGTCGAGGAGCACCCGTGCGTTTTCAAAATCTTCGCCCGAGAAGTTACGCAGCACCAGATGGCTCTTCAGGTCCACCTTTGTTTCCTCTTTATCGGCCACCATCTTATAGGTCACGAGGCGGTCGATGTTGTAGAGCAGGTAGGAGATGCGCACCGTTTCTTGGACCGCTTCCTTGCTGCTGATTTCCCAGACCAGGGCCTGTTCGTTCGGCGGATAGCTCACATTGAGCAGGATGACATCGTCCGGGTTGTCGAGCACCTGAAGCCGGATAGAATCGGCATCGATGTTCACGCCGTTCCACGAAAAGTCGACGCTGTTGAGGCCCTGCTGCAGGGTCAGCACGCGTTCCTCTTCAATGAGGGTAGCGCTGGGGTTGTCGAGACGAATGTCGGTGTCGGCCCGTTCCGGGAGGGCGACCATTTTAATGCGGGCCTGCGCGCCGGCGGCCAGTGCTGCGATTGCAATGATGGTGGTTATATATTTCATGATTTTCTCCATTGTAAAAATTTATAATTCGTAATGATTGATTCGTAACTTGATCCTGTTTGTTTTTTTTTCATCTCCCACGCAATACGAAATACGCAATACGCAATACGCAATACGAAATACGAAATACGCATTACGCATTACGCATTACGTATTACGTATTAGTTTTGGTTATCCCCGTGGTGGGTCGTGACCTTATAGGTGAAGGTCTTTTTCGATTCCGGCGGCAGTTCGATGGTAAATTTTACGGTGTCGAGGTCGTCCTTTTCGTAGGTGCCGAAATCGCCCGCCTTTTCCAGATCCCAATAGGAGGTGTTGAAGGTGCGTTTGATTTCCACTTTCACTGGCACCGGGCGTGTATTGCGCACCTCGATCGTATAATCGCGGATTTCGTCCCAGCC
>CAYOBH010000102.1:0-9667 GCA_964402125.1 uncultured Verrucomicrobiota bacterium
TTGCACGGCGGGTCGTGCAGGAAGGCCATCAGCTTTTGTTTCCAGTATTGTTCGTTCATCGTGCTCCTTTCATTCCCAGGTTATCTTCAAAACCGTCCAGCCGCCGATGTGTTCTGCGGGCACCTCTTCGCCGACGGCGGGGCGGAGGTTCCTGATGTAGTCCGGCGAGAGGATCCAGCATTCGCAAAAGGTCTGCCCACCCAATGACGGCAGCCCACTCTCCTGCAGCCGGATGGCCGGACGATCATTGCCGGGCGCGAGCGGCAATCCGCAGAAGCACTCGGCCTCCACCAGCGTATTGGCGTGGCCCCAGAAGGACGCGATCGTTTTCCCATTCGCCGCCGCATGAAGCTCTTCCCTCGTCGCCGGGACGATCCGCACCGGTCGCCGCACGAGCGAGAGCGGGTAGGCATTGCCGATCAGGATGGAGGATTTGTTGTTCATGTCGTGGGTTATAGCCCTTTCAATTTGTCCAATTCGACTATTCGGACGTCCTCGGACGTCGTGGATTAAATTGAATGTTGCGATAGAGGTACTTGCGTTCTTTCGCATCCGGCACCAAGCGGTCGGCCATTTGCTTGGAAACGGTCCTTTTGATCTTGCTGCGCACGCTGCTCAGGTTACGTCGGAAGGTGTCGTTTGCATCGACACTCCCATCAACTAACTCTTGGAGTGGTGAAAAATGGCCGCCGAGCCGATCCCGGATAAAGGCTTCTGCGGCGCAGTATTCGTTTTCGCTCAGCGGAATCCCGGCATTTCCGATCCATAGTCTTTTCGCCTTGGAGTCGAACACCACCTTCTCTTCCACAATGGCGGCGGGTGCGGACTTGCGAAAAAGCGAGACCATGTGGCTGTAGGAGGCGGGAACCTTGCCCGACTCCTGCTCGTACCAGCCGCGTACACGGATGAAGGGAATGTCGGAAAGCTGGATGGCGGCGGCCTTTTCCTCGCGCTTGTTTTTCGGAAAACAAAAGTCGCGATGATCGCGCAGGAATGCCTCTTCGGCTAGGACATGGCAGACGCGGTCCTGTTCGCGGCCGAGCAGGCTCATGCAGGCGAGCATCAGTGCGCTCATCGTTTTGCGCCCGCCCGCGATCGAGGCGATCACGGTGGCGGAGGGATCCTCGGTGTATGAGCGGAGTGTCTTGAGAATGAAGTCGGCGGCCTGTTCGTTTTGCACGGGCGTGGCGATATCTGCATAGCTTTCGCGTCCATCGCCGATCACCTGGATCGATGCCTCCGCCCCAAACCGCAGCTTCCCTTCAGCCGCTTTTCCCAAGGTCCGGCGCAATCCTTCCCAAACCGCGTCTTCGCCAAACAAATTTTCGATGATTCTGCTTTCCCCGGTAAGCGTCGTAATGGCAACCACCTCTTCGGGAATCACCGGCGGCTCTTCCCTCGCCAGGGCCCAGACCGTTTCTGTCAATATCGCAGGGGACTCCCCCACCACCGCCACCAATATGTAATTCTCCATTCAACTCTCCGTTCTTTTTCGATTGAGAACCTATTTCACATGCCGAAGAAACCATTATTCAGGGCTCGAAAGGAAGAAAAAACGGATAATATTATAAGGAAAATGATGTTTTAAAGCAAGTTGCATGCACCGGCGCAAAAAACAGTCCGGTCTATCGGCTGGACATGGAGACCCCGCTCCCGAATGATGGCACTATATAACAAGCGCTTCCCAAGACGCGGATAGGATTGGAGGAAACATGGAAATCGAAGTACAGGATACATGCACGCTGCTGAGCCAAATGTATTCAATGCCAACCGAAGAAAGGAAAAACTTTTTCAGGCAGCAGTTGATGATGCCGTTTGAAAAAATGTGGACGACGATCAATGTTCCCATGGTCGCCAAGAAGCCCAATGGCTACGATGTGCTCATGGCGACCGAAATGCTGGGCCTCTTGAAAACCGACGACGATGAAAGATTCCGGGTCGGCATCGAGGCCTTGAAAAACGCCCGCGCATGGGAGGTTGCGAAGAGCACCCTGATCGAAATCCACGAATATGCCAGAGGCTCTGGACTGGTCGACGGTTTGGACAAGGTTTTACTTGGCCTCTATCTTGGCGATCCCGAGAAATACAAGCACCACAACGGGTATACCGGATTCGGAGGCATTCCGGGCTATATCCTCCTGATGATCTATCCGAACGAGTACAACCTGCCCCGGTTGCCGGCGCTGATCGCCCACGAATTCCACCACAACATTCGGTTGCTTCACATCAAGTGGGACCATGCCAACATTACCCTCGGCGAGTACATCGTCATCGAAGGCCTGGCCGATGCCTTTGCCGAGGAAATGTACGGAAGGGAGTTGATGGGGCCGTGGGTGACGGATTTTCCGCAGGACGATCTTGAGTATTCCATCGAGGTGATCCGGTCGAATTTTGGACTCAAGGGATTCGGCAACATTTCAAGCTACATGTTTGGCGACAGGATCGCGGATACCATGGGCTACCCAAAGGTCGGATTGTCGGATTTTGCCGGATATGCCGTCGGCTACACCCTCGTGAGTCGTTTCTTGAAGAAAAACAGGATGTCGGTTCTGGATGCGACGTGTCGGTCGGCGGAGGAGATTTTGTCGATCAACATTTCCTCCTGAAAGCCGGGCTAAAAAAGCTCCATCTGGTTGAGCTCCGCGACCGGTCGGAAGGATTTACGGTGAATGGGCGTTGCGCCGTGTTTTTTGAGTGCGTCCAGATGCTGTTTGGTTCCGTAGCCTTTGTGGTCGGCAAAACCGTATTGCGGATACTGCGCGTCCAACTCAACCATTATCCGGTCGCGCGTTACTTTGGCAATGATGCTCGCAGCGGAAATGCTGATGCTCAGTGCGTCGCCCTTTACGATGCTTCTGGATTCACACGGCAGCCCCTTGACCGGGAGCCCGTCCACCAGGGCAAACTGAGGAGCAACCTGCTGTGCGGCGATCGCCATGGCTTTATGCGTGGCGTTGAGAATATTGATCTGGTCAATCTCCTCGGCCTCCACCATACCGACACCAAAGCTCACCTGCGCCGTCGTCGTCAGGCGCTCAAAATACTCTTCCCGCAACGCCTCGCTCATCGCCTTGGAGTCGGTCAAACGGCTGTATATCGACTCCAGTTCAGCACGGATATAGTCTGGTTCAAAGATGACGGCGGCGGCCACCACCGGCCCCGCCAGCGGCCCGCGGCCCGCTTCATCGATTCCGGCTAAACGCAGAAAACCCGACGTCCAGGCTTCTTTTTCATAAAGCAGGACATCGGGCATAGCATCGTCGGCTTCTGATTTTAGATGACCGATTTGCGAACTCCGCCGCAACAGCACCCAAGGTGCGTTTCAATCGTCAATCGGAAATCAACCATCGGCAATATCTCTAGACGCGGCGTTCTTTAATACGCGCCTTCTTACCGGCCAGATCACGCAGGTAATAGAGCTTCGCACGACGAACTTTACCCTGACGATCAATCTCGATCTTGTCGATATTCGGGCTGTTCAACGGGAAAACACGCTCAACCCCTTCGCCGTAGGAAATACGACGAACCGTAATGGATTCCATAACGCCGCCGCCCTTGCGGGCAATAACCGTACCCGTATAAACCTGAATACGTTCCTTGTCGCCTTCTTTAATCTTGTAGTGAACTTTCACAGTATCACCAACTACAAAATCAGGATGGCGATCCTGCGTAGCCTGTTCCCGACTGATTTTTTCTACAGTGTTCATAAATCTATCTCGCTTCTGGATTTGTTCAAAGAGCGCTAGATAATAGCTGACTGCGGTTTGCGGTCAAGCGTTGTTTTTGCGATTTTCATCGCTCCAAAATCGAGCGGGATAAATGGGCAACCACATGATCCCAAACCGTTTATTTTGCCAAGAAATAGAGGTTCGAAGCACAGACCGTGGAGCAGCGCCCCGCTATTCTTCGGCGGAGTCTACCCCTTTCGCTGGAGCAGAAGCCGGACAGTCACCCGACGATTTACCGCCGAGCAGAGAAACAACGCGCTCCTGCACCTCTTCCAACGCATCGAGTTTGAGCTGCGGATCAACAATCAAAAAACTCTCGCCGGTTTTTCGGTGTTCGTAAATGCGCATTTTCAAACCATTTTCAGCGGTCTTCACATCGCGCTCAACCAAAATTTTCTTTCGCTCCAGCATAACGGCCAAAATAAATACGGCATCCAGATCGGCCTCATCGTCCTGATCCATCAGCTTACGCAGGAGCGATTCCGCATTCTCTTTTTTTACCGTTTCTTCGGCGGGCGGAGGCGGAACGAGGAAAACCGTTTTCCAGACACTCAGCCCGAAATATTTCTTATTCCAGCAGTCGCAGCAGAAATCTTCACGGACATATTCTTCGCCATCGGCCAGCAGACGGGAAAACAGCGCCTCTCTATCGGCAAACTCCTTTGCGCACTTTGCGCACGTCTTGGAACATTTGCGTACACTCCAATGACCCCTGTTTTCTATGCCCACGGCTTTGCTCCCTGCCTCTCAACTTCTATCCATAATCGGCAATCATCAATCATACGTCGGCATTCTGCGGCAAAGCCGCTATTCCGCTTTATCCCAGATCTCGTGACGCTGCTGCCAAAAATAGACCACTCCGGTCCAAGCGGTCAGCAGCGCAACTCCCAGTCCCAACCACCAAGCAAAGCTTGAGCCGGGGGTCGGCAGCACCGGCACGTTCCAAATCAGTCCCATAAAATAAAGTCCGATCGCAACCATCTGAACCGTTGTCTTCAGCTTGCCCCACATTCCGGCGGGCATAACGATGCCCTTTTCAATCATCAGCAGCCGCATACCGGTCACCATAAACTCGCGCGCGATAATCAACACCACCATCCACGCACGAATGCTGCCGAGCTCAACAAATCCAATGAAGGCGGCGCAGACGAGCACCTTATCGGCCAGTGGATCCATCAGTTTTCCGAAAGAGGTCACGCCGAAAAAGTTGCGGGCAAGATAGCCGTCGAGCGCATCCGTCACACTGGCGAGCACAAAAATGACCAACGCGATGATCTGCGCATAGGGAAACTGCATCGTCATACAGACCATCATTACGGCGGTCATCCAAAAACGGCTGACGGTCAGGTGATTCGGGAGGCTTTTCATAAAAATTGTTTCCGTTTATTCCGTTGCGCCGGAGGCATTATAATACACCGCCGGGATATTCTCCGAGATTACCTGATGCTCCCTCGCTGCGCCGCCGGCGGGAGCTGGTTCATCATCCCTCACGCATTGCTTCACCCCCATGGCCAAAAGCACCAAGACCGCCACAGCGACAACGCCCACCACGATTTTCTTTTTCGGGAAACCGCCATCGAGCGGAAAAGTGAACATTTTGCTCGCAGCCTCGGCCAATCCGGCTCGCCCCTTCGCCACCACATCAGATTCCCCCTGCGTATTATTGGCATTCACTGGTGTCTGGCACACGTCGTCCGCAAGCTGTGTTTTTTTATTTTTAGGGCCATACTGCAAAAGATATTCATTCACCAGCGGAACCTCATCCATCCCCAGATACCGGGCATACATGCGAATAAAGCCCTTCACATAGACTGGCGCGGCGAGTTCTCCAAAATTATCGGACTCCATCGCCTTAATGTATTTAGACATAATTTTCGTGGCCTGTCCGGCTTCGGAAATTGTGACGCCCTTTGACTGGCGGGCGGCTTCGAGCTTCTGCCCGATTGTTCCAATATTTAAATTACCCTGTTGCATCATCTGCTTCCGCTCCCGTGTTTTGTGGAATTTCTCCATCCAGATCGATCAATAATTCGCGCGGCCCCGCTCCGTCAGGCGGCCCCACAATGCCCCGTTCTTCGAGCAGATCCATTACGCGCGCAGCGCGCGTATAGCCAATGCGCAGACGCCGCTGCAGCGAAGAGGTCGACGCTCGTTTGGTCTGCCGAATCACCTCAATGGCCTGCTCCACAATCTCGTCGTCAGCGCTGTCATCCACCTCCGGCAGATCAACCGTCTTGTTTTCAATTTTCTCGTGAATTTCCGTAATAAACTCCGGCTGGCACTGCTCCTTACAGAAATTGGTAATGCGGTCGATCTCGCCGTCGCTGGTGTAAACGCCCTGCAGGCGGATCAGCTTATCGGTTCCGGGCGGCAGCACCAGCATATCGCCCTTGCCCAGCAGCGTATCTGCGCCCATACGGTCGAGGATCGTGCGGCTGTCCACTTTTTGAGAAACCTTAAACGCAATGCGCACCGGGAAGTTGGCCTTGATGGTTCCCGTAATCACCTTCACGTCCGGACGCTGTGTTGCCAGAATCATATGAATCCCAGCCGCACGCGATTTTGCCGCCAAGCGCGCAATCCCCGCCTCAATCTCCGCCTGCGCCACATGCATCAGGTCCGCCAGCTCGTCGATCACAATTACAATATAAGGAAGCTTGTCGGGCAGCTCACTTTTCGTTTCGTCTTCTGTCTCCCTTTCATTGCCGAAAAGTTCCGTCTGCTTCTGCACCATGCGTGCATTAAAACCCGGAAGATCGCGAACGCCCGCCTGCCGGAACCACCTAAAGCGGCGCTCCATCTCGTCGATCGCCCACTTTAACCCAAGCGCCACTTTCTTGGCATTCGTAATAACCGGAACCACCAAATGCGGGAGATTATCATACGCGTGAAACTCCACGGTTTTCGGATCCACGAGAATCAACCGCATCGCATCGGGCGAATGCTTCATCAGCAGCCCCGTCAAAATGGAATTCATACAGACCGACTTACCCGCGCCTGTTGCCCCGGCAATCAGCAGATGCGGCATTTTGGCCAGATCGAACGTAATACTGTGCCCGTTCACATCCTTGCCGAGCACCAGCGGCAACGCATGCTTGTCGGACTGGAACGCCCGACTTTCCACCAACTCGCGGAAAAAGACCGACGCACGCGACGTATTGGGGATTTCCACACCGCATACCCCCTTGCCGGGAATCGGTGCCTGAATACGGATGCTCTCCGCATGCATTTTCAGCGCAAGATTATCGGCGAGGGATTTGATTCGTTCCACGCGTACACCGGAAGCGGGAAGAATTTCGTAGCAGGTCACCACCGGCCCCTGCTGCACACCGGTCACCTTTGCTTCCACTCCAAATTCTTCGAGTGCCTTCTGTAAAATTTCTGCGGTATGGGCAATTTCGTTTTCCGACATTCCTTTTCCCTGCGGCACGGGCGGATCGAGCAGAGAGAGCGGCGGCAGGGTATAATTTCCATGCGCACCTTCATCCACCTGAACAAATGGTTCCACCTGAGCAAATGGTTCCACATCGGAATCATCGCTCGATAGTTCGACTTTACGCGGCGTCTTGCGCGGGTTCTTTTCCGGCGGCGCAGGGGGTAGAGTCGGCTCCACTGCCGGCGGAAGATCGATCAGATTCTGCTGTTCAGCCAGCAGCTTACGGAACTCCATATCCTGTTCTTTTTCGGAGGCCATTTCCGGCTTCAATTTTTTCTTTTTTGGGTCCGAACGATCCCGCTCCATCTTCGGCGGCTTCTCCTTTTTCAGGCGCGGCTGCTTTTTCTTCTTTTCCGGAGCCGGCTTTTCCTCCCGCTTTTCAATCTTCACCCGGCGCAGATGCCCCCAGATCCATTTTCCAAATTCAATAAGGCTTACGTCAAAGAGCTTTACAACAGAAAGTACCAGAAAAACAAAAAAGAGCAGGCCCGATCCACCACTGCCCAACAACGACACGAGCGACTTATACCCAAAGCCTTCCCCCGCCAACGCATTCCCGATCACTCCGCCGGGGAGATCCTTCTGATGAATACTTTCGGCAGCACCATTCCAGAACTCGACATTCATCTGAATGAGCGCGGACAAACAGGTGAGGCCCAGCACAAACCATACTGTTTTGGAAATGGTTCGCGACCCCGAACGCAACAGCGAGGAAATACTCATCCAGATCAGAGCAAACGGAACGGTGTAACCTGCAAGCCCCCAAATCATGAACGTACCAAACGCCAGCCAAGCCCCGACAAAACCCGCCCAATTACTATTGTACACGGGATCGCTGTTAAGTGCCCCGACCTGCGATTTATCGTAGGAAAGCATGCCCAGCAGCAGCACCAAACCAAGAATCCCGATGACTATTCCCGCAAATTCCCGCCAAACAGGATGCCCTTTTCTGTCTATTTCCTTTTTTCCCATTCGTCCAATATAGCCCAACCTCCGCTACTAAATCAAAATGATTTACGAACATTGGGAAGATTCGGGCACTCAAACCGCGCATACCCCCGATATTTCGTGGAAATCCACACGTTTCAACCCATTCGGAAACGCTGTTTTTCGCCCACCGGAACAGCCGTCAGCTTTTCTTTTTATATTTCTGATCCAGCGTCTTCATCGAACGGTAAAAGCGCCCAAGCTTTTTATCCTGATCCCGCTTTTCAAGCGCCGACTGATCGTGAAACGCCGCCTCTTTGATCAGTCGGATATAATTGTTGTAGCGCGCTTCGGAAATTTCCCCCCGCTCCACAGCGGCCAAAACAGCACATCCCGGCGTATTTACATGCGCACAGTCGTTAAAACGGCACTGCTCCGCCAGCAGAAGAATATCGTCAAAGGTCTCTCCGATGCCCTCGTCCACATCCATATTGCCGAGCTCGCGCATGCCGGGCGTATCAACGACTAACGCACCGTTATCCAGCGTAATCAGCTCTCTCCAAGTGGTTGAATGTACCCCTTTCCCGTCGGACTCACGCACCGGGAGCGTAAAAAGATAATCCTCCTCGCCCAGCAAATTATTCAGCAGCGCGGTTTTCCCAACCCCAGAGCTTCCAATAATGCAGTACGTGCGCCCAGGGCGGAACAAATCCATAACCTCTTCCAGATTATTATGTTCTGTATTACTGAACGCATGAACCACCACATTCGGCATTCGCGTTCGAACTTCACCGATTTTCCGCTTCAACTCCTTGGCGTTGAGCAGATCCGACTTACTCAGCAAAACGATCGGCTCAATACCGCTTTCATTCACCATGACCAAATAGCGCTCCAGACGCTGGAGATTAAACCCCGGCCCCAGTGTCTGCATAATGAACGCCGTATCAATGTTGGCGGCAATTAACTGATAACAGGTTGTTCGTCCGGAGGTCTTACGCCGCAGCGCCGACTGACGCTCCAGCACCCGAACAATACTCCCGAAGCGGCCATCGCCGGAATCTTTCACCAACACCCAATCGCCCACCGTCGGCAAATCCAAACGCGACTGAGCCTGATGGCGCAACCGCCCCGTGGTTTTGGCAGGCCAAGTCTCCGTGCCGTCCGAAACCTCGCACTCCCCTTTGTGCACCGCAGTTACCCGAACAACATTCAGACCTGACTCAGCAACGGAGGCAACCTGATCAGCAAACCATGAATTATAACCAAATTCTTCCAGCGTCATACTCAACCCAACCTACAAGCACCATTCTCATCCAAACTCTTTTTACCAGCGGAGAATTATTCCCGATCTGAGGCTCGCGATGCAATATAACTTTTCGGTCGGGTTAGATCCCCCGATTTAACCGTTTCCCCTCCGCGCCGCGATTTTTGAAAGAACCTTTTCGCGGTCAAAATTATTCACCCCCGCTGCGCTGGAGGGTACAGAAGACTCGGACCTTCAGAGTTTAAATCACGCCAAGACGCCAAGACGCAAGAGAGGATAGAGATATCTGGGCAAAATGATTTGGAGGCAGAA
>CAYOBH010000103.1:0-8053 GCA_964402125.1 uncultured Verrucomicrobiota bacterium
GTTGTCCGCGCTCCAGCCCTCGATGCCGTTCCAGCGCTCGGCCATTAGTTCGCCGGCCACGCCGCCTTCGTTCCAGGAGGGAATAAAGGGCGAGCTGCCGCGCTGGAGTTCCAGCGCGTCGCTGATGGCGTCGCGGTCGAGGTCGGCGGAAGTGGTATAGGTTCCATGCACGAAGGCCTCGTCGAGATCGGACAGGCCGTCGCCGTCGGTATCGACGCCGGTGGCGAGAATGGCCTGCGCCCACTCCTGCACGCCGTCGGCGTTCGCATCGGCCCCGTCCACCGCCGAAAAGACGATGGAGTGGATCGTGAAGGGCTGCGGGTTCCAATAGTCATCGATGAGCTTGAGCTTGAGCGTGTGCGCCCCGGAGACGAGCCACGGTGTGAAGAAGGTGTATTCAGGCAGGTCCGGAGAATGGTTCATCCAGACTTCCTCCACGATAGTGCCGTCGATGACCACCTCGAGGCGGATTTCGTGGGCCGTGTCCTGAATGGTTCCAGCGAAGGAAGTGTCGACCGCCAGCCGGTACATGCCCGCCTCGGCGACGTTGAAACCGTATTCCACCCAGGGGGCATACTGCGGGGCGCTGGCGATGGCCACCGCGCCGTCGTTCGACCAGGTGGAAGATTCGTGCGAGTTAAACCAGGCATCATAGTCCCAGGCGGGAATGTCGATGACCGGAACAAGGTCGGGGGTGCCGTCGCCGTCCGAGTCGGCTTCGTAGGGATTGGTCAGGGTAACCAGCAATTCGTCGCCGTCGACGATGCCGTCGCTGTCGAAATCAGCGATGGACGGATCGGTCCCCATGGCGTATTCGACGATGTCGGAATACCCGTCGCCATCGAAGTCGGCGTAGCCGCCGCCGGTGCCGTCGAGCGGATCAAGCCCGTGGGCCGCTTCCCAGTCGTCGGGCAGGCCGTCGGCGTCGAGGTCGTCGGAGGGCTGCACGTAGCCGTGCAGGTAATACGGGCCGATGGGCATCGGCAGGGAGGCTCCGGGCAGCAACCACTGCAGAGAAAAGTGGTCCTCTCCATCGATCTCCTGGAAGAGGATCTCGATGTAGTATTCTTGTCCGGCGACCAGCTCCACGGTGGCCGTGACGGCATCGGGGTCGGCAAAGTCGCGCAGGGCGGTCCATTTTTCAAGGTCGAGCAGCAGGCTGCGGCCGTAGGGACTGGCGGAGGGGGAAAGCCAGACCTGAGCCGCGTCGTCGCCTGTCAGCAGGAAGGTGTAGGTCCCGGAGATAGCGGGGGTGATCGTGCCGCGGATGCGCATGCCGTAGTGGTCTCCCGCATCGGGTTTTTCCCCGGCGGGGACATATTCGCTGGATTCGAGCAGCAGGCCCGCATCACAGGGTCCGCCGAAACGCAGGTCTCCCACGAGGGTGTGGACGGTATCGCCCTCGATGCCGTCCCAGCGCTCGCCTTGCAGCACGCCGGGCAGTCCGCCCGTCTGCCATACGGGCACGAGCGGATCGCTCCCCTGCTGGAGTTCAAGCAGGTCGCCAAGGCTGTCGTGGTCGGTGTCGGCGTCCGCCGGGTCGGTCCCCAGCACCATCGCCTCGGAATAGTCGTTCAGGCCGTCGCCGTCCGAATCGGCATCGGCGTCGGAGGTGCCGAACTGCGCTTCCTGACCGGCGTCGAGGCCGTCCGCGTCGTTGTCGACATAGAGGCTCGACGCCCAGACTGTGTAGGGCTGCGCGCCCGTTTCGGCGTCGACCACGATGCGCACAGTGTTCGTGTAGAGGGAAAGGGGCAGCGCCAGGCGCAGGATGCCCTGCACTCCGGAGCCGTCGGTAATGTCCTCCTCGATGGTTGTCCGGTTGCCGAAGTCATCCTCGAAGAACACCGCGACCCCGCTGTCGGGCGTGTCGGTGTGCACCAGATCGAGCATCAGATCGCCGGGCAGCAGCGCGGGATCGAGGTCGACCAGCAGTTGTCCCGAGCCGTACGCGGGAAGGGTCCAGGTACTGTTGGTCCAGATGCCTCCGGACTTACCGGCCCCGAGCCACCAGGTCGGACCCGTGTAGCCGTAGGAGTCGCCGGTGGTAAAGCGGGGGTTGCCCCAGAAGAACGCCGCACGGCTGATCGGATCCTCATCCTCGGCGTCATCGAGGCCGTCGGTATCCGTATCGGGAGCGAAGGGGTCGGTCATGAGCATTGCCTCGGCCAGGTTGGCCAACGTGTCGGCGTCGAAGTCGGCGTCTGCGTCCGACGGATCGGCACCGTTGAGCCCGAAGAAGGCCTCATAGAGGTCGGTCATGCCGTCGGCGTCCGCGTCCGTCCCCGGATCCTGAGCTAGGAGCAGGTTCGGATAGTTGAGATGAATGATGGCCGCGGCCAGCGCGCCCATGCCGATAAACAGGGCACAGAGCCCCGCGATGAAACGCTTAGAAGTCTTCATACTGATTGACCATTTTCTCATCCCCAAAACCTCCCTTAATCACTAATCCACAATTACTTATTCGAATATGGGCCCAACATCACCCCCCCCTCTCCAATTTCAAGCTTTATTTTGATATTTTTTGTTTTACAGCAAAAAATGGTACGCTGATATGCTTAGATATCGCATATAAAAAGGGATTCTGCGCCTCTTTTGCACTCTACAATCTGCCTTGTATTTGCTGAAAAAGTTCAATCGATCCATATATACCCTGATATTTCTGATCAGATGAAAATTCGAACTTCTAAACTCGAAATCCGAAACAAATTCTAAATTTAAATGCGGCTAAATTACCCAAATGGGTGACACGAAACCGTTTTCGTATTTGAGTTTTTGAGAATTGTTTCGGGTTTCGGAATTAGGGATTAGGATTTTCGCAATCGGTAAGATTACGGATATATATCGAGCTCTGGAACCCTACTTGAAAAAAGTGCCAGAGTTCTCAACGATCAGAAGCGAATGCTTTCATATAAACAGGGCCAAACAGTCAGGTTGGCATTGAGGATTTGTGATTTTTGAGTGCGCCGATTGGTGGGTCTGCGACGCCGATCTCGACTGAAGGCAGGCAGGATGCCTGCGATACAGGCAAGGCAGGCAGTGCGGAGCCCATTCTGGAGCTTGCGACATAGAATCCCGCGATACGAGGACGGCAAGGCAGGCAGGATGCCTGCGGTACGATTAAGAGGACAGAGGACAGAAGACAAAGAACAGCAAGGCAGGCAAGGATGCCTGCGATACGGGGGGCGATTTCCGGTGAACTGCTCCTGCGTCGCTCTGCCCCCGCTTACCGCCCGACGTTTTTCTTGACGGTGCGCCAGTCGAGGCCGGTGCGCCGGGCGACCTCTCCATAGTTGCCGTACAATCCGTAAAGGTCGCAGCAATATTTTTCAACCAGCGCTTTCGCGGTCAGGCTTCCTTCTCCTATCGCCCGGTCAAGCGGCTCATTTTCAACGGGTTCCGACGCCGAATCGCCGGCATAAGCGCCAGTCAGGACGACGCGTCGAATCGCCTGCTCCAATTCGCGGACATTGCCGGGCCAGGGATAGTTTTTCCCGACATCCCGCCGGAGGATGGAGAGCACGGGGACATCGACCTCGGGACCGCAGATGCGGCGGGCGAGATGGTCTACCAGCGATTCCAGCTCGTGCGAGGATTCCCGGATGCGTTCCCGGAGCGGTGGGACAACGATCTGGTCCGAACAGAGGCGGTAGTAAAAGTCGTCGCGGAACTTGCCTTCGCGGCGAAGTTGGCGAACGGGCTTGTTGGTGGCGGCAATCACGCGCCCCTTGAACCGGAGCCGGTCGTGGCTGCCCACCGGCGAAAAGGTCCTTTCCTGAAGAACCTGAAGCAGCTTGATCTGGATCGGCACACTCACATCGCCGATCTCATCCAGAAAAATGGCCCCGTGCGGACTGCATCGCGCAAAGATGCCCTCATGCTTTTCAATCGCCCCCGTAAACGCGCCTTTCCGATGGCCGAACAGCTCGGACTCGATCAGCGACTCGGGAAACTGGGAAAGATTGATGCTCATGAACGCCCGCGTAAAACTTTCCGCGAATGTTTGGGTGTCGGGATTGAACGGGATAAATCCCGAACGGCCGATCGCCGCGGCGGCGGCCCCCTTCCCTGTCCCCGTTTCGCCCAGCAGCAGCGTCGAAAAATCCTCCATCCGATTCCACAGGCAGCGCTCGTACCAGGAAATGTCGTGCGTGAAAATATTGTCCCAAAGCTTCGCACGCAGGTTTTTCATGCAGGGGCTGTCGCCAATCAGCTCCTTGGAGATAAAAAACCAGGCCCGCCGGATTTGGTAAAACATGGCGACGTAGCGGCACGCCTCGCTGCGGCTGAAGCCGAACCCAACCAGCTCCTCCATGCATTGGTAAGCAAACGGTGCTCGGCACGAATCGTCGCCCACTGCAATCTGCTGTTCGATTAACCGGTCGAAGCGATCAATGAACCGATGGTAGACATGGAAGAGGACACTGACACCAACGGCGCGCACCTCGGGGCTGCCATTCGCATCAATCACCACCGCATTGTTGCGCACCAGCTCGTTAATTTGCTCGTCCAGCCGGTCAAGCATGGGTTCGAGCACTTCATGCCACCCCGCCTCCTCCTTGGCCCCGACAACCCTACGGTCCGCCTCCACCCGCTGATCCGTGAACGGATTACTGAACGCCGCCACCGCAATCTTCCTGAAAAAATCCATATCCATCATTCCCTCCTCACTCGAAACCGCAGAACACACATTTCTGAAGTCCCGCACGACCACTCTTCAACCTATTGATTCTCCACACCACCCGCTTCGCTGGAGAACACAGAGCCACAGAGAATACCCACTCCGTGCCTCAGCGACTCTGTGGTGAAAACCAAATAAAACTCCCGCTGCAAGCAGACGAGACATCAACGTAGACGATGGTTCTCTGTCGCAAGCTCCAGAATGGCTTCGCGCCAGCTTCGTTATGCACCATCTCAACGTACACAATGGAACTGGAAGTTCCTTCTACATTCATAATATGCATACTATGCCGACATATTTTGTATTTCAATGATTTTGTTCAAATCAGACAAAAAATCGCATAATCCTTGCCGACAGATACTTACACACATCCAAACCCCTCTGGCACACCTTCTGCGAAGGAGGTGAAAACAATTTTTCATAACTCAAGGAGCGGAATCATGAAAAATACATTTAAATGGCTGAACATCAGCCAGTTTACCGGATCGTTTAACGACAACGCCTTTAAGATGACCACCATCATTGCGCTGGTGAATCTGCTGGGCAATGGACAGAAAGAGGTGGTCATCGCCGTCTGCACAGTCCTCTTTGTTCTTCCCTTTCTTCTCTTCTCCAACGCAGCAGGAACGCTGGCGGATCGATTCAGCAAGCGCGATATTCTCATTGCCAGCAAAGGATTAGAGATTCTCCTGTTCCTACTGGCGATTCCGGCGCTGATTTTTAATGCCGCCTGGTCGCTCTATGCGCTGCTCTTTCTCATCTGCGCCCAAAGCGCGCTGCTGGGACCGGCCAAGCGCGGAATCATTCCGGAGCTGGTCGACGAAGCGGGCCTTTCACGAGCCAACGGGTTTCTGACCGCAACCAACTATGCCGCCATCATTCTGGGCACCGCACTGCCGTCCCTGTTGATCGGCGTCTACGGATTGCCCGCCGTCTGGATTGCAGTTTTCTGCCTCCTGCTGGCGATCGGCGGAACGGCGGCGGCACTGTGGATTGAAAAAGTTCCGGCGGCCAACTGTAAAAAGCAGTCGTCGCCCTGGATTATTCCCGACGTCGTTCGCGCCGTGCGCAACCTCAAAACCGACCGCTGGGCGCGTCTCGCGGTTTTCGGTCTCGTTCTCTTCGGCGCCATCTCCGCCATGTTCCAGCAGACCCTGATCATCTTTGGTCACGAAGCGCTCAATCTATCGCTCGAACAGAGCCCGATCCTCTTTCCGCTGGCCGCTGTCGGTATCGGTATCGGCGCGCTCCTGACCGGACGTTTTTCCAGACACACCATCGAAGTCGGCCTGATCCCCGTCGGCGCACTCGGCATTACCCTCTCTGCCGTCGCGCTGGCGGTGGTTGCCCATCCGATTTGGATTGGGGTCTGGATTCTCACTCTAGGCGTTTGTTTCGGCGTATACCTCGTTCCGATCAACGCCTTTTTACAACAGCGAATTCCGCCGGCCCGACGCGGCGAAGTTTTTGGCGCCAGCAGCTTCCTCAGCTTTGGCGCCATGATCGCCGCGTCGGGTCTTTTCCTGCTGCTGACCAAAGTACTGGGTTTCAGCGCCCGTCACTGTATTCTGGTCACCGCGCTCATCGCCACCGTACCGGCCGCCATCGCCTGCCGTAAGCTGGCCGGAGCCCTCACGCGATTCCTGCTGACGCGCCTCATCCGCACGCTCTATAAAACCCGATTTCACGGCACCGAAAACCTTCCCCGCAAAGGCGGTGCGCTGCTGATCTGCAACCACACGGCCTATGCCGACGCCCTGCTCCTCCAAGCGGCAACGGCACGCCCGGTCCGCGCCGTCATGTCGCGCGATGTCTTCATCAACTGGAAATGGGCCAAGCCCATCTTCAAGCTGACCGACTGCATTCCGATCCACACCTCCGACGGACCGCGCGCGCTCGCAAAATCCTTGCAGGAAGCCCGCCAGGCGCTGATCGACGGCTCCATCGTTATGATCTTTCCGGAAGGACATCTCACCCGCAACGGCAGTCTCATGCAGTTTAACAAGGGCTTTGAGAAGATCGCTAAAAACACCGGATGCCCGATCATCCCCGCGCACATCGGTAACATGTGGGGCAGCATCTTCAGCTTTTATCGCGGCAAGCCCGGACTCAAACGGCTGCGCAAACTTCCTTACCCGGTCTCCATCCGTTTCGGCAAAGCACTGCCCACCGACACCAAGGCCGACGAAGCGCGCCGAGCCATCGCTGAACTGGGCGCAGAGCACGCCATCGAAAAGAGCCTCCGCCCGAAACAGACGCTCAACCATCAATTTATCAAACAAGCCCGCCGGCACTGGCTGCGCCCGATTGCCTCCGACACACTCGGCCAGAAAGCAACCTACGGGAAACTGCTCACCGCCTCCGTTGCTCTTGCGAATCGGATCAAGCCCAACACGGCCAACCAGAAGAGCATCGGCATTCTGATGCCGACCACGCTCGGCGGAATCATCTCCAACCTCGCCGTAACACTCTCCGGAAAAACCAGTGTAAACCTCAACTGGACCGCGTCTGCCGACGCCCAAAAGTCTGCCGTTCAACAATCGCGCATCACGCACATCATCACCTCGCGCCGCTTTGTCCAGAAGACATCGCTGCCCGATCTGCCCGTGCGCTGGCTCTATATGGAAGATCTTTTAAATAACCTCAGCCTCGCCGAGCGCCTCCGCGCCGTATGGGCAGCCTTAATAGCCACCCCGAAACAGCTCGCCGGCGGATATGCACCGCAGCCGACCGACACCGCCGCCATCCTCTTTTCCTCCGGCAGCACCGGAGAACCCAAAGGGGTACTGCTCAGCCACGCCAATATTCTCTCGAATGTGGATCAAACCCAGTCGGTCGAGGACTTCTCCAAAGCCGACTCCATGTGCGCCGCGCTGCCCTTCTTCCACGCCTTCGGCTACCTCGGACTCCTCTGGTGGCCGCTGCTCAAAGGCATCCGCGTGGCCTGCCACCCCAACCCGCTTCAGACCAGCCGCGTACTCCGCCTCATTCGCGAGGAAAAACTCACGACGTTTCTCATCACGCCGACCTTACTGCAAAGCTATATGCGCAAGGCGAAGAAAGAAGATCTGGTCCACTTGCGAAACCTCATCACCGGCGGCGAAAAACTGTGCCCGGAACTGGCCGAGCACTTTAACGAAAAATTTGGACTGCGGCCGCTGGAAGGATACGGATGCACCGAACTGGCCCCCGTCGCCCTGCTGAGCCTGGAAAACTATCGCCGCACCGGCAGCGCCGGAGCACCGCTCCCCGGCATTGCCGTCCGCATCGCCGACCCCGAAAGCGGACGCCCACTCCCCGACGGCGAAGAAGGTCTCCTGCTCATCAAAGGCCCCAACGTGATGCAGGGCTACCTCCGCCGCCCCGACCTGA
>CAYOBH010000103.1:8153-9456 GCA_964402125.1 uncultured Verrucomicrobiota bacterium
CTGCTCATCAAAGGCCCCAACGTGATGCAGGGCTACCTCCGCCGCCCCGACCTGACCGACGCCGTGCTGCACGACGGCTGGTACAATACGGGCGACATTGCCCGTATGGATGCCTCCGGCTTTGTCTACATCACCGGCCGACTCTCCCGCTTCAGCAAAATCGGCGGAGAAATGGTCCCGCACGGTGCCGTGGAGGAAGCTCTACAGAAAGCCTGCGGCAGCGACGAACCCTGCATCGCCGTCGTTGGCATGGCCGACGAAACCAAGGGCGAACAGCTCGCCGTCTGCTACACCGACAAAGCGGGCGACCCCGAAAGCCTCATTCAGAAGCTGCGCAGTCTCGGCCTGCCTAACCTCTGGATTCCGCGCGCCGCCAACTTTTTCCACATCCCGGAAATGCCCCTGCTCGGCACCGGAAAACTCGACCTT
Source organism: uncultured Verrucomicrobiota bacterium (assembly GCA_964402125.1). GTDB lineage: Bacteria > Verrucomicrobiota > Kiritimatiellia > Kiritimatiellales > Pontiellaceae > Pontiella. The sequence goes on from CAYOBH010000103.1 coordinate 8,583, forward strand.
AACACGCTCAAAAAGCAAGTGAGCGCCGCATAACGGTTAAACCACGAAATACACAAAACACACGAAATACAAGCCCATGAACTCCAAGACGCTCCATTTAGCAACCATGACTACATTACTCAAATTTTCGTGTATTATGTGTATTTCGTGGTGCCTTTTTACCATCGGATGCAAAGCGCCCTCGGCTCCGCCAAAAAACGAAACGGTGGTACTGATTCACGGGCTGGCGCGCTCCAGCAAAGCCATGAACAAAATGGAGCGCACCCTGCGGCACGAGGGATACGACGTGATCAACATCGACTACCCCTCCACCACCGCACCGATCGAGGAGCTCTCCGACCAAATCTTCACCGCACTGGAGCCGCAGATTCACGCACCGAAAACCGTCCATTTTGTCACCCACTCCATGGGCGGAACGCTCCTGCAATACCACCTGCAAGAACACCCACTAAAAAACCTCGGACGCGTTGTGATGCTCGCACCGCCCAGCCGAGGCAGCGAAGTCCCCGACAAACTCGGCGACAAAACATTTTACCAATGGTTTAACGGCCCGGCCGGGAATCAGCTGGGCACCGGAAAAAATAGCCTCCCGCTCCGGCTTGAACCTCCGGCGTTTGAATTGGGCATCATTGCGGGCGACCGCTCGATCAACCCGATTCTCTCCATGCTGATTCCCGGGCCGGACGATGGCAAGGTCGCCGTCGCGCGCACCAAATCCGAGCAATACACCGACTATATCAAGCTCCATGTCACGCACGCCTGCATGATGTGGAACCATAATGTCATCGACCAGACCAAAAACTTCCTCCAAACCGGGCAATTTAACCCGAGTTTCTCAAATGGTCATTTGAAAACGCCTTTTTTCGCCCCTTTA
>CAYOBH010000104.1:0-9369 GCA_964402125.1 uncultured Verrucomicrobiota bacterium
CCCGGTACGCCTCGTTGACCTGCATATGGTCCATCTGGACCGGGAACCAGACATCAAGAGTCGGATGCCAAACATCTTCGTACACGTCTGCACGGATTTGGAAGGGATTGGTCTTATGTTCGCCATATTGGATATAGTAGATGCCGGGATCCTTCACGGAACTAAAGTCGAACCGGGCATAGTTGTAGCGGAAATAGGTGCCCCACACCTCCACTTCGCCCTTCAGGCGTTCAACATTTTTCCCCTCATCGGTGACTTGAATCAGAGAGGCGGTCGGGAGGGGTTTGTCGTTCGAGTCCAGCTCGATCACGGCAACCTTTTTCTGCTGCGGAATATAGCCAACCTGCGAGAAGCCGATGACGGGAGTCCGGATCCAGCCCGGAATGGTACCGACTTCGATATGCCAGGCCAGCACCTTCCCGGTCTTTTCGGCCGGCAGTATGCTGCGCACGATGAACCACCCGTTCTGGGCGAGATTGCGCCCGTCGAAGAGCATGAGTTCCGTGTCGATGCCTTCAATTCGTACACGCCGTTCCGGATCCTCCGGGGCCAACGTCAGGGAGCTTCCCCGTGCAATGGGCTTGGGGACAATAAACTCGTTGAGCCCCCGGTCGTCGAATGTCGTATGTCCACTGAACTGGGGAATCTTCTCGTCACCGGACCTGACTTCGGTATCGCTGGAGGGATAGCGCGGAAAGAGACCGGGTTGGCCGTCCACGATGTGGGTTTTGCCGAAATAGGCGGATGGAAGGAATTCAAGGTTGAAGCCGGCATGGCCTTCCAGTTCCTTGGGCACCGGCTGGTCGAGATAGACGGCGATATCGATTCCATTGGACACCGCAGTGACACTGATGGAAGACGTGAAGTTGTATTCATCGTATTCCAGGCTAACGTGGACGGTTTCGTTGGCGCGGTCCACCGTACGCCGCGTCACCGATGGCACCAGATCCCATTGCTCCGGCGTGTTCTGCAACCGGATGCCGCCGCCCGTCGCGGTCCGGACGCCATGGTGGATCAGTTCGATCCCCGCTGTCTTCTCGTCGAAAAACACGCCTGTATACTGGTTATTGAACACCAGGACATTGACGCCTTGAGTCTCGAAATATTCCAATTCATTGAGCGCCAGCCTTTGACCGAAGGCCGAACCCGCAGCCAGAACGGCTAAAAAGAGGATTATGATCCTTGATCGGATCCCGTAGTCAGTCCCGTAATCTAGTAATTTCATACAAATGCTCCCGTTTCCCTACCAACTCGCTCAGGCGGACAATCCGCCAAGCGCCCTTTTGGAGACATAGAAGCGCAAAAAGAGCGGTGAGTCAAAACTTTGCAGATATAATTCTACAGAAGCCTCAATCTTACGGATTGTCCCTTCCGCTACGACGATGATGAATGGGCTCGCTCTCTTCTTCAGGCGACGAGGATGTCGCGTCTACGACTTGAACTGTTCGTCCAAGGGAGATAAGTTACGTCCACAAATAGACAGCGCGTTTATAAAGCAAACTTACAACCACAACAGGAACAGATATGAAATCCCCTATTAAATCCATTGCCGTCGGTCTGCTCATTACTTCGTTTCCCGCCTTTGCTGCTGAAAACGATGTCCGCAGCGCCATTCTTATAGCTCGTTCCGAAGAGCGCCCGCTTATTGAAGCCATGATTCAACAACAACGCCCCCGTGATATTATTTATGCGTCGGCCGACGAACAGATGCCGCTGTTTCAAATCGCCGGCGAAGAAAAGAAGATTCCGTTCATTCTGCTGATGGGCCAGTCCAATATGGAAGGGGCCGGATATCCGGTATTCCCCATCTACATCAGCGGCATTCCCCGCGTGCTTGCACTTAATAATGAGCTGAAGTGGGAAAAAGCTCAGTTGCCCCTCGGTCGCGGCGTGAGTCCGGGAAATGTATTTGCCCGTTATTATGCCCAACTCCACCCCAACAGCCAGATCGGTTATGTTCAGACCGCCGTCGGAGGCAAGAGCCTGCGCGAACTCTCCCCGGGCGGAGAGCTCTATGCCAATGCCCTCAAACGCGCCAAAGCGGCCATGGAATCGGGCGAACTGATCGCCATTCTCTGGCATCAGGGCGAAAGTGACTCGGGCAACACAAATTATCCTGAGCAGCTCAACACCTTTGTTACGCAGCTCCGCAAAGACCTCGGCGCAGAAAACGTCCCGTTCATTGCTGGTGAGTTGGGTTATTACGACCGCGGCTATTCCCGCTTTAACCAAAATCTCAAAAGGGTTCCTGAATTGATCCCTGACAGCGCGATTGCCTCTGCAGAAGGACTTACACATCGTGGCGACGAACTGCACCTCTCCGGCTACTCCGACGAAATCTTCGGCTGCCGCTACTTCATGAAATATCTCGAAATGCGCGAACCGCAGCTCGTCAATAATTTTAAGCCGACCCTCGACAAAGTAACCACCGATATGACTGAGCGGGACAACCAGCTGATCACCTTCGCCAATCCTTCTATGACCGAGGGCGAAAACCGTCCGTTCGCCTGGGATGCCAAGGGATACGACTTCGGCCCGCTCCCGTCGATCCGCGATACCGAGGAGTATGCCTCTGCGCCGGCCTCGCTCCGCGTTGAGTCCGACACTCCAGTCAGCGACTATGTCGGCACCTGGCTGAAAGATGTCCGCGGTCGCAAACTACGCATCACCTGCAAAATGAAGAACGAGGGGTTTGAAAAGTGCATTCTGCGCGTGGCCGGCAAAAACGCCGGGTTCCAGGAATGTTTCAGCGAAACCGTAGCCGATGCCACAAACGCGAAAGAGTGGACCGAATTTACCGCCGAAATCACCGTGACTCGGGAAGCGATGCGCGACCGCCTCGAACTCTTTGTTTCCGGACAAGGCAAAGCGTGGCTTGACGATATTACGATCGAGAAAATCGATTAGGCCATTTCATTTTAAATTTCGCTGCGTCAGGGTATCCGCATTAAAGGGGAGGTTTTTCTTTCCGTCCTTATAGTTGTCGATGTACGGGATAAATGAATCGAACGTATCGGTGCTGACCTTCGAGTCGACGACCTTGCCCTTTTCGTCGAGTATCACGACTATAAATCCGTTGTATTGCCAGCCTTCCTTTTTGTATCTCCAATCATCAACGGTCGTCACATGGGTAATTGAAAAGGTGGTTTCGTCTTTTTTCTTTGGGGTTTTCTCTTTTTCCGTCTCGGCACCTTTCCCTTCAGACTTCTCTTCCTTAAATGAGAAGGTGTGCTCTTTATACGCTCCGACGCGTCTGTAGTTTGCGCCCATTTCCTCACCAACGATATCGGTCAGCATATAGACAATTGCCTTATAGGTTCCCGTAGAAGGATTTTTTCCCTTTTTCTGAATGGTTATCTTCAGCGTTGCGGTTTCCTCCCGCTGCGTATATCCACTTTTCTCTATAGTGCGCACTGTGTCGATATCCTTATCGACTGTTATTTCCATTTCCGGCGGAACAATTTTTGCAAGATACTCCTGATCCGCCGGAGAAAGTCCGTCCGCCGGAACCGACAGTTCCTTGCCTTCCCTTGTCTTCAGCATCACCTTGGTGCCGGACATTCCAACAAACTCCGCTTTGATTATATTTCCTTTTTTATCCGTCCAGGTTCGGAACTCCCCCGCCTGAGCAAATCTGGAAAGCAGCAACACCGCACCCAACAATCCCAATACGCTCTTTTTGTTCATCGCGCAGCCTCCCATTGACCAATTGCAAACGAGTATGAAAGGATCTCTTTCCAACGCAAGAACTAACCCATTTTTTATTCCATGCTGCGGGATCGGAGCGAAACCGCCCGAAAAAAGAGAAGCTTAGGCTTTGACATCCCCGAGCTGAGAGGTTAACTTCCGCGATCATTTTTTGAAATTCAAAGACGGAGAACGACTATGTCCATGCACAGCAGCTTAAAAGGTGCGTCCAAAATTCGCACAAAGAGAAATGTCCTGAAGCGCTTTGAGCGCGTTGATATCCTGAAAAAGGACGGCAGATGGAAAGAAGGCGATCGCGCATTCAACCTGCCGAAAACCAAATCCGTAGACTAACCGAACCGCTCTGCGGAATGGATTTGTAAAGCACTCCAGGCACAAAGCCGGAGTGCTTTTTTTGTTTTACCCATTTTTTCAAGACCTTATATGAGCGAAGACCAAACCATACGACTACAAAAATATCTGGCCGACTGCGGCCTCGGTTCCCGTCGATTCTGTGAACAGCTGATTACCGCAGGCCGGGTTTCCGTCGACGGAAAAACCATTACCGAACTGGGAACGAAGATAAACCCGACCCAAAGCGTTGTCTGCAACGGGAAACCGATTTTAAAGGAGCCGGCGGTTACGGTCATCCTGAACAAACCGCCGAAAGTCATCTGCAGCTCCGATGATCCTCAAGGACGCACCTCCGTGATTGATCTGCTCGAAGATCTGCCGGAGCGCGTGTACACCGTCGGTCGACTCGACTTTATGAGCGAAGGGCTGATTCTGGTCACAAACGACGGCGATCTTGCCCACGCGCTGACTCACCCGCGCTATCACATTGAAAAGACCTACAAGGTCTGGATTGATTCTCCGCTGGGACATTACCAACTGGAGAAAATGAAGCGCGGTATTCCGAACCATGGCGAAACTCTCCGGGTGCTGGACATTCAGGAAGAGCAGACCACCCCTAGAGGGGTTGAGTATACGATTGTGCTGGGCGAAGGCCGCAACCGCCATATCCGCAGAATGATGGAACACTTCGACAAAAAAGTATTCCGACTGATGCGTATCGCCATCGGCCCCCTGCGCCTGACCGATCTAAAACCGGGCGAATGGCGGCGGGTAAAACCGGCAGAACTCAAGCTGCTGCGTAAGGCTATTGCCGAAAAAAAGAAGGAAACGCCGCGTAAATAAACACAAGCGGCTTTGAACCCTAATGATATAAATTTTTTGAAATAGAGTTTGACTAAATCACATAATACACGGCCTTATTAATCGCATATTGCATTGAGAGCGGCGTGAGGGATCTGGCCCGAAGATCGCCCGGCAACCTGAATGGTTAAGGTGCCAAGGCCAGGCTTTGCGGAGCAGAGCGACAATGTGTTCCCGATATTCGGGAAAATGTTTGATGCCTTTCCTCGGAGCCCCCTCTCGCACAGGTTAGTAAGAGTGAACTACGAACACTGTAACGTCGTTTTTAAAGGAAAGGAAAATGGAACCATGAGCAAACTGGAAACGTTGTGCCTGCACGCAGGCTACACCCCGGAACCCACCACGAAATCGGAGGCCGTACCGCTTTATCGGACCGCAGCCTACCGCTTTGACAGCACCGAACACGCGGCCAACCTTTTCGCCCTGAAAGAGCCGGGCAATATTTACACCCGTCTGATGAATCCCACCACTGCGGTTCTGGAAGAACGCGTTGCAGCACTCGAAGGCGGCGCAGGAGCACTTGCGCTGGCATCGGGCACCAGCGCCATCTTCTACAGCATCATCAACCTGGCTCAGGCGGGAGATGAAATTGTGGCGGCGAACAACCTGTACGGAGGAACCTACACCCAGTTCAACGATATTCTGCCGTCACTGGGCATTAAGGTGCATTTGGTCGACCCGTCCGATCCGCAGAATTTTTCGGCGGCCATTAACGCCAAGACCAAGGCACTCTATTGCGAAACGATCGGTAACCCGGCACTGGAATTAGTAGATATTCAAGCCATTGCCGACGTGGCACACGCCAACGGACTGCCGCTGATTGTCGACAGCACGTTCACCTCGCCCGCCTTGCTTCGACCGATCGAACACGGCGCGGACATTGTCGTACACTCACTGACCAAATGGTTGGGAGGTCACGGCACATCCATCGGCGGCATTGTAGTGGATTCCGGTAAGTTTGACTGGACGACCGGCAAGCATCCCTTGCTTTCCGAACCTGATCCCAGCTACCACGACATCCGCTACGCCAGCGACCTCGGCGACCTTAATCCCCTCGCGTACATTCTGCGTATGAGACTGGTTCCGCTGCGCAATCTCGGCGCGGCGATTGCACCCGATAACGCGTGGAACATCCTGCAGGGCATCGAAACGCTTGCGCTGCGCATGGAGCGTCACTCCCAAAACGGTCTTTCCGTGGCGAAACACCTTCAACAGAGCAATAAAGTCGAGTGGGTAAAATATGCGGGATTTGATCCAAAGGCCGGAACCTATCTCCCGAACGGAGCGGGCGGAATGGTGGTCTTCGAGATCAAGGGCGGCGAAGAGGCTGGGCGCAAATTTATTGAAGCGCTTAAACTCTTCTCGCACCTAGCGAATGTCGGCGATGCCAAGAGTCTGGCGATTCACCCGGCCAGTACCACGCATTCGCAACTGACGGCAGAACAGCAGGCCGCCGGCGGAATTACGCCCGGTCTCATCCGCCTCTCGGTAGGGCTTGAACACATTGACGATATCCTGTCTGATATTGACCAAGCGCTATCGAACGTGTAAACGAAATTTACACGGCCATCCCACTCTTCAGCAGGGATGGCCTTTGAGGATGTAATGGAAATTAGAAGTCAGTTTTTCACCTATGGAGAAACCCCCGAAGACCGCCTTTTGCTGCATACCGGCGAGGCCTTCGGGCCGGTCACCCTTGCGTACGAAACCTACGGAACACTCAATGAGCAGAAGGACAATGCCGTCTTGATCTTTCATGCGCTTTCAGGCTCGCAGCATCTCGCCGGATTTAATCCCGAAGTGCCTGGCGTCGGTGATCGCTGGAACGATGCCTGTCAACTGGGTTGGTGGGACGACTTTGTTGGACCCGAAAAACCGGTTGACACCGATCGGTTTTTCGTGATCTGCGTAAACTATTTTTGCGGCTGTTACGGAAGCACCGGCCCCTCCTCCATCAATCCCGAAACCGGAAAACCCTACGGCGGCGATTTCCCCCGCATCAGCTTCGGCGACATTGTCGACTCCCAGCTCCCGCTCTTTGATCATTTAGGCATCAAAAAATTTCACGCCGTCATCGGCTCCTCGCTCGGCGGCATGCTGGCGCTCAACTTTTCCACGCGCTATCCCGAACGGGTTGATCGCGTAATCTCGATTGCGTGCGGCCTCGACTCGACGACCCTCACGCGCGTCCATAATCTGGAGCAGATTCTCGCCATCGAAAACGACGCCAACTTCTGCAACGGGCATTATTACGACGGCCCCGCTCCCCTGCGCGGCCTCGCCCTCGCTCGGATGATTTCCCACAAAACCTTCGTTTCGCTCTACGATATGGAAATGCGCATGACCGACCGGTGCGAACAGGAGGAGGACGAATTTTCGTGGTATAAAATCAAAACCCCGCTGGAATCCTTCATCCTTCACCAAGGCCGGAAATTCCTGAAGCGCTTCGATGCCAACACCTATCTTTATCTCATTGCCGGATGGACCAACTATCACCTCAAGGACGATACCGGATTTGAGAGTTACAAAGCCCTTTTTGAGCGCTGCAAGCACCAGAAACATCTTGTCTTCAGCATCGACTCCGATGTCTGTTTCTACCCCGAGGAACAGGTAGACATTCACAAACACCTGCTCTCCGCCGGCGTGGAATCTGAATACATTGTCGTCCATTCCGTCAAAGGTCATGACTCCTTCCTGATTGAACCCGAGCTCTACGCCGACTCGATCCGCAATATGCTCGAGAAATAGACGCTCGGTGAATTCTCCTAATAGACTCACACGTTTAAAATGATAGATTCCTTTAATGTCGAGAGTTGTGACGAGTATGAGGACACAACGTACGAGCACGCCGATGAAGATAGAAAGAAGTTAAAGTATAAAATTCCGCAATCCATGGACTAACACCTTATCTTTCTTTAATTCAGGGATTTATATATGAATATAAAAACGATATTTATTTTGATAGCATTTTTTATGTTATTATCCATATCCTGCACTAATTCATATAATGAATTATCAAGTAGAGGTGCAGTGGTGTTATATTACTCAGAAATATGCGGTGAGATGTTTAAGTCCAAATGGGATGGAGACCGATTGTGGACTATTGCGGAAGAAGGTAAAAATTCTAATTCCAAACCCTATGAAGTTGTCAGAATAAAACATGCCAAGATTGGCTCCGATTCTATATTCGATGAGTCGGGCGAAGTATTATGCAGAGCAATTGAAAAAGATAGCCCCGATATTCTGCTTATGTGTGAGGAACATTTTATTAGAGGATTAATGTTAACGGATAGCTTGTGGTTTAATTATGGAGAAAATAGAAATGTTAACGGGGTGTTTAAAAAATAATTTACATTGAAATGGCAAGATCATAGCCAGGGGCGGTCCCGTAATCTAGTAAAACGTTTGCTTTGAATATCTACTATTTGAGGCGGCGGAGTGAGTCGCAAGGGTTGTATTTTTGAAGGTGCAGTTTTGTTATGAAGATAAAAACACATAGTCGATGGATGGTTTTGGCCTCTGGAGTGGTTTGGCTGTGAACGGCTTCTGCGACGGAACCAGATAACTGAAAAGTCATCAATGGGGAATAGGGTCGAAAAAAAATGATACGTTATTTGGCAAGTGGATATCGCAATTTTAAGGAGCAGCCGGTTCCGATCGGAGAGCGGTTAAATTGGCAAATATATCTGGTGGCAGAGGGGAAAATTGCATCGTCATAGACGCGACGTCCTCGTTGCGTAAAGAAGAGAGCGAGCCAATTCATCATTGTTGTAGCGTTGGCTCTATGAGCCAATTCAGATTGGGGTCATTTTCATGAAAATGATTGTAGTGGTTGACGCCGCTTTGAGAGGCTGTTATACGATTCAGGTAGGGATGTAAGAGTTCAACAACACCGGGGGGTGCTTGGGGTCATTGGAAGTTCATCGGCGAATGCCTGTCGAACAGCAAAAACCCACCAAATACTCCCCTTTGTTTGGTTTAACTTACATGTAGGCGGCTGCCGCAGAAGAGTTGGTCCGGCAGCTTACAAACCAAAAATCAACATAGAGATTAATAATGAAAAACACCTTGTTTTCCATGAGAAAATATCATGCAGCGGCATTTGCCGCATCGCTGCTGCTGACTTGCAGCTGCACATCAACCGATGCCGAAAATAAGACCGGTAACGCCGCAATCAGCGCCCTGTATGGACAGGGAAATCCATACCTTCCGTTATGGGAACATTTGCCGGATGGTGAACCCCGCGTCTTCGAAGATCCCGATAATCCGGGGAAATACCGTGCTTATATTATCGGATCGCACGACGTTAACACCCGCGCATATTGCGGACCGGACATCCGGGCTTGGTCGGCTCCGGTTGAAGATTTGACCGACTGGCGAGATGAAGGCCCCATTTTCACTTACGAAGTAAACGGACAGTGGGACACGATGTATGCCCCCGATCTGGTTGAGGTGAATAAAAAAGAT
>CAYOBH010000105.1:0-7220 GCA_964402125.1 uncultured Verrucomicrobiota bacterium
GGTGCATAACGAAGCTGGAAGCATCGTCTACATTGATACCCCGTCTGCTTGCAGCAGGGAGGTTCATTGAACGTTCTCCCAAAAGCAATAAAGCTCCGGTTTTTCCGGAGCTTTATCCAGATCAATGCGCCCTCAAAAGCTCACGCGCAGAAATTCTACACTTATCGGAAGATGACATACAGGATAAGTGTAACAACGACCACCACCCAGCCCCACATTTTTGTTACCTTTGTCGTGGTCATATCCATCCGTTCGTTGACCGGAAGATTAACGGGCTGCGGCAAAGGTTTAAGCACCGTAATGATCGTCAGAACAGCGAGAATTACGCCCAGACAGATCGCCATACGATTGAGGAAAGGAATTCCGGAAGTGGCGGGAATCCACTTCAACGCCCCGTAAAGCACCGGATTTAACAAGAGACCGACCGTCCCGCAATACCGAGGTGCCCGATGAATCAGCAGACCGAAGATAAATACGGAAAGAACCCCGGGACTGATGAAGCCTTGGAACTCCTGAATAAACGTAAAGATACCGCCGAATTTCGGACTTCCCAGATTCGGAGCAATCAGAATGGCGATCAATACAAAGGCCAACGTACAAATACGACCGACGGTCACCAATTCAAACGGTTTGGCCTCTTTCTTGACCTTGTTGTAAATATCCATTGCAAAAATGGTCGAAGCCGAGTTCAACATGGATGCAAGCGAACTGACAACCGCTCCAAAAATCGCTGCCAGCACAAATCCCATAAGACCATTTCCTTTGGGAAGCACATTTCGGAGCAGCGTCGGGAATGCTGCGTCATAGTCATACCCAACCAACTTGTCGCTGAAGGCGATCTTCTCACCCTTCTTCTTACCCTTGTTGGCTTCCTCGGCCTTCTTGATGAGATCCGTATTCTTATCCCACAACGCTTCTGCCGAGAGCTCCTGTACGTTCAGTTCATCGCCAACTCCAAGCAGTTGAGCGTTAGAAGCAACCATTTTTGCAGCCATATCCAGATTGGACTCCGCAAAGGTATCGGTAAACACGTAAACCTTTTCTGCCTCGCCTTTGTCAAACGCCTCAACAATCGGAGCATTTTTCTTCACAGCCTGATCCGCCAAATCGCCGCGATACAGGTTGAAAGCAAGAATGCCCGGGATCACAACAACGAAAGGAATAATCAACTTAAGAGCAGCAGCAAAAATCACCCCTTTTTGACCTTCGTTCAAGCTCTTGGAACCCAGCGTGCGCTGCGTGATATATTGATTCAGTCCCCAGTAGAAAAAGTTTGGAATCCACAAGCCCAGCATCAACGCGGTCCAAGGAATTTCCGGATCGTTAGCCGGGCGGAACATGTGTAGCTTCCCTTCAGGAAGCGCCGCTTTATTCAATGACACAAAGCGCTCAATAGCTCCCTGATCCTTCAATGTCTCGGCCGTAACGTTTGGATCGGCAGCCGTCTGAGCCAGTTCGGTAAGATTTTCTGCACCACCAAGGGCTTTAAGAACCAAAACGGTAATAATCACTCCACCGAGAATGAGAGCAGCACCCTGAATCAGGTCAGCCCAAGCGCATGCTTTCAAACCACCGACAAAGACATAAATCGCCGCCATAATGCCGATGATCCAGCAGCCGACGGTTATATTCCCGAGATCCAACCCTAAGAAGGACTGCCCCTGAAAGAATACCGTAATCACTTTTGCCCCGGAAAAAATCACGGAAGCGGTCGGAACACCGACCAAAATAATCATGGTCGAAATGGCCATAAAAGTTCGGGCAAAGCTGTTGTATCGATACTCTAAAAACTCAGGAATCGTATAAATCCCGCTCTTTAGAAACGTTGGAAGAAACACAAACGCAACGACCACCAACGTGATTGCCGCCATCCATTCGTAACTGGCAATCGCCATCCCTAACCAGTCAGCCGCCTTCCCACTCATCCCCACAAACTGCTCCGTCGAAATATTGGCAGCAATCAGCGAAAAACCAACCAACCACCAGGTCAAGCCACGTCCTGCGAGAAAGTAGTCCGCAGCGCCATGTTCGCCGTGAGTCTCCTCGCCCTTGGACTTCCACAAACCAATTCCGATTACCGCAGCAACAAATGCCACAAATACAATAATGTCGATTATCCCCATTTCATTCTCCTTGGTATGATTCCCTACCCCCGCTAAAAGAAGGAAACACGTATGTACACGTTGAGCCCGGCGTTTAAAAGCCATTTTACCGCACTTTATTGCCGACGAGCGGGAACCCAACAACGATGAAGGGAAATTAAATCCCAAAATTGAAAAGGTTATTCTGTTTGACTTCGCTCACGGGTTCCCTTAGGTTCCGCGCCTTGTTTTTGACCCTGAAGTGTTTGGGGGAGGTGAATTTAAGAATGGCACAAGAAACCTGCGAAGTAAAAGTACGCCGCGGCGAAAACATTGATCGTGCGCTGCGCCGCCTGAAGAAGGCTCTCGACAAAGAGGGCATTCTGAAGACCATGCGTTCAAAACGTCACTACGAAAAGCCGAGCGAAAAGAAAAAACGCCTGGCGAATAGTCGTCGTACGCGACGTTAATTCACCCCTGTACAGCTTGCTGTACTCCGAAAAAAGCTCCCTAATCCGGAGCTTTTTATGTTTTCTCAAAAATGTTCCTCCACGGCACATGTTTTGCTTACAGAGGAGGCAAGGAGAAGGAGAGCGTTATGATTGCAGAAGATGTTCATCCGAAGACGACCTCAAGCAGCCCGGCCCAAACTGACGAGCCGGCACAGGACGTCCGTCGATGTCTTTCTCATCAGAAACTCAATGCGTGGCAGATAGAGAAATACCGCCGGGCCATTGATGAAAATATGTGGTACATGGGCGAACGCATGGGTCGCGCGGTGAGCTGGCAAGAGGCGGAATATGATTTTCTCCACAACGGCTACTACGGCTGCGCCCCCAAATGGCGAATGGAATTCTGCTCGCACCACTGCAGCCACTTCCCCAACTGCAAACTTGGCCAGCTTTTCGTCAGGAAATAACCCCTGCTTTTTAGCTGGCCTTTTTTTCTGCACTTGGAAATTCTGGGGGCATGAATTTTCCAACTAAAAGACTGCCCGCTGAATGGGAGCCGCAGGATGCCGTGCTGCTGGCGTGGCCCCACGAAAATACCGACTGGGCCCCCGTCCTTAAAGAGGCACGTCAGACTTTCGATCATATTGCGCGCGCCGTCGAGCGTTTCCAGCGCGTCATCCGAGTTGCGCCCGATGCATTCAATATTCCGACGGACGACACCTGGGCGCGCGACTTCGGCCCGATCACGATTGAAGAAAATGGGGCCCCTTTGCTGCTCGATTTCACCTTTAACGGCTGGGGAAACAAATTTCCGGCGGAGCAGGATAACCGCATCACTCAAACGCTTCATCAGCTCGGCGCATTTGGTAATACCCCGCTGCGTTCGATCGATCTGATTCTGGAGGGCGGCAGCATCGAAAGCGACGGCGAAGGCACCCTACTCACGACCGCTGAATGTCTCCTGAACCCGAATCGAAACCCAATCCTTTCGAAAGAACAGATCGAAACCGCTCTGCGCAAGGAACTGGGCATCGACACGATTCTCTGGCTCAACCACGGCTCGCTCTTGGGCGACGACACCGACGCACATATCGACACCCTCGCCCGCCTCGCGCCCGACCGCACCATTGTCTACACCGCCTGCAACGATGCTGCGGACGAGCATTATGACGAGCTCAAAAAGATGGAACGCGAGCTGGAGGCGTTCCCCGACTACCGCCTGCTCCCCCTCCCCTGGCCTTCCCCCAAATATGATGACGAAGGCCACCGCCTTCCGGCCACCTATGCCAACTATCTGGTCATCAACGGTGCCGTGCTGGTTCCGACCTACAACGACCCGGCGGACGATGCCGCACTGGCGGTAGTGCAGAAAGCCTTTCCTGATCGCGAAATGATCGGTATAGATTGCAGCACATTAATTCTTCAGCATGGCTCGCTGCACTGCGTTACCATGCAGATACCCAAAGGAGTGCTATGAGTAAACTGACCGTAGGCCTTGTTCAGCAGTCGTGCACCGCCGACTCCGCCGCCAACCTCCGCAAAAGCGAAGAAGCGATTCGCCGCTGTGCCGCCAACGGCGCGCGCCTTGTCGCCCTTCAGGAACTGCACACCTCGCTCTACTTCTGCGACATCGAAGATCCTGCGCGCTTTGATCTGGCCGAGACCATTCCCGGCCCGTCCACCGAATTACTGGGCGCACTGGCGAAAGAACTCGGTATGGTGATCGTTGCCTCGCTCTTCGAAAAACGGGCGCCGGGCGTTTATCACAACACCGCCGTGGTGCTCGACTCCGATGGATCGATCGCCGGGAAATATCGTAAAATGCACATCCCCGACGATCCGGGCTACTACGAAAAGTTTTACTTTACGCCCGGCGATCTCGGCTTTCAGCCCATCCAGACCTCGCTGGGCAAACTCGGCGTGCTCGTCTGCTGGGACCAATGGTATCCCGAAGCCGCACGCCTCATGGCGCTCGCCGGAGCCGACCTGCTCATCTATCCCACCGCCATCGGCTGGGATCCCAGCGATACCCCCGAGGAACAGGCGCGACAGCGCGAAGCCTGGATCACCATCCAACGGGCCCACGCCGTGGCCAACGGAATTCCTGTGCTTAGCATCAACCGCGTTGGCACCGAACCCGGCGGCGCCGTCTTTTGGGGTTCCAGCTTTGCGGCGGGCTGCCAAGGCGAGCTCCTCGCGCAGGCCGATACCCGCTCCGAAACCGAGCTGATCGTTGAGCTCGACTCCGCCCGCAGCGAAACCGTCCGCCGCATCTGGCCCTATCTGCGCGACCGCCGGATTGACGCCTACTCTGACCTCACCCGGCGGCTGATTGACTGATTTCGGAAAAGGCTGCTTAAGGATGGATGAGAAAACTAAACGAATACTGAACAATACATCGCACCAGGACTTCGATGGACACACGGAGTTTGCCCGCATGACCCCGGACCAGCGCTTATCCTGGCTTGATGAAGCCAACACAGCCTACCTCGAACTGTACGCTCTCGCGAATCCTTCCCTGCGCGACCGCCGGATTGACGCCTACTCCGACCTCACCCGGCGGCTGATCGATTAATCATCAAAGAATCCGTCGAGCACCTCTTCCGACCAAGAGGCGCTCATCTCGACAGGCGCGGCAGAGGAATCCAACGAATAGCGAATTGCTGAAACCTTGTTCGTGGTTTTGGTCACGCACGTCAGCTCATTATTATTCCGCCAGCTCGGTAGCAGGTTTTTGGACTCTGCTAAGGATTTCTGAACATGGATCAACTCACCGGTGGCGACAGTGAGTACGGCAATTCGATCCTCTGAATCTCTGAATGCAATACGCTGACCGTCCGGACTAAGCTCAAACAGCGAGCTTGAACCCCCGAAATACTGCTCAATCCGGCGCGGAAACATGCGCTCAGCCATGGCAGGCCGCTGCGGATCAAAGCGGAAAAAGTTCATGTATTCCGGAATATCATTTTCCATCGCAGGCAGACTGACCTCGAGCGCGGAAAAAACAAGGCTGTTATCCGGGAGGCAGCGCACCCGGATCATCGGATCCATGACTATATTGACCAGTTCCTCCGGAGAAGGAATCTCCTCCAGCAGCCCCTTTTCGTCGGCTACGCGGCAGCGGGAAATATTCCCTAATACCAATTTTTTGTCGCCGTACTCCATATTTGAGGCAGCAAACAGCAGCCACTGCCCATCCCTCGACCAATCCGGATAGAGCGCCGCGTTATCCGCGACTTTGAGAGCACCCGAATCCCCATCCAAAGCGACCACATATACGGCCGCAGGATCAGCATCATCGCCAATCCCCTCGCCGCATGAAAATGCCACTGATTTATCGTCCGGTGAAACCCGCAGACTCCAAATCGGCAGCGTCCATCCGGTTCCGACCACCCGTTTTGACTGCAGCGCACCGGCACGAAGTTCGACCACTTCGATCAAATAAAGCTCCGCCGTAATCGGCTCACCGTCCTCCAGCTCCGTAGCTTCAATCAGCTCCGGATAGGTTTCGTTCACGTAGAGCCCAATCAGACCGCCCTCCGCGCCGGAAATGTCCTCCAGCTCAACCACCTCCTGAGCAACCTGCTCCAGATCGCCCGACTTCTTGTAGGCCGCATTCACCTTATCTGATATCGCCATTAGGCGCGAGCGTTCCTCCGGAAGCAACAGCGCTTCCACGTCGGACCACGCGGAGAACTCCGCCGTACGAGCAACCACCAGATGCGTCGAATCACTCAACCACGCCGCGCGGAAAACACCGCCCAGCAGCTTTTCCGACAGCGTTCCGTCCGGCGTACAGCGGTACATATTTCCATCCGACAAAACAATAGCCTGTTTTCCGTCTGGCGACCAAATGACGGCCTGATCCGGAATACAGCCGGAAAACGTCAATAGAAACGCGAGACCAGCAAAATATTTCATAATCCTCTTCATCGCTATTCTCCTTCGTTAATCCATTCGGGCTGACGAACTGGTAAGGTCCATTTCAACCGCAACGAGGCGATTCCCGCCCAATACAATCCCCTATCTGACTCACAACCGTCTGAAACGTAGTCAAATTTTTCCGGTTTGTACAGATAAGCGCACACCAATGTACGCCCGAAAGTTCACTCAAATGCAGAAAAAGATTCATCGAGCTGGCCCATTACCAACCATTTCTCCATAAAATACCGCCGATTCAACGGGAGAAGATTATGCCGAAAATTTTTACCAAAACGGGCGATAATGGCGAAACCGGACGCTTTGACGGAACGCGCGTGCCCAAAAATGATCCGCTCATCGAAGTCAACGGCACGATCGACGAATGCAACTCGCTGATCGGCTTGGCGCGCAGCGATGTCGACAACGCACGGCTGGACGAGATCCTCAAAAACATTCAGCGCCTACTGATTGTCGCCGGCTCCGAAGTCACCAACATAAAGCACAATGAACAACTGCCGTTTATCTCCGAAACCGATATCACAGCCATGGAAGCGCTGATCGACCAACTCGAAACGGAGCTGGACCCGCTCACTCATTTTATCCTGCCCGCCGGAGGAAAAGCCTCCGCGCACCTGCACCTCGCCCGCACCGCCTCAAGGAAAGTCGAACGCCGCCTCGTAACCTTGCGCCAGAGCACTCCGACGAACCCCATTCTCTTGGCCTACTTCAACCGACTCTCCGACACCCTCTTCGTCCTCGCCCGCTA
>CAYOBH010000105.1:7320-9368 GCA_964402125.1 uncultured Verrucomicrobiota bacterium
GGTTCCCGTTAGTCGGAGATGCCGATGAGGCGTTGGAACTTGATCGGTTCCGCCGCAAGCACAAAGGCCAAGGGCGGCATTCCCTCTGTTGCCTTCAACAGGCCTTCGTAGTAAGTGCCGTATTCCTCGGTCGGTTCGTTGTCACCCGGCGGACGCATGCCCATAAACACCAGCCCGGCGTTTGCGGAGGTCTTACGGATCATATCGTAGAAGCTGGGTTGGTCCTTGATCAGCACCATGGCGGTGGCCGGAATGCGCTGCTCCTCGATAAAGGTTTCCAGCCGGTTGAGGGCCGCTGTCTTTTCGTTGTCCGATCCGACGATCGTATTGAGGATCAGCTTCGACTGGTTCCAGATCGGACTCTTCTGGATTTGGTAGGCCAGCGTGAGGATGAGGCCGATGTTGTTCGTTTCGCCGCCCCACCAGACATGGATCTCATCTTCCTGCGAGCGTATATCCGCCGTGCTGTCCCGGATCATGATCAGGTTACGGCGGGTCCGGTAGATCAGCCGGATGAGATCTGCGAACTCGCTGAAATTTTCGGGATTTTCCGAATCGCCCAGAAGGATGGTGTTGGGGGTAAGCGGACCATATCCATAGGCACGCACGAGTGCCGACGCCCCCGCGAGCATGTTGGGCGACGGGAAAATCTTGACCATCGCATCGACCTCGCGCTTTTCCAGGTATTCGTGGATGGAGGATTCGGTGCTGCGGACCTTTTCGGCGGTCCAGTCCTCGACCGGAAGGACGCTGGCCACGGTCAGTTCGCTGCTGTGGCGCGTGAGCGAGGACGCCAATTCCACAAGGTGCCAGCGCGATTTCGGCGAGCCGCTGAGCGCCAGGATGTTTGGCCGCCAAGTGCGTTCATCGGGCGAAAGCTTGTTGAGCCGGTGGATCGCAAAACGGACCAGCAGCGTGAGGATGCCGTAGCGCATGTCCACCCAATGGGCATTGAGGCGACGGCGCTTCACGAGATAATATACGAGAGCGGTGATCAGGACCGCCACGATGGTCGCCCCGGCATTGATCATGAGCATGACGGCAAAGCAGGCGGCCGAGCCCAGCAGCGGGAAGCCGAAATGGACTCTGAACTTTGGCCGCCACGACGGGCTTTCGATCAAACCCTCCAGTCCCGCCGAAAGGTTGAGCAGCCCGTAGGAGAGGAGGAAGAACATGGAGAGGATGGGCGCGATCGCATTCAGATCGCCCAGCAGCACGGCCAGCATGGCGACACCGAACGAAATCGCGGTGGCAATGCGCGGGTCGGCCTTGTCCTTTCCAAATCCGCGTCCGATGAACGGCGGAATAATGTGGTCGTTCGCCAAGGCCTGCAACATGCGTGGTGCGCCGAGCAGGCATCCCAGTGCACTGGAAAGCGAGGCCGCGAAAACGCCCGCCACGATCAGCCAGCTCCAGCGGGCGATTGAGGCCATGATGTTCAGGTCGACAAGCAGGAGGTCCGTGCTCTTTACCTTAGAATTGATGAAGAGGGGAAGCGCCATGTAGACGATATACCCGGTGATGACCGCCCCGAGTGTTCCGATCGGCAGCGATTTGGCCGGGTTCTTGAGATCGCCCGACATGCCGAGGCCGGCCTCGATGCCCGTTACGGCAGGGAAAAAAACCGCGAATACAGGCCAGAAACCCAGTTTGTCCGGGATCACCGCCCCTTCGGGGATTCGAAGCATGCCGCTATCCGTTACCCCCAGGAAGAAGGAGAGCAGCGAAATGGCAATGGTCGCCATGATCAGGAACTGGACCTTGAGCGCCAGGTCGGCGGAGATACAGGCCAGTGTAGTAAGAAGCACGAGGGTTGCTGCAGAAATGATTTTGGCCGTGAGAGCGGGGTCCAACATGGGAAACGGGTTGGCCAGACTCATGAGCACCTCGGTGAAACCTGCGATATAGAAGGCAACCCCGAAGGACCGGGCAAAGAAAAGGGGGATGCCGATGGCAACGCCCGCTTCGATCCCCAGCGAGCGGGATATAATGTAGTAGGCCCCGCCGGTTCCCACCTTCATATTCGTGGCCATGGCGGAAATCGAGAG
>CAYOBH010000106.1:0-9345 GCA_964402125.1 uncultured Verrucomicrobiota bacterium
AAGCTATATTCTTCTCTTCGCGTCCTCGCGTCTTTGCGGTCATTTTCTGCTGAGGAGCCGTGTTAGGGGTTGTTTATTCCAAATTGTCTCGAATACCCACCGCCTTCCGCAAAATACCGCTGAAATGGTTTTGACTCCTCATTCTATTTACGTCCTCATGGTTGCACAAGGGCGCATGGCGAACCGTCGCCCGGGCGGGGAAAGGAAGGAGCAAGCATGGGGGCATTCAATTGGTTCAGCTGCGGCAAAGAGACTGCGACTCAAAAAGCTTCCGGATTGGCGTATCGCGGAACGATCGAACATCCAGACCCGCTCCCTGTTTTCAAGAAACGCTCTGACCTCGTCTGCTTAGCGCGAGGCGGCTGGGCATTGGCCGTCGCCGTCCTTCTTTCCGGCTGCGGACGTTCCGAATCAAACCGGCTGCAAGGCTATATCGAAGGCGAGTTCGTTTACATCGCCTCGCCCGCTGCGGGCGCCCTCCAGAGACTCGAAGTGCAGCGCGGCGCAGTCGTCACCGTCGGTGATCCGCTGTTCACGCTGGAGGCCGAGCCAGAAAAATCGGCACGCGACGAGGCCGAACGACGCCTCGCCCAAGCGCGCGCCTCGCTCGACGACGCGAAGAAAGGCCGCCGTCCAACCGAGCTGGACGCGCTCGATGCCAGCCTCAAGCAGGCGGAGGCGGCGCTCCAGCTCGCGGGAAGGGAGCTCGCCCGCCTCGAGTCGCTCCAGCCCAGCGCGGTGGCCGAACAGACGGTGGACCAAGCCCGTTCCGCGCGCGACCAAGGCCGCCTGCGGGTGGACCAGCTCGCAGCCGAACTGGAAACCGCGAAGCTCGGCTCGCGTTCTGACCAGATCGTCGCTGCAGAAGCCAACGTCAGCGCTTTGGAATCCGTGCTGGCGAAAGCCGATTGGGCCCTTGCGCAAAAAAGCCAGAGCGCCAAGCAGGACGGGCTCGTATTCGACACGCTCTATCGCGAAGGCGAGTGGGTGGCAGCCGGTAAACCGATTGTGGTGTTGCTGCCGCCTTCGAACGTCAAGCTGCGTGTCTACGTCCCCGAAACGCTGCTGGGCGCGCTGCACGTCGGCGATTCCGTGCAGGTGTTCGCCGGCGGTGCCGGCGGCGCGGTCACGGGCCGCATCAGCTATATTTCGCCGCAGGCGGAATACACGCCGCCCGTCATCTACAGCCGCGAGAACCGGAAAAAATTTGTCTATCTCGTCGAGGCGCACTTTGAGCCCGACGTCGCCGCCCGGCTCCACCCCGGCCAGCCGGTGGATGTACAGTTCCAATGAACGATTCCATCGCCATTGACGTCCGCGGGATCACCAAGCGGTTTGGCCATCTGGTGGCCGTGGACCGCGTGGATCTGAAGGTCCGCACGGGCGAGATCTGCGGATTCCTTGGTCCGAACGGCAGCGGTAAAACCACGTTTATACGGATGCTCTGCGGCCTGCTCCGCGCCGATGCCGGCAGCGGCACCTGCCTCGGCCACGACGTCCTCCACGAAAGCGAGATGATCAAGCGAAAGGTCGGCTACATGACGCAGCGGTTCAGCTTTTACGAGGATCTCACCATCGCCGAGAACCTCGACTTTGTTGCGCGGATGTATTCGGTGAAGAACCGGCGCGCGGCCGTTGCGGCAAGCCTAGAGCGCCTCGGCCTGGCCGACCGCCGGAACCAGCTGGCCGGTAACCTTTCCGGCGGCTGGAAGCAACGCCTCGCGTTGGCCGCCTGCATGATTCACGAGCCGAAGCTGCTCCTGCTCGACGAGCCCACCGCTGGCGTCGATCCCAAGGCGCGCCGCGAATTCTGGGAGCAGATCCACGAGCTGGCCGCGCAGGGCATCACCTGCCTGATCGCCACGCATTACATGGACGAAGCCGAGCGCTGCCACCGGCTCGCCTACATCGGCTACGGAAAATTGCTGGCCGAAGGAACCGTCGAGGAGGTCATCGCCCACGCGCATCTGGCTACGTGGGAGGTCACCGGCCCGCGCCTCGTGGACCTAGCCGCGCAACTGCGGTCCCTGCCCGAAGTCCAGCAGGCCGTGGCCTTCGGCAATGCGCTCCACGTGAGCGGCGACGACGCAGCCGCACTGGAGCGGGCGATTGGCCGTTTCCGCACCGCGCCCTACCAATGGCGCGAGGCCGAATCGAGCCTTGAGGATGTGTTCATCCATCTCATGGCCGCAGTCGAGGACAACGCACGATCATGAAATCCTGGCGCTATTTCTCCCTAGCCCGGATGGGTGCGATGCTCGTGAAGGAATTCACGCAGATGCGCCGCGACAAGCTCACGTTCGGTATGATGCTCGGCATCCCGATCATGCAGCTCATCTTCTTCGGCTACGCGATCAATTCCGATCCCAAGCACCTGCCGACAGCGGTGCTGCTCGCCGATTACGGCCCGCACGGCCGCACGATGCTCAACGTGATCCGCCACAGCGGCTACTTCGATCTCGTTCGGCTCGTGAAGACCGAGGCCGAAGCCGAGGCGGCGCTGGCCCGGGGCGAGGTGCAGTTCGTCATCAACATACCGGAAAACTTTTCCCGCGACATCCTTCGTGGCGAACGGCCGGCCCTGCTTGTCGAGGCCGATGCCACCGATCCGTCGGCAACGGGCAACGCGCTCGGTTCGCTGCGCGTCTTGGCGAACAACGCACTCCGGGCGGACCTGAAGGGCCCGCTGGCGTCGTTCTCCGGCACCGACGGCCCGGTGGACATGCGCCTCCACGCCCGCTACAACCCCGAGGCGATCACGCAATACAACATTGTTCCCGGCCTGATGGGCGTGGTGCTGACGATGACGATGATGATGATCACGGGCCTTGCGATCACGCGCGAGCGCGAACGGGGTACGATGGAGAACCTGCTTTCGATGCCGACGCGGCCCTTCGAGGTACTGCTGGGCAAGATCATTCCCTACATTCTCGTCGGCTACGTGCAGGTGGCCGTGATTCTGGTGGTTGGCCGGCTGCTCTTCAACGTGCCGCTCGTGGGCAGTCTGACACTGCTCCTTGTCGCCTCGTTCGTTTTCATCGTCGTCAACCTCGCAATGGGCATCACGTTTTCGACCATCGCCCGGAACCAGCTCCAGGCGGTGCAGATGGCCTTCTTCGTTTTCCTGCCCTCGATGATCCTGTCCGGGTTCATGTTCCCGTTCCGCGGCATGCCGGTGTGGGCGCAATACGTCGGCGAGGTGCTTCCATTGACGCATTTCCTTCGGATCGTCCGCGGCATCATGCTCAAGGGCAGCGGCGTCACCGAGGTGGCACTCGAGCTGTGGCCGATCGCGCTCTTCGGCGTCGTGGTGCTGACCGTCGCCGTGAAGCGCTACCGCAAGACGCTGGATTGAGGCGGCCGAAGGGAAAGGTAATCCCTGCTTGAGGGGGGGGATAAAATAGGATAACTTCCCTCCTTCTATTTTGCGAACACAGGAATTGCCATGAATTGGATTTTAAAAAAAATTATCGGATCAAAAAACGACCGCGACCTGAAGAGAATGCAGCCGCTGGTCGAGAAGATTAACGAACTCGATAAAGAATTTCAGCGCCTGAGCGATGACGAGCTCAAGGCCAAAACCCCGGAATTCAGAGAGCGGCTCAAGAATGGGGAAACGCTTGAAGATATTGAGCTGGAAGCCTTTGCGGTTGCAAAAAACGCGGCGCGGCGTCTGTGCGGGACGCAGGTTGAAGTGTGCGGTCACATCCTGGATTGGAATATGGTCCATTTCGATGTGCAGCTCATCGGCGGCTTGGCCATTCATAAAGGGATGATTGCTGAAATGGCGACGGGGGAAGGTAAAACGCTGGTGGCCACCCTTCCGGTTTATCTCAACGCGCTCAACGGTCGCGGTGTGCATATTGTAACGACCTCCGATTACCATTCCCAGCGCGACTCAGAATGGATGGGCCATCTGTACAAATGGCTCGGGCTGAGCGTCGGCTGCCTTCGGAACCAAATGCCGCAGCCGCAGCGTCGTGAAATGTATTTGTGCGATATCACCTACGGCACCAACTCCGAATTCGGCTTCGACTATCTGCGCGATAACATGTGCGGCACCGCCGAGGAGATGGTGCAGCAGAAAGGCCACGCCTTCGCCATCATCGACGAAATTGACTCGATCCTGATCGACGAAGCGCGAACACCGCTGATTATTTCCGGCCCGGCCCCCTATTCGTCCACACAGTATCAGGAACTCCAGCCGGCGGTGGCTCGGCTGGTTCGTCGTCAACGCGATCTCTGTACTCGTCTGCTGCAGGAAGCGAAGGAGCTGCTTGAAAGCGGCGATGAAGACCATGCTGCGGTCAAGCTCTATCAGGTGTTTCAGGGCATGCCGAAAAACAAGCAGCTGATGCATCTGATCGAAGATGTCAAAATGCGCCGCCTGCTGGAAAAAACGCAGTTGAACATGCTCAAAAAAGAGAACGAAAAAGAGGCGCGCGATCTGCGGCAGGAACTCTTCTTCACGATCGACGAAAAAGGGCACGACGCCGGCCTGACGGATATCGGCTGCGCCGAGCTCAACCCGAACGATCCTGAAATGTTTGTTCTTCCGGACATGGTGTCCATGATGGCGGAACTCGACGGCCAGACCGATCTTACCCCGGCAGAAGCGATGGAGAAACGGCGTGCGATTCAGGAAGACTATGCCCTGCGCAACGAGCGCGTACACGCGGTCGACCAGCTGATCCGCGCCTATTGCGTTTATGAAAAGGATATTGACTATGTGGTTCAGGAAGGTCAGGTGGTGATCGTTGATGAACATACGGGTCGTCTCATGGCGGGCCGCCGCTGGAGCGACGGGCTTCACCAGTCGGTCGAAGCCAAGGAGGGGGTTAAGATCGAACGCGAAACGCAGACGATGGCCACGATCACCATCCAGAACTATTTCCGCATGTACGAAAAGCTCTCGGGCATGACCGGAACGGCGGAAACCGAGGCCGACGAGTTTCACCAGATCTACGGTCTCGACGTGATGGTAATTCCCACCAACCGCCCGATCCGTCGCGTTGACCTCAATGATCAGATTTATAAAACCCAGCGCGAAAAGTTTAAAGCGGTGGTCGACGAAATCAAAGAAGCCCACGCGCGAAAACAGCCCGTGCTCGTCGGTACGGTTGCGGTCGAAACCTCCGAAATTTTAAGCCGTATGCTGCGTCGTGAGAACATTATTCACAATGTGCTCAATGCCAAAAACCATGCGCGCGAAGCGGAAATTGTCGCCAACGCCGGACAGCCCGGTGCGGTAACCATCGCCACCAACATGGCCGGCCGCGGCACCGACATTAAGTTGGGGCACGGCGTGGTTTATCTGGACCAAAAAGATGTTGAGTCGAAGGAGTTCTCGCTCGAAACCAAGGTGAACGGCCAAACCCTGCGCAACCTGCTCAGGGAAAAGCCCTGCGGACTTTATGTGATTGCCTCCGAGCGACATGAATCGCGCCGTATCGACCGCCAGCTGCGCGGGCGTTCCGCCCGGCAGGGTGACCCCGGAGTAACCCGCTTCTATATTTCGCTCGAAGACAACCTGATGCGCCTCTTCGGCTCCGACCGTATTACCGGATTTATGGAGCGGATGGGCCTGCAGGAAGGCGAAGTCCTTGAGCATCCGCTGCTGAATAAATCGATCGAAACCGCTCAGCGCCGCGTCGAACAGCAAAACTTTATGATGCGTAAACGCACGCTCGAATATGACGACGTAATGAATGCACAACGTACGGAAATCTACGGCTTCCGCTCCGAGGTGCTCACCAGCGAAAACCCGCGGGAACAGCTCTACCAGTCGGTCGAACAGGCCATTTACGGCAAAGCGCAGAACGTGGTTTCAAGCAAAGACAAAAACGCGGTGCATGAGTTTCTGGTCTGGGTCAATACCACCTTCCCGCTCGGACTGCGGATGGAAGATCTCCCAGAGGAAAAAACCGCCGACACCCTGACAGACTTTGTGTTTGGCCGCGTGAAAGAGGCGTACGAACTAAAAGCCGGTATGGAGCACCCCGAATCGCTGGTGCGGCTTGAGCGGATGCTGATTCTTCAGGCCATCGACGAACACTGGCAGGAATATCTCCGCAACATGGACAGCCTGCGCGAAGGCGTCGGCCTGCAGGGTTACGGTCAGCGCGATCCGCTGGTGGAATACAAGCGCGAAGCCTACACGCTCTTTATGGACCTGATGGACCGCATCTACTCCGAAATCTCAGCCTCGCTCTTCCGTTCCGCAACCTCCCTCGATGCCATGAAGAAATTTTTCGCATCGTTGCGCAACCTGCAGACGGGCCATGCTTCTGTGTCGGTACTCGCCCCCGCAACCGCACAGGCGGGCGAGGCAGCACCCCGTCCGCAACCGCAGCGTCGCCCGCAGGGGATGCCGCCGGGTATGCGTCCCGTCGGCGCGCCGCCTCCGGGCATGGAGCTTCCTGACGCACCCAAACCAGCGGTGCCGCTGGTCCGTAAAGGCGAAAAAGTCGGCCGCAACGATCCTTGCCCCTGCGGCAGCGGTCGCAAATATAAAAAGTGCTGCGGCTCGGAGTAGATGGGTTCGCGAGTTTTAATAAAAAGTGCAGCCGACTAATTATTGCTGTGGCGCAGGCTTTCAGTCTGCGGCAGGCAGTGATGCCTACCCCACATATCTGCTGCTCTTTCGGATTGAAGGCTTGGACAAAACTCCCGCATCATGCCGCTCTGTTGGTGTGAACCGCTCAACACAAAATTGGACTATGATCGCTCAAACCATTCGTAAAACCATTGACCAGCAAAAACTGATTCCCGCCGGAGTTCAGGTGGTGGTTGGCGTTTCGGGCGGAGCCGATTCCGTTGCGTTGCTGAGGATTCTGCACGAACTGGACATCTCGCCTATCGCCGCGCACCTGAACCACCAACTGCGCGGTGCGGACGCGGATGCTGACGAGGCGTTTGTGCGCGCGCTGGCCGAAGAACTCGATCTACCGCTCTGCGTTAAGGCGGTTGATGTTAAGGCGCTGGCCGCCTCCACTGGGCTGTCGATCGAAATGGCCGCCCGACAGGCGCGACACCATTTTTTTGCGGAGTTCAAAAATGCAGTGATTGCGCTGGCGCATCATGCGGACGATCAAGTGGAAACCTTTATCCTGAAACTGGTGCGCGGAGCGGGTCCCGACGGCCTATGCGGTATGCCATTTGCCCAACAGCTCGGTCCGCTGCGCCTGATCCGTCCCATGCTCAATTGCTCACGCGCGGAAATTCACGACTGGTTGCGTGCACGGGGATTCAGCTGGCGGGAAGATGCAAGCAACACCGACGAAACCTTTCTGCGCAACCGCATTCGCCACCGTGTGCTTCCGCTGCTCGCCGAGCTCAACCCCAACGCCAGCAACCATATGTTGCGGAGCATGGATATTCTGCGCGAAGAAAGCATCATTATAGACGAAGCTTCTAGCCGCGTTTTTTCAGGAGGAACAAAGTTAAATGCTTCGTCTACATTACAACAACCACTTGCCTTGCAACGACGAATAGTCCGCAAATGGCTCTTTGAAAACGGAGTGGAGAACGTCAGTTTTGAGGCCGTGGAGGGCATTCTCGGCCTGATGAAACAGGGCGAAGGAACGACGCTTTATGAGCTGAACGGCTCAGAGCGCGTTGTGGTGGAATACGGCCGGCCGCGCTTTGAGTCGGATGCGCTTCCAACTCCTTGTCCCGAGTGGGTCCTGACGACGGAACGGGGCTTCGGCTGGAAGCGCGACCGCGCCGACGCCGTCGGCACGCTCCCTGCCGAGGCGTCGTTTAATGCAGCGAAAGTAGGCGATTCGTCGATGGAAGTCCGTACCTTCAGGCCGGGTGACCGCATGACTCCGCTGGGCGTGAACGGGTCGCGTAAGCTTCAGGATATTTTTACCGATCTGAAACTTCCGCGCACGCAGCGCGACCGGGTTCCGCTTGTCGTATGCCGCGGAGAAATCATCTGGCTGCCGGGCTACCGCATTGCCGCCGATTGGGCCGTGCCCAATTCTACGGCGGAAGCGGTGCATGTCACATTGAAAAGCAGATGACACGTTGAACCCCGTAATCTCACGGCGCTATTTCGCGGCGATCCAAAGTGCAGAGGGAAAATGGTGAGATTGGGGTTTCTGTGGAATATATCGGCAATGCTTTGACTCATCGCTCTTTTTGAGTTTCTATGTCTCCAAAAGGGCGCGTCGAAGCTCGGCTGAATGGGCTGAGGTGCACACGCTTTGATCCCGCAATATAAATGGAGCATTGAAAGCATGGATTCGAGAACACTTGGACGGTTGGAAAAGGTTGATTTGCGCGAGGCTTGGGCAACGGAGTCCTCGGATTTTACACCTTGGCTCGCACGGGAGGAAAATCTCAAGCTGCTGGGCGAAGCCATTGGCATTGAACAACTGGAGCTGGAATCACAAGAAAAAGAGGTTGGCCCTTTCCGGGCCGACATTCTCTGCAAAGACACCACCAACGACAATTGGGTGCTGATAGAAAACCAGCTCGAACGCACGGACCATTCGCACCTCGGCCAGTTGATCACCTACGCGGCCGGATTGAACGCAGTCACTATCGTATGGATTGCCGCTCGCTTTACCGAGGAACACCGTGCCGCGCTTGACTGGCTCAACGAGCAAACCGATGAGAAGATAAACCTCTTCGGATTGGAGATCGAGCTATGGCGAATCGGGAATTCGCCCGTCGCGCCGAAGTTCAACATTATCAGTCAACCAAACGATTGGTCGCGCTCCGTGCAGCAGGCGGCGGCCGCTAACGGCGAGGTATCGGCCCACAAGCAGCTCCAGCTTCGATTTTGGACGGCGTTCAGGGCATACATGGAGGAGCAGGGCAGCTTTGTGCGATGCCAGAAACCCTTACCCCAGCACTGGACCAACCATGCCATCGGTCGATCCGGAGTCCATCTTGCCTCGGTTGTTTCGACATGGAACTCGGAGACCAACGCAAAAGGTGCGGAAATACGCGCTGAGTTGTACATTGATGGGCCGAATGCCAAGGCAGATTATGCGGCACTCGAACCGCAGAAGGAGTCCATCGAAAAGGCGCTAGGTTTCCCTTTGGTATGGCATAACCCGGAAAACAAGGCCATGTGCAGACTGTATACCCGAAAGGATGCGGACTTCATGGATGAATCGCTTTGGCTCCAGCATTTCGAATGGCTACGACAGCGGCTGGAAATTATGCACAAGATTTTCTCGCCTATTGTAAAGACCCTAAAATATGAAGAGGCGTGAGCGCCTCGGAGCAATGTGCGAACCCAAAGAGAATGTGGCGCAGTGACGGTTCCGTAACCTATTAAAAATGCCTCAATAAAGTTATTGCGGGCGGGCCGCTCTGATGCTGGGTGGT
>CAYOBH010000107.1:0-9183 GCA_964402125.1 uncultured Verrucomicrobiota bacterium
TAAAGGGGCGAAAAAAGGCGTTTTCAAATGACCATTTGAGAAACTCGGGTTAAATCACCGGAGCAATCAGAGGGCATTTTCATAAGGAATATCCAAACACTCATCCTTATCGTTCATTTTTACACATTTCCCTAAACCAACCCTGCCCCAAGTTACAATCCACTAAAAAATTTTGGGAAAGCAATTCTGCGAGACGGCCCTTGAATTTAACGGATCTTTAACCCACTCTGTGCAGATTAACCTACAGGGAGAACGCATGGAAAATTTGATCAATAAAATAGAAGAGATGGCAGAGAGCCTTCTCGAACTGGGGATCGTAGGCACAGCGCTGCTGGGCATCATTCTTTTCTTTTTCCTTATCATCAGCCTGATACCCACCTTTTTTTATCTACGATCGCTTGATATCGCATTCCGGCGCTGCGCTCCGAAAAACCGAACGCAATATCCAGCCGAGGTTTGGCTGTTGCTGATCCCTTTTTTCAATATCGCTTGGCATTTTATTACGGTCAAACGACTGGCGGAATCTCAGAAAAAAGAATTTGAACAGCGCGGCTTAGCCGTGAACGATCTCTCCTCAACAAAAACCATTGGTTTGGCGATGTGCACCCTGACCCTCTCTACCATCATTCCCTTTATTGGACTGATCGCAGCCCCGATCGGCTTTATCTGCTGGATTCTTTATTGGATTAAACTTTCAGGCAATTCCGCAATGCTGATCAAGAACAGATAAAATTTCGGTGCAGAATATGAGGTCGCTTCACATCCTGATCATTGTCTGTCTGGCGTTCACCCTGCTCGGATGCAGCCGTACGGTTGACGATGTTGAAAAGTGGAAAACCAAAAACGACATCGAGAAGCTTCAGAAAGCACTTAAAGACCCCAAAGCGGAAGTGCGAAAGGCCGCCGTTCTGGCGCTCGGAGATTTAAAAAGCAGAGCCTCCGTCGACCACATGATTGCCTGCCTGAACGACGACGATGAAGAGGTGATGCTCACGGCACTGGATGCACTGGTTTCTATCGGCGATCTCTCGATCTCGACTCCATTGATTGCCATGCTGAAAAATGAAAGCGAAACTGCCCGCCTCAAAGCAACCGAGACGCTCGGTATGCTTAAAATTTCGGGGGCTGTTTCGGGACTTACAGAAACACTGAACGATGAGGTTCCAGAAATTCAATTAGCTGCAATTCACTCCCTTGGCCAACTCGGAGAGGTTAGTGGAAGCGCGGCGCTGATCAGCAAATTATTGTCTTCGAAAAGTTCTGTAGAGATTCGCCAAGCCTGTATTTCAGCCTTGGCCCAAACCGGAGGAACCGACGCAGCAAACCTGCTCTTGAAAATTGAGAATTCGGGCACTCCCCCGCTCAACGAATCGGCTAAGGAAGCGCTGACCGAAATGGGCGAAACTGCCGTCCAACATGCGCTGAATGCATTGAGCAACACCGACGACGCTGTCAGAGCCGGAGCCTTAAGCCTATTGCGGGAGCGTGATATCGTGCCGACCGAAGGAAGCGAACGGATTTGGTATATATTGGCGATTGCAGATCAATCTGGGCAGGACTGTTCTGAAACAGCAGCCTCGCTCGTTGAACAAGACAGCTCTACCGTTGCGACACTCGTTGATGCCGCAGCACACCCGAGCGCTATCATTCGCGAATCCGCTTGTCTGGCGTTGGAAAGAATCGGCGAAGCCTCCTTTGATCTGATAAAAAAACGCGCCCAAAGCACCGCCGTCAAGGAGGCGAAAGACTGGTTTAACCTGCGAAATGAATGGGAAGGTGCGCCGTCGCAATATCTCGACTTCTGGGGCATGCTCTCCGCCCTCAACCCAAACTTTCCCTCGCTGGAAGATATGACCGACGAGCTCAATAAAAGCGACCCTCAACCGGTGCGCGCGCACATCCCGATTTTGATCAGCGAACTTGCAAATCAGAATAGCGCTTCCCGAGCCAAAAAGCTTCTTCAAGAGGCGGGCGAGACCGCGCGCCTTCCGCTGATTGCCGCCATCAGCAGCGAGAACCCTGAAGTTGCGGAAGCCGCAGCCGAAATTCTGAGTGCCTATGCCGATCCACGTACGTGCAACGCACTGATGAATGCCCTGATACTGCGACAGGAAAAGGGTGAGGACATTTCTTCATCTTCCCTCTATTCCGCGTTGGTACAGTTGAACACAGAAAAGGCAGAACCATTTCTTCTAAAAATTCGACCGTCGACCGGACGCGCCGCACAACTTCTCCGACGCCGACTCCCCGGCATTGAGATTGTTGCCGTATCTATGATTAAAACAGAGTCGCCCCCCGGCGCGCCCGTCCACTTTAGCGTAGGGCACAAAGTCGACGGGAAGATGGAAACGCTAGAGATTGTCTTCGAGAAAAACGAGCAGGGAGAATGGCACGAACGTCTTCCGACAGATTCAGAGGAAGACAAGCTGGAGGATCAACCCCAAAACAGCTCTTCTGCGCCCCCGAATCCAATCACCGAAAATTAAAATAAGGTTCTCTTTCATTTGAAAAAAGAGGGAGTTATGGGGCGCTGAAACCTCTAATCTATCCGATCGAGGGTGACAGAGGAGAAAACTGCATCGTCGTGAGGTAGGTATGTAGTTCAGCCTTCAAAATACCCCATGGGACACGCTGAAGCGTGAACTACAAACGGATTGGAACAACGTATGGAGTTACTCCGTCTGCTCAAAAGTGCACTATCGCAGCCTTCCAGCTTGCCTTGCCGTAATCATTCTGCCCAACCCGAAGCGTAGCGCAGATAATTTCCAAAAGGGAAATAGCGACGCAGGCGCGGTTCATCATTCTGCCGAAATCTCTCCATCCAAACGCCGTAGCCGAATTTGCATCGTTGTAGGGTTGGCTCTGTGAGCCAATTCATGATCATTCCAGCACCAAGCATCCCGTCCGCTATTACCGCGTCTCCACTCCGTAGTTTTCGGGGCACACTCTAAGCCGCCCCCGGTTTTCAATAGAGCCGCGGGGGCGCCGACTCGCTGGTCACCAAAAAGGCTACCGTCCGAACAACAGCTGGTCCGCCATCTCAATCCCTTCAAGCAGCTTCTCGAGTTGGGAATTTCCCATTATTAAATTAGAGGCGCAACCCCGAGTTAACCGTTTAGTAGATTTGCACCAGCGATCAAGCTTAATTTCAATGCAAACTTTATTCCTTCTTTTTTCATAATTCTTCTAAAACAACCACAGAACAAACCATGGTTGTGAGTGTGCAGGTGTAAACGAATAGTATTACGGTTATGTTACCGCTTTATCCATTTTGCGCCAAATTCACTTCCCCTCCAACCGCGTTCGGACACGGTGCAGACAGCCTGAAGGTTGAACTACGAACGCTTCTTTCAACTTTTTTAAACGGAAAATTTAAACCCCTGTCTGAACCGAGTATAGAGGGCGATTCTCACATCATGAATGCGATGCGAAACAACAGTTTAAGGGATTGGAATTATCGATGTACAGGTGCTTTTCAATATTGCACAGATGGGTGTGATGACATAGAGTGCTTCTCGTTATGAAAAAATTATTTTTACCAATCTTACTCATTGGATCCTGTTTATGTGCCGGGGCCCAAACCAATCAGACCCAAGTCAGGAAAAATGTGGTCGATCGTTATGCAGCCAAAGTAAATGAACGCGCCATTACGGTGGGCGAAATTTTGGATATTGTAGAGCCCCAGCAACAAGAACTTCAAAGGATCAGTTCAAGTGAAGCAGAATACTATGAAAATCTGGACCGCCTTTTTAAAACGATCTTGAATGATCTCATTGAGAAGGAGCTGATTATTGAGGACTATAAGAACGCAGGCGGCGCCCTTCCCGATCGGTATGTGAACGAGGAAATCAAACGGGTTATTCATTCGTCTTTCGGGGGCAATGAAGCTCTTTTTGAGCGAATGCTCACCGAGAGGCGAATGACGAGAGAAGAATATAAGCAGACCATCCGCGAAAAAATTATTGTCGGCATGATGACTTCCGACCGGGTCACCCGTCGCGCACGTGTCACACCCAAACAGATTCGAGATGCCTACGACGAGAACATAGAGGAGTTTGCTGTTCCCGAAGGGATAAAATTTCGTGCCATCATTTTGAATAGAGGAACCACCGCAGAAGAACAGCAGGTCAAACGGGAAGAGGCGGAAAACATTCTCAAAAAACTCAAAGACGGTGCCGACTTTGCCCAAATTGCCAAAACCGCATCTGAAGGCCCGAATGCGGAGCAGGGTGGAGATTTTCCATGGGTTGAGCTGGAGTCTCTCCCGGATATATTAAAGGACGAGCTGAAAATGGTTTCGACCGGAGAAATCAGCGGCATCATAAGCTCTGGGGAAGCCTTGTATATCATTAAAGTTGAAGGCCGAAGAGAGGCCGGGTATTTGACATTTAAGGAAGTGCGCGAGCGCATCAACGAGGTCTTGCTAATGGAAGAACAACAGCGTCTGCATGACCAATGGATCACGCAGCTGAAAAAGATCAACTATGTTAAGACCTACTGACCGATAAAACAAATCAAGGAGATCGACATGAAAAAAATTCACTTACTGATCGTTATCATTTCCATTGTGGGCATTGCAGCAACACCAGCCTGCAGAACCAAAGTAAAGCGTATGGACCATGAGGAAATTATCGATATTTCCGGAGGTTGGAACGATAGCGATGCACAGCAGATTTCCGATGACATGGTGGAGGATTTGGTGGGCCATCAATGGGTTCAGGAGCATATTGCGAAATATGAAAAGAAGCCGAAAATCATTGTCGGTCCAGTCCGAAACCAAAGCAGTGAACATATTCAGACCGAAGTAATCACCAAAGATCTCGAGCGCGCATTGGTTAACAGCGGTCGTGCAGGCGTAGTGGCCAGTTCCACGGAACGAAGTGCATTGCGGGAAGAACTGATGCAGCAGCAGACGTGGTCTTCAGCGGAAACCCAGAAACGTCTGGCGGCAGAAACCGGTGCCGACTATATGCTGATCGGAAGTATAAACAGCATCGTCGACCAATCCGGAAAAAGGGCGGTAGTTTATTATCAGGCAAACATGGAACTGGTACAACTCGAGTCCGGCGAAAAAGTATGGATGGGCAATGGTGAAATTAAAAAATATATTAAGAAGCCCCGCATAACGCTTTAAAGACGAACATTCCTCAAATTGGTGCAGGCAACTGCACCACGGAATCAACCTTTGAATATGCGCCTGCCAGTACTCCTGACTGCCTCTGTGCTGTTTCTCTCTGGATGCAATCTGTTGCGGACGGACAAATCGCACTATGCGGGCACCGATGAAATGCTGGCTAAAGGCGACTATTCTTCGGCCATTGCCCGCATAGACGCTGCGCGAAACAAGGCCTATAAACCCAAAGACCGCGTACTCTTTTATCTGGATATGGGCATGCTCCTCCATTGGAACGGAGATTACGAAGAGAGTAACGAATATCTCGGAATGGCGGAGCGAGCCATTGAGGAAAACTTTACCAAGAGCGTATCACGTGCGGCCACCTCGCTCCTGCTCAACGATAATGTCCTCGATTATCCCGGAGAAGATTACGAAGATATCTACCTCAACCTCTTCAAAGCCCTCAACTATCTGGCGCTGAATCAGGACGACAACGCCTTTGTCGAAATCCGCCGCATCGACAACAAGGTAAAACTGCTCGACGACAAATATGGGAAAATGGCGCTGGAGCTCAGTGATGCAGAAGAGGCAAAGGTGCCCTTCCGCCCCGGAAAAAGTTATTTCCAAGATTCAGCGTTGGGTCGCTATCTCGGCGTACTGCTTTACCGAAAGGATGCCCAATGGGACGATGTGCGCATTGACCTTGAACGCATTGATCAGGCGTGGAAACTCCAGCCCGACATCCACCCCTTCCCGCAACCCGACTTTTCCGCTGAACAGGAGCGAATCACAAAAGACCAAGCCCGTCTGGATCTGATTGCATTTTACGGCCGGTCGCCCGAAAAAACGGCTTCTACCTTTTATGTCCATACTGAAAAAGACCTGATTGTGCTCGCAACTACGGCGGAGGATTATCTGGGGAAGCAACGCCTCGACGACCTCGGAGTAATTGCCTGGCCCGATATTCGCGAGGGCTATCATTTCAAGTTTCAACTCCCCTCGATGCACAAAATACCATCCCGCGTACACCGCGTTGAAGTGGTTATTGCCGACGGTCCGAGCGCAGACCTCCAACCGATTGAAAGCATGGAGAATGCGGCTGAAGAAACCTTCTCCATAAAAAAGCCGCTCATTTATTTAAAAACGCTGACCCGCGCTGTCGCCAAAGGCCTAGCTACCGAACGCGCAAAGGAAAAAATGGTTCAGGACGTAGATGATGGAGCCCTTTCTTTCCTTATTCGAATCTTTACCGATATGGCGACCGACCAAACCGAAAATGCGGATCTGCGCGTTTCGCGCTTTTTTCCGGCTGAAGCAGCCGTGCGCGAAATCCATCTTGATGAAGGCGTATATGATCTCCGGATCAACTATTACGACATAAACAACATGCTTCTATATTCCGACGAAAGAACCGACGTACGGGTTGATACGGATCGACTGAATGTGCTTGAATCGGCTTATCTCAACTAAAGGAGCTCATGCGTACATCTTTCAAACCGCTCTTATTGCTCATTGCGCTCGTGATTGCAGGTTGTACAACCCCGCAGGAGCCCGATTGGCTTCAAAATCCGAAATCGGTTTATCCGGAAGACCACTATCTGTCGGCCGTAGGTGCAGGCAACTCCCGACAAACGGCCGAATACGCTGCATCGGCCAACCTTTCAAGAATCTTCAAATCCCACATTGAAGCCACTGAGCGCTTGATTGATGTAACCAGCGAAACGGAAACGCAGTTTTCCCGTACCACTGAAATGAGCTCTGACATCAATATTCTTTCCGAACAGACCCTGATCAATATTCAGCACGCCGAAGCGTGGAAAGATGATCTCGGGCGTTATCACGCCATTGCCTACATTGACCGACAAAAAACCGCCGCCATTTACCAAAATCAGATCGACGAAAATTCTCGCCGCGTCCAAGCCTTCCTAACCTATGCAGATCAGGCCGACACCCTTTTGCAAAAACACGCACAGCTCCGAGCTGCCGCACGGCTTGCAAATGAAAACACGCTCCTGCTCCAGCAACTGAAAGTGATTCATTCACCCACCGCTATCGCCGCTGCACCGCCCTACTCCATTGCAGCGCTCAAGACCGCTCTTTCAACTAATGGCGAAAAAATCCACGTCGCCATTCATATCGATGGTGACGCCAACGACCGCGCCAAAGAAATCCTGAAAGAAATGATCACCCGCTACGGCTTCACTGTCGGCGAGCCGGCGGTTTTAACCCTACAGGGAGACGTTTCCTTTACCGACACAGGCAAACGGACCGATGATCTGCTCTTTTATCGCTTTGACCTTACCGTGGAAGTTAAAGATCAAGCAGGACGAACCATCACAACCATCACTGAAAACGGTCGAGAGGCCGTAACCTCAACCGAAGAAGCTCTGCCCCGCTTTTTCCGAACCCTTAACAAGGCCATTCAGGAAAACGGTCCTCGCAGCCTTGATGCCTACTTCAACTCGCTCATTGAGCAAAACAGATAACTTATGGAACCGGGACTTTATATCGTAGGAACCCCCATCGGCAACTTGGGTGACATCTCCGCGCGCGCCATCGAAACCCTTCAGGAAGCCGACCTGATTATGGCCGAAGACACTCGCCACACCCGGCGACTCACCGAGCGCTATGAGATAAAAACGCACCTTCAGAGCTGCCATAAATTTAACGAAATCGAGCGTGCAGAACAAATCATTGACCGCATCCAGCAAGGTCAGGTCGTTGCCATGGTCACCGATTCCGGCATGCCAGGCATTTCCGACCCCGGCTCTCGCGTCACCGCTCTCTGCCGCAAAGCGGGCGTAGCTATTACCTCCGTCCCAGGCCCTGCTGCCGTAACCACGGCGGTGGCCCTCAGCGGCTACGGAGAAAACGGCTTTATCTTTGCCGGCTTTCTTCCGCACAAAAGCGGAGGACGCAAACGCGATCTTGAAAAATGGAAAGAGGCCGACCTTCCGGTCGTGCTCTATGAATCACCCTACCGCCTGCTCAAACTCATGGGCGAAATCAGCGAATACCTCGGCGCAGAACGAACGGTATTTGTCGGGCGAGAACTTACCAAAAAATTTGAGGAATGTACCGAAGGAACGCCTGAGCAAATCATTCAGGCCTACGAAAACCGAACCGTTAAGGGCGAGTGTGTAGTCATTATCCAACCTCAAAATCGATAACGAGCGGAAGATGGTCGGATAGGAGTACTCGGGGCATCTCAAAATGCGTCACCGTAATCTCTGGGCTGTGCAGAACAAAATCGAGATGGCGTTTGGGATTACGGCTGGGAAAAGACGGCTGCATGTTCTGATCCGCATTCCTCAGTCCGCTGGCTGACATCAGCAGACGGATTTCGTCCTCGCCCATAAAGGCATTAAAATCGCCGGCCACAATGTACGGCCGACTCGTTTTCTTGATCATATCGTACAGATGGAGAATCTGCGCTTGCCGAGCCTTATAACCGAGCGCCAAGTGAACAAGGAAAAAAGTAACTTTTTCCAGTTCCAGCTCAATCACCAGCTTTTTCATACCGCGCTCAAAATAGTGAAATCGCTCATTGTGAATGGTGTCTTTGGCTAGGAAGGCGTTGCCCTGCTTATTATAAACAGGAACGCGCTGCCACCGCGAGTCCTCGGCATATTTAGAGCAGTACGCGTGAAAATGACCCATATCTTGAGCCAGCGTTTCCACCTGACTTTTACGCTTCGAGCGGTATGAGCCCGAATCGACCTCAACCAGACCGACCACGTCGGGATTCTGCTGTTTAATAAACCGGGATATTTCGCCCAGATGGTTATGCGTATATCCCAACAGCCCCAACAACGGAAGTCGTTTCTGGTTACCGTGGGTTCCGTAACAGATGTTGTATAGCAAAAATCTCATGTCATTAATCTAGCGCGTTTCCCTTAAATAACAATCTCTCCCATAATTTTTTGATTGTGCATCGGGCTGATCGATTTTCTCCGAGGATCTCAACCGCATCGGAACGTGTCAGCACGTATGGGACCCTCTTTCCCTGCACAGACTCACCAAAAAATGCGGAACCCGGAAAACCCGGGGTCCGCCTGCGTGTTGGG
>CAYOBH010000108.1:0-9162 GCA_964402125.1 uncultured Verrucomicrobiota bacterium
CTTGCTTGATTATTTACTCGTACAACCACAGATGAACATCGTCTGGTTTACATGGTTGAGAACAATCAACTGCACATAGCCCAAGCTCGATATCACTACTAATCGATTGGGATAGAACTCCCCATCACTGAGGAACCCTCCAGTCTCGCCTTACGATCAGCGTGCGGCGGAGGAGATGGGGAGGGGGAGGATCGGGCTCTGTTCCGACCATCGACGACGCAGCGCGGCAGAGCCCACAACCAAGCTTGAACCACGGATGGACACCCATGGATATGAATCTTTTTTAACAGAAGGACGCCAAGGAAGCGAAGATGTAACGAATTGCCTTTGCGGGCTTTGCGTTCTTCTGTTGATAATAATGTGCACAAGAAAATAGCGGATAGTAGTACGGAGGTCGTCCCTCCAAATGATGATCTTGATACTATTCTTTGCAGCACAACAGAGATCAGGGATCAAATTCGAGGATGTTGCGCGAGTCTTCGATGCCGTGATCGTTTGAAGGCAGAATCGAGAAGGTAATGGAGTAGCAGGGCAGAGCGCTCTTTTCATCGTGCTTGGCGGAAAACTCGTCGATGAGACCCTGAAGTTTATGTTTAAACTCTATGACCTCTTCCTGTGAGGCGTTCACGGTCAAACTGCCGGCAATAAAAGCCTGCGGCTCCTTCTTAAGGATCTCGCTTCCCTCGCGGTGTCGCTCATTCATCCATGCAAAGGCAAAATTCAGGCAGGTGGAAAAATCAACTTCCTCAAGCAGTTTTTCCTGCCACTCATGCCAGCGTGAGCGATTGAGACTGTATATTTTTTCGGTAATGCCGCTGGTTGAGGCTTTTTGGTCTACCTGCTGTACAAAATCAAGATCGGCCAAGCTGTTGAGATGATGGTGCAGAGCCGCATTCGACATCGTCAGCTGTTTGGCCAGAATATGCTGCGGGGCGGGACCGTTTCGCTCCAGCAGGCAGAGCATCCGCAAACGAATCGGATGCGAAAGACATTTCTGAATAATCTTACGTTCCTGCGGCGAATCCGGACCGGATAGTTTCTGGCTGTCAAATGCAATGTGTCCCATTACAACCCCTGTTCATATTGTGTTCAAAATTAATGACTTCCTGTTGAATGCGCAAACGATTAGTGGGAAGAACTCCCATCACTGCGCAAGGCGTA
Source organism: uncultured Verrucomicrobiota bacterium (assembly GCA_964402125.1). Lineage (GTDB taxonomy): Bacteria > Verrucomicrobiota > Kiritimatiellia > Kiritimatiellales > Pontiellaceae > Pontiella. Next base: position 1,162 of record CAYOBH010000108.1, read on the forward strand.
CAGCAGTTTTGCTCCCATCAGCATGGCATCGGAAATCTTTCTTTCATTATTCACGCTCAGGACGACCGCATACTTCGACTGCTGGTCGTAGAAATAGACCGTTCCAAAGCCGGGGAAAGAGCCCAATTTACCAAGAACGGTAATCTTTGGCTCGCTGAATTCGAAAAAGGTGCAGCCGTCCAGATAGCCTTGTTTATTCGTCCAACCGCCGTTGTTGGCTACATATTCGGCAACCTTGCCGTTTTCGAGAACCATCGGTTCCGGCTTCAATGTGTCAAAAACATTGTTTTCCAGCACGTCGCCGAGATTCACCAGGCGCACCACATCCTTTGGTCTGCTTTCCAGATTTCCCGTTCCGTGAGCGATAGCAATACTGGCCATCATCGGGAGGCTCAGTTTGGATTGATCATCGCTGGTATAGCCGCTGGCAATTTTAGGTACGATGGCGGAGTCGCTCCCGCAAAGCACCAGATTCATCTCCAAATCACCGCAGAACATGTCCTGAATCTGCGCATCATAGCTCTTTCCAGTCACCTTTTCGCAGATCATTGCGAGCATCAGATAGCCCGTGTTGCAATATTTTTGATCGGTCCCCGGCTGAAAATTCGGCGGTTGTGCAGCCACCATGGCGACGAGCTCCTCCGGTTTCCAGCACTTGGACATATTGCTGTAAACCGCCTCCAGATGGAGCATGTCCATTATTCCTGACGTATGATCGAGCAGATGGCGGATTGTGATCTTGTTGCCTTCGGGAAAATCGGGAAAAAATGGGTCAATCGTTGTATCGTAGCTCAGTTTTCCCTCTTCGATCAGCTTATGCGTCAGCGTGGCGGTAAACACCTTGGTGACGGACCCGATCTTTATCACGCTGTCGGTGGTCATCGGAATATTGTTTTCCACAGAGGAGGTGCCGAAGGCCATACACAGCGGATCGGTTTCGCCCTCTTTAAGAATGGCAACGGACAAGCCCGGCAGCTCCGGATCGGCCACCATCTCCTTGCCCATCTGTTTTACGAGCCGGCTGATTTCTGAATTGTGCGTTGTGCAGGCGGAGACGCTGAGCAGAACAACCAGTGCACCGAGAACAATCCATGAGAACGCCTTTCTTTTCTCATCAATCATCATTCATGTACTCCAATATTTGTTTTGCCACATTTCCGACCAACCCCGGAGACAGCATGGTTTCGTGCGATCCCTCGGTCCACTTCAGCGCAATCTTTCCTTCATCAAGAAAGGCGCTCCATCCCAAATATTTGTCGTGAATAAAGTGGCGGGTCGCTTCCGAAACTTCCATGGCGCGAATGAGCAAAATTGCCTTATCCGAGCGCGTCGGCGATTCATAGCGCGCGGCCGCAACGGCGTTGCTGCGATAGGTCTGCAGCAGGTTTTCCATCTGCACCGAACTGAAACCGACCGGAAGAAGCCCGCACTCCTCCGCGCATTGGACCAGATAATTCAGCCGATCCTCCCGCGACAGTGCGCGCAGATGATTTTCATCGAACACCATCAACTCTTCCAGCAGCGATTTAAGCATGCCGACATCATCCTTTGCGACGACCGACTTGGCTTTCGAATTATCGACCACCGAATCCAGAATCAACACCGGCCCGCATTCACCTTGAATCTGTTCATAGCGACAGGCGGCTTCATAGGCAAGAAGGCCGCCGAAACTCCATCCGCCGAAGATTATATTTTCGGACTCCACCTTTAGAATTTCGTCCAGATAATAGGCCGCCAAATCCTCCACCCGATGCAGCTCCGTATTCAGCGCGGTTCTCTCCGGGCTGAAACCCGCCGCTTCAACGGCATAAACCGTAAACGTTCCACTTAGCAGATTGGCCAGCTCGCTGTAGCAGAAAATACTGCCGCCCACCGGATGAAACAGGAAAAGATTTTTTCCGCCTTCGCAGTGGCAGAGCTTGATCACCGGGCTGTTATCTTTAACCGATTTCCCTTCGAACAGTTCCGACAGCCCGGCAATCGTCGGGTGGGCAAACAGCTCGCTCAGCGTCAGATTAAAGCCCAGCTCCTTCTCAATCAGTGCAATCAGACGAACCGCCAGAATACTGTGGCCGCCGAGTTCAAAGAATCCCGCATCCGCGTGAGGAACCTCCACGCCGAGCAGTTTTTTCCAAACCGCCGCCAGTTGTTCCTCCACCGCTCCGCGCAATGGACGTCCCTCCCTGATTCCTTTGGAGGAGTGCGGCGAGGGCAGCGCCTTCTTATCCACCTTTCGGTTGGCGGTCAGCGGCAGCTCATCCATCGGCACAAAATAATTCGGCACGCAATATTGCGGGAGCAGTTGTTCAAGATAGCTTTTCAGAGAAGCGAGATCGACCGGGCCGACCACATAAGCGGCCAGGCTCTTGTCTTCGCCCGATAAAAACGTGTCCGCCACCACAACCACCTGCTTAACGCCCGGACACCCGGCAATCGCATTTTCCACCTCACCGATTTCCACCCGATTTCCGCGGATTTTAACCTGCTGATCTTCGCGCCCGACATAGTAGACGAGTTCCTTCTCCACAAATCCGAAATCGCCGGTGCGATAATACCGCACGCCGTCTTTCTCCACAAACGCATTGGCGGCCGGCGGATTCAAATAGCCACGGGAGACCCCGTTGCCGGAAATCCAGATTTCTCCGACCACCGAGTCCGGCAGCACCTTTTCATTTTTGTCGCGGATCGTCACAAACGCACCGTCAAACACCTTGCCGATCGGATAGGATGAAAACTGGTTATAATTCTCCATATCGATGGTATATGCGCTCGTGTCCACCGTACATTCTGTCGGTCCATACACGTTGTAGAGCACCACCTTTTCGTTCCCGGGAATATGGTAAAACTTCTGCACCGAATCCGGGCGGAGCACCTCGCCGGCCAGCAGAATTTTTTTCATCGGCAGCGCGAGCCGATTTTCTGAAAGATATTCAACCAGCACATTGAAAAAAGCCGGCGTCATGTCGCTGAGATCAATTTGATTCTCCACCACGCTCCGGTAAAAGTGATCCGGCCGCTTCCGTTCATCGTCTGACAGAATATACAGCGTATTGCCGCAGAAGAGCGAAACCGCGAACTGCTGGATCGACGCGTCGAACGAGAGCGGCGCCACCAGACACGCGCGATCGCATCCGTCAGCAAACGGCTTCAGCGCCTTCAGGATGTGGAGCAGATTACGGTGTTCAACCACCACGCCTTTCGGCATGCCGGTTGAGCCGCTGGTATAGACAATATAGGCCGCCTGCTCGGGCGCACATTCCGGCGGAGCCGACTCCGGCAGAGCAAACAGATGATCGGTTCCAAAGCGGGTCTGAACGCTCGAAGTTTTAGCGACCGCCTTTTTCGTGATCGTGACATCAAAACGGTAATCCGACAGTTCGCTGCACTCCACGGTAGGTCGTGAAACGGAAACGTCCAGCGGCAGATCATTTTCCGTCGCCCAGATGCCGAAAAAGTTTTCCGGAAGAAACAGCTCCGCCGCCACATCAAAACGAATCAGGCCGCCGTTGTTTCCGGTGGCCTCGGCATAATTTTTGAGTGCTTCTCTGAATGCATCCCTTTTATCGATGTCCCAAACCGAGCCGATAAACAAAACGCCGTCGTCGGCCAGTTTATCGACCGCCAGCGCCAACACCTTGCGCAGATAATTATAGCCCGGAAAACTTTCAACCACGCCGTTCAGATTAATCAGGTCATATTCCTGATCCTCCAAAAAACCAATATCCACCGCCTCTAACTGATGCACCTTAACGGCCGTTTTTTCTATGAGCGTATCCACCCGACCCAGTTCGTTCCGGGCAATATCGATGCCGGTGTACTCCGTTGACGCAGCAATCAGGCGAAGGGAAACCCTCCCGGAGCCGCAGCCGATATCCAGTACGCGCCGCTTTTTCTTCTGCGCGAGTCCCGACTTTTCAATGATGTTCTGCGCCAGCGAATCGAGCACTGCATCGGCCACCCGCTCTCCGTCGAAAAGACTGCGCCAGCCCTCATCGCATCCCGCTTCGGTTACATGTTCCCAAAACGCAGTACTGTTGAGCTCCGTCGCTTTGTCCCGCACCTGATCAAAATTCGCCGCATCCAGACAGGCAATCTGTTCCACGCCGGGCAGCTTATGCTGAAAATATTCGGCCGTGCGAATATTGGCGCTGTCCGTTAAAATCATGCGTGCCGGGGCCAACATGATTTCCTGCCGCGCCAAAGGTGCATCGCTCTCGACCGGAAGATAAACCGCGCCGGCGCGCATAATGCCCAGCGCTGCCGCCGGCACCAAGGCGCCTCGATTACACAGCACCGCAACCACGGTTTCCGGACCATAATTCAAGCTCCGGATAAAATTGGCGACGGCGGCTGAAAAGCGGCCCAGCTCGGCAAACGTGAAGGAGTGCCCGCCTCCGACCAGCGCCGTGCGATCCGGGAACCGATGAACCACCTCATCGATCAGCTCCTTGAGCGATCGTTGTTCAGCGCAGGTTTCCGCTTTCGGTTTCATTCCGACCGACGGAAACTCAAATGGCAAATCCGATATTTTCACTACCTATTTCCCCCAACAATTCCCTTTAAAAACAACTCAAAGTAGCCCAACCAATTCTGCGCCGTTTCGGTCGTGAGTTGGTTGGGATCAAATGTAAAACGCAACAGTAAGCCTTTCGCCGATTCGGCAACGAAGCAGATCAGTCCATAGTCCGTTCGAACGGGCGCATCGTTATAGACAAAGGCCGTTTTCATGAATCCATCGTCCGTCCGATTGTCGATCGGTTGCGGTCCGGCGATGATCGATTGATGCGTGTGCGCGAGCAACTCGCTGAATTCGGTCTCTTCGCCGATCGCAAACCGGATTGGAACGGCGGCCTGATAATCGATGAGAAGATCTGATTTCGCGGCAACACGGCTGATCAGCGCGGCCAGTGTGGTCAGGATGACCGCATCCACTGGCGTCGCCTGCGCTTCCGCATATCGGCGAATCTGAGCGCTCAGTTCACGGCTCAGCTCTTTTTCAGCGGTTTCTTTGGTGTTGATCTGCTCAGGAGCATATTCAAACGCTGGCGCATTCGCTAAATCGCCGAACACCATTTCCTGTAGAATCGTTTCAAAATCCCGCGCCATTTTGACCACGTTGGCGGCGCTGAAGAGATCGGCATAATATTCCAGCACAAAGCCGATCCGTCCGCCGGAGTCGCTCGCAAAGATCGACAGGTCCGCCTTACTGGCCGGATTATGGAAGCGCAAGGTTTCAAACAGCTGATTCGGGGCGTTCCCGAACTCAAAATTCATATACGAAAGGATCACTTCCGAAAGCAGCGTGCGGTCGCGATGCACCGGCGGATGCAGCTCTGTGAGCAGGTCGTTCAAGATATACGAGCTGTGTCTGCGCGCGTCATTGCTTACGCGCTGAGCCTCCTGCAGCACCTCCGACATCGGCTGCGCATCGTTCACCTTCATCCGCAGCGGCAGCAATGAAGCGAGCATCCCGGCGGTATTGAGATTTTCGCCTCGGCTGTCGGACGTGATCGCAATCACAAAATCCTCATCGCCGGTATACTTGTGAATCAGCAGGCTCCACGCCGCGAGCGCAATAGTATAGCGGGTAACGCCCGCTTTTCGCGACAGTGCACCGATGCCCTCCACCAGCGCTGCGGAAAGCTCAAACTCGTAGTGATCGCCCCGGTTCGTATGCGTTGCAGGCCGCTTAAAATCGGACGGCAGATCCAGCAGCGGGAGCGCGCCCTCGAACTGCTCCATCCAGTAGGCCTTATCGACTGCGCTCGGATGGGTAAACTGATGCCACGCAATATCCTTCTGCTGCGGTCCGACCGGTTTCAGCTCGCGCTGATGATACAACGCAAAAAGATCCGCGTTCAGCAGCGAGATCGTCCGTCCATCCGCCAGCGCGTGGTGAATATCGAAAAACAGAATGCAGTCCGTCTGATTCACCATCAGCAGTTTAACGCGGAACAGGTCGCCCGACTTCACATCAAACGGACGAATCAGCGCATCCTTTTCCGACCAATCTGCCAGCTCCAACGTCTCCAACTTGAAAGAACCCGCCGGATGAATCCGCATATTCGGATGCTCCTGATCAAAATCGCAGAATGAAGTCCGCAGCACTTCATGCCGTTCAATCAGCGCGCCGACCGCCTGCTCCAGTCGTTCCCGATCAACATCCGGCGGCAGCTTCATGAATATCGGCAAGTTAAAGCCGGTATGCCGGCCGCTCAGCAGCTCGGCATACAGAATCGACAACTGCTCCCGCCCCACTGGATATGTATCCCGCTCCGGCGCGGGCTGGATTCCGACTTTGACCGGCGCAGCGACCTGGGCAGGTTGAACAACCACCTGCGCCACCACTTCGCCGATCGTATTGCAGTCGAGCAGATCCATCACGCTCAGGCTCGCGCCGGAAATCTCGTTAATCTTGCTGACGATCTGCGTGGCGGAAATGGAGTCGCCTCCCAGTTCATAAAAATCATCATCGAGCGTGAGTGCCTGATCGTAGCCCAGACAATCGCGGAAAACCTCCAGCACTTCAGCCTCGGAAACACCGGACGGAATCGTTTGTTCAACGGGCGCAGGTGCCGCTTCCTCACGGATAATTTTGGCCACCGTATAGCGCGTCACATCCTCATCCGACATCGCCACGACCACCTGCTCGCCGCCATACGCGAGCGCCTGATCCAGCACGCTGAACGCCTGCTCCGGACGCAGCGCATAGCCGTTATTGGCTGTCTGCATCCGTGCGGCCATGCCGACGTCCGACCACGAGTTCCAGCAGATCGAAAGCGCCGGCAAACCCTGCGCACGGCGGTAGGAAGCAAATCCGTTCAAATAGGCATTAGCCGCCGTATAATCGCATTGCCCGGGCGCTCCGACCAACGCCGTCCGCGAAGAAGCCATCACAAAAAACTCCAGCTCATCATCGAGCGAAACCTCATGAAGATTCCACGTTCCGGCCACTTTGGGCGCCAGCACCGATTCATAGGCCTGCTGCGTCTTGGACGATAAATAGCCCTCTCCGGCAACGCCGGCCGCGTGGATAATGCCTTTAATCGGCCCCAGCGAATTTCGGATTTCAGCAAACACCGTCCGCACCTGATCGGCGTCGGTGATATCGCAGAAGTAGGAGGCATACGGCACACTCTGCTCCAGCGTCGATCTGCGGTGCAGCAGCACAACCCGCGCGTTGGTTTCGGCGGTCAGTTGCTCCGCCAGCGTCAGCCCCATACCGCCCAGTCCGCCGCTGATTACGACGCAGCCGTTCACATTCCAGTGACGCTTCGGAGCAGTCGTAACCCGTGACAGCGACTGCAGACACACCGCGCCGTCACTGCGGATCAGGCTCGGTCCATCCATCCGACCGACACAGGATTTGAGCGCCTGAATCGCTTCCGGCGTGAGCGATTCCAGTTCGACATACGAACACGAAATAAGCGGCTCCTCCTGCTTGAGCGAAAGCATCATCCCCAGCGCCAGCGCACCGTCAGGAGGGGCATGGTGGTCCGAGAACGCCCCGCTGCCGACCACCGTCACGTGAATCGGGCGCTTTAAATGAGAGCGGGAAATTTCCTGCATCTGGCTGCAGAAGGACCAATGCGGCTCATTTTCCGCTAGGAGACAGACCATCTGATCGATGGCCTCCGCCTGAATCTGTTGCGCCAGCGCATTACGCCCCTCCACCTCGGAAGGCAGCGCCTGTTGCACCACTGAAATTTCTTTCAGTGCGCCATATAGCGCATGCGCCTCGCTGCCCAGCAACAAGGTCCGCACGCCGGTTTTCGGCGAGAGCGAATTCAGCTCCGCACGCGTCCACTGGAGTTCATACAGCTCCGGCTCCGATTTGGGTTTCTGTAGCGAAAGGAAAACCAACTCGTTCATCTCCAGCAATACCTGACCGGAAGCGTCGGTCACCGTACAATCGGCCGTAATCATCTGCGGCTTTTTGTCGGTGATCTCCACATAGGCATAAATCTCCGCCGGCAGCGGCTTGTACAAATTCATTCGACC
>CAYOBH010000109.1:0-8866 GCA_964402125.1 uncultured Verrucomicrobiota bacterium
TCCATACTGGAAATTATCTGCGCTGCGCTTCGGACCGAGGGTGGATGGGTTATTTACAAAATAATTTTGGACAAAATGATTTTCTGAGGGTGCATGGGGGTGAGAAGAACCGCGGATTAACGCGGATGGACACGAATAGAGGAGAAGACCCTCGTGCGCTCTTCTCGGCTTGGCGTGAGAACTCTTTTTTCGGATGGGGTTTTTTGTCCTATTTTGTCTCCTCGTTGAACCCACTGGAGCTCGCTACGGCGGAATATGTTTAATAATATTGACTTAAATATCAATATTATCAAACATCGGCCTCAATAAATTAAAAAAGGCGGGCGTATGGCGCGATTCCCTATGAAATGCAACAGCTGCAATGGTCCCTTGGAGATCAGCGAAGTGACTTGCCCTACATGCGATCTTACGATCCGGGGAACGGTCAGCCTACCGCGATTGGCCCGCCTAACGCCCGAGGATTGCCAGTTTATCGAATTGTTTGTGCTCTCGGGCGGCTCGCTGAAGGAGGTGGGCAAACACCTCAACCTGTCCTATCCAACAGTGCGCAACCGGCTGGACAAGGTGATTGCCAACCTGCAGCAGCTCGATGCCGACAAGCGGACCGAACGCGCCCGGATCATCGAAGCCTTGGAACGCGGCGAATTATCGACGGAAGAAGCGCTGGATCAATTGAACAAACTATAGAAGAAGGGGTGGGTGCAGAGATGGATTATTCAACAGCCATGGCTATGGAGAGCATGCAGACTATGCAGGAGTTTATGAGGAATTCCTATCCATGGATCTGCCTGCTGGTACTGCTGGTCACCATTCTAGTCGTAATGGTCAAGGAAAAGCGCCGTCGGGCCTTGCTGCTGGAGCAGTCGGAAGAAGAAGCGCGGATCCGGTCTTTGCCGGATCTCGACGAGGCCGACAAGGAACGGTTGCTGGCGTCGGCCGCTCCGTTGCCGATCTCGAAGGAAGCCTTCCCTTTGCCCGATGTTCCGCTGCGGTTGGTTTCCGCGCTGGCCAAGGTCTTTGGTTTCCTGAAGATTGTCATGCTCGTTGGCGCGGCATACATTCTGGCACGTATTTCCGAAATGGCGGATGGTCCAGGAACCTTTTCGTCCTCGTCCACCCATCCGATCCTCTTTTCCCTGCTCATCATTGTCCTGGTCATCCTTTCCGTTCTCCAGATCATTGCGTCCACTCGCGTCACAAGGGGATCAAACCGGGCGCGTCGGTTTTTGATCTTCATGGCGGTAGTCGAGCTGGGCCCAATGATACAGGATCCCACCATGGTCCATGCGACTCTTTGGCACGGCATTATGGTAGCCATGTCGGCATGCATGTTGTGGGTATTACTGCTTCGCCCCCGTGCACAGGCAGCGATCATGCACAATGCCGGCACCACGCGGCTTTGGCAAAAAGCGGCGATTCTGGTGTTGGCGATCGCCTGTCTGCTTTCGCCTCCGTTTGACCTAAAGTTGAGTATGAACGCCGAGAATACCTTCCAACGCATCGACAGTAGCATGGGCAGTAGTAGCAATAACGGTATCACGCTGCCCATTACCCGCATCCATTTGCTGGCTGGCGACGAGAGCAAGGAGACGATGGAATTGATGGAGCAGTTGCAAGCCAAGTCCAGCATTCCCGTTGAGTTGGTTTCATTTGGTCAAGCGGTGCCGCAAGCGCTGAGTGGTCACGACCTTGTCCTGCTGGTAAGCAAAACGCTGGACCAGGAAAAGGCAAAGGAACCTGAACCGCAACCTCAACTCCCGAAAAGCGTGATGAAGATTTTGGCAAAAGAGGATCCCGGGTTTGCGGGATTCTTTCAACCGCAGCCGTCCGGCGATGCGGAAATCGCATTTCGAGTCGAGACGCCCTTTGCGCACAACAACTTCGCATCTCGGCCAAACCGCCAGATTTGCCGGTTGTATGAAATGGATAGTCCGGATATTAGCATTTCTGTTAGGGCAGAGTATTCTCGTGGCAATCGCGACAAGGCAATGGATGAACTCGGAGACTCGGTTGAACAGAATGTGGCCAATTACTTGCGAAGCCGGAACGAAAAGTGTGTCGTTTCCGCGCTACCGGAGCCGCTGGCCATTGAGCCGGACACGATGGCTCAACCCAATCTTTCCTTTGTCTCCAATGCCGTGCAAGTGGCCCATTTCTTTACTCCAGAGCAACAGATAAATCTTTACAGACTTCCGGATAACAGTCCGGAATTCTTGACGGCCATATCGAACGAATTGGTCTCGGCCAACTGGGAACACGAGTGGAATGAAAGATATCAAAAAGGCAATGAAAGGATCATCATTACAGGTTCTGCCTATTATGCGCAGCAACTTCCACTTCCCTATATCCATGTGGTTCATTCAAAATGGAGGGATGCGGCGATCCCGGAATCCTTCCCGGTGGAGCTTTGCCGGCAAAATTTTGCCGACTTCATCGAAATATTCCGCGCGGATTCGGTGCCCGAGGATATTTTGCGGGAAGCCACGCAAAAATATCTCGAGACGCCGGACCTTTCCGCCAAGGAGCTTTACAAGGTCTTCCGTAGCATTTCCGGCATAGCGGGTCTCGACTCGATCAAGCCCGATCTCCTGTATCGCTTCGCCCAAGTATTGCACGGCGAACCAATCTGTGAGCGGATATTCGCGCTTTACAGAAATCTGGCGGAGGAGATGGCAAAGAAGCGTCTTCATGACGCCGAAGAGTGTTACGGGAAAATCAAAGCACTCTATGCCGACCAGATTTTCCATCTGGAGTTGAAACCCGGCACCAACGGGATGGATCAAGCGGAAATCACATTGGAGGATCTCGATCGACCAAAAATAATCACCTTCAGCAAAACACGGAATGATCCCGCCAACAGTGTGCAACATTTTACCCTGTACTTCCTTGGTTGGATGGAGTCCATGGAAGACGGACAATACAAAAGCCACTATGCCGATCCACGAAGATCAGGCACAGAAAAAGGGAAAGTTTTCAATAAGCAATACATGAATATTTCCAGTTTTCAACCTTCAGGCGAGATTGGGAGTTATTCATGTGGAGATTGTAGTTACACGCGTGTTGAAGAGATGACGCGTCCAGGCAACTTGTCCCTCGTTCACGAATTTTCCGCAACGAACAATACGCTCAAGGTCGAGGTGTTCTACAACGACATTACGTTGGATATCGCGCACACGCCCGACGGCAACTATAGACTCAACAAGGAAATCCTGACCCCGGATGAACTGCATGAAAGGCTGCGGGCCAAACATGAGAAGGACGAAAAATTCAAACTCTCCGCGAGCCTCAAAAAATCGGAGCAGCAAGAGTTCTACGAAACGGTGATATCCGATCTGCCGCAACAAACACGGATCGAGTACAATGATCTGCCGGAGACGGATGGTTCCATCACGAACTAAACCTTCCAGGTTTTCCTTGCGCTCTTTAGCCCATTTTTCGCCATTCGACCCTGAAAACGGCGTTTTATGAGCGGATGGAGGTGCTAAAATAATATACGAGTTTTGACAATGGCGGGGAGGCGCAGTAGAGTGCTCAGCTCAATTTGTAACCGTGGAGAATTTTGATGAAAGTTAAGGCATTTAAGGCGTGGCGTCCGGCGGAGGGTAAGGCGAAAGCCGTGGCGTCGGTTCCGTACGATGTGGTGGATAAAAAACAGGCGGCGGCGCTGGCGGAAGGTAATCCCGACAGTTTTCTGCATGTGGTGCGTGCAGAAATTGATCTGCCCGAAGGCACCGATCCGTATAGCGATAAGGTCTACGCACAGGCAAAGGCAAACCTCCAGCGTTTGATGGACGACGGGGTGCTGGTGCGCGAGGCGGAACCTTCCATTTATCTCTACAGCCAGCAGATGGGCGATCATATTCAGTATGGCGTTGTGGCAACCTGTAATGTGGAAGACTATGAACAGGGAAAGATTAAGATTCACGAAAAGACGCGTCGGGTGAAGGAAGAGGACCGCATTCGCTATGTGGATACGCAGAATGCCAACACGGGTCCGGTTTTCTTGGCCTACCGCGACAGCGAATTGATCAATGCGCAGGTGAATGCGCTCAAGACCGAGACCCCGCTTTATCACTTCACCTCCGTAGACGGCGTAACGCACACGGTTTGGAAGTTTGAAAACCCGGCGGCACTGGAGTCGGCCTTTGCAGAAATTCCGGCCTTCTATGTGGCCGACGGACATCATCGTTCGGCCTCGGCGGTCAAGGTCGGCGCGATGCGTCGTGCGGCCAATCCGAACCATACCGGCGATGAGCCCTACAACTGGTTCCTTGCCGTCATGTTCCCGGAAAGTGAACTAAAAATTATGGCGTATAATCGCGTCATCCTAACGCTGCCCGGAACGAAGGATGAGTTTCATGCTGCGCTGGCGGAGAAGTTTGTGGTGGAGCCCAACGGCGTGAAGGTGCCGACCAAGGCGGGCGAAATCTGCATGTATATTGACGGGCAGTGGAGCACGTTGACGCCGAAGGTGATGCCCGATGCTGCCGATCCGATTGCAGCGCTGGACGTGAGCATTCTGCAGAACGATGTGCTCGCTCCGATTCTGAACATTGAAGATCCGCGTGAGAGCAACGATATTGACTTTATCGGCGGAATCAAAGGGACGGATGAGTTGGAAAAGTGGGTCGACGAAGGCCTCGCTGTGTTGGCATTTTCCATGTATCCCACGTCGATGGATCAGCTATTTGCTGTGGCGGATGCCGGAATGCTGATGCCGCCGAAGAGCACCTGGTTTGAACCCAAACTGCGCTCCGGTCTGCTGGTGAATACGCTGGACTGATTTATTGATGATTGATGATTGCCGATTGCCGATTGATGATTGATTGCCGATTGAATGAGTGAGTTTGCACAGATTCCGATGCAGTTTGTCGGGCCGATTAAACTGTCCGGCCCGGTGATGAACGGTGAATATGAGGTGCCGTTGGCGACCTTTGAAACGCCGCTGTGGCCCTCCGTAAACCGGGGCGCACGCGTTTCGGTGAACTGCGATGCCGGAATTATGTGCACGGTTGTGGACGAACGGATGACCCGCTCGGTGCTGTTTGAAGCGCCGGATGCTTCGGTTGCGCTCAGCGCGCTCCAGCGTATCAAAGCGGATTTTTCGGCGCTTCAGACGGTGGTGGAAGGCACGAGCCGGTTTGCCAAGCTGATCAATTTGAACAGTCAGATTGCCGGCAACCTGCTCTTTCTACGTTTTGAATTCACCACGGGCGATGCCTCCGGACACAACATGTGCACGCAGGCGGCCGAAGCGCTGATGGATTATATTCTAGAGCGGCATCCGACGCTTCAGTACGGCTCTATTTCCGGAAACTATTGCTCCGACAAAAAGGCGACGGCGGTAAACGGAATTCTCGGCCGAGGAAAATATGTGGTGGCGGAAATCACCATTCCGGAAAAGCTTTGTCGTCGTTATCTGAAAACCACGCCTGCCAAGCTGGCGCAACTTAACCTTCGCAAAAACCTGATCGGGACGATGCTCGCCGGTGGTGTGCGCAGCGCGAATGCGCACTTTGCCAATATGCTGCTCGGCTTCTATCTTGCCACCGGCCAGGATGCCGCGAATATTGTTGAAGGCTCGCAAGGGCTCACCATGGCCGAGGAACGCGCGGGCGATCTTTACTTTTCCGTCACGCTGCCGCATCTGATTGTCGGCACGGTCGGCAATGGAAAAGAGCTGCGCTTTGTGCGCGAAAACTTGGAGCGTATGGGGCTGAACGAAAATCGTGATCCCGGCGAAAATTCCCGTCGTCTTGCCTGTTTGTGCGCTGCCACCGTGCTCTGCGGAGAGCTTTCGCTGCTCGCCGCGCAAACCAATCCCGGCGAACTCATGGCTGCTCACCGCCGTATTGAACGTAAGCAGTGATTGCCGTCTACACGCTCAGCGCTCGAAGTAGGTGTAGCCGCGCATGCCTTCTTCGTAGGCGTCCATGATGCGACGGCGGTCTTTGGGCGTAATGCGCCCATTCTGTACGGCTTCTTCAGCCAGTTCACGGATGCGGCGAATCATGGCTTTGGGATCATATTCCACATAGCTGAGTACATCGGCAACGGAGTCGCCTTCGAGTTCGCGGGAAAACTGGAGGTTGCCTTCGTAATCAATGCGGACGGTCACGACGTTGGTGTCGCCGAGGAGGTTGTGCAGATCGCCCAGAGTTTCCTGATAGGCTCCGACGAGAAAGACACCGAGATAGTATTCTTTATCGGTCAGGTCATGCAGTTTAAGGGTTTCGCGGGTTTTGTATTGTCCGACAAAATGGTCGATTTTTCCGTCGCAGTCGCAGGTGATATCCGCCAGCACAACCTCTCTGGTCGGCTTTTCTTTGAGGCGGTGAATCGGCATAATGGGGAAGAGCTGATCGATGGCCCAGACATCGGGCAGCGACTGGAAGAGGCTGAAGTTTCCGTAGTAAATATCGGCCAGGATGCTTGGGAGTTTTCGAAGTTCTTCTGGAACAAATTCCATCTCTTTGGTGAGCGCGTAGATGCGTGTAACGATGTGCCAGAAAATTTCGCCGGCCAGCGCCCGTTCCCGCAGTGTCATGGTTCCGCGTTTAAAGCGCTCGTGAATTTCGTCGCGATAATAAATGGCGTCGTGGTAGCACTCCTGTGCGTTTTTGGCTTCCAACACATCCACAACGGCAATCAGATTGTGCAGCAGTTCATGCGCATCTTCGTCCAGCTTTTTGGGGAGTTCGTCGATTTCAAAGCGGCTTTCATCCAGCACATTGAAAAGCAAAATGGAGTAGTAAGCCACGGTGGCGCGTCCGGATTCCGTAACAATGTCAGGGTGGGGGACGTCGGTTTCGTCGAGCGTACTGATCACGTTTTCGATCACTGCCGCGCAGTATTCGTCCATCCCATAGTTTCTACTGGATGAAGAATCAGAGTGTGAACCATCGTAGTCGACCGCTAGACCGCCGCCGAGGTCGAGAATCCCCATGGGGGCGCCTTCGTTGACCATGCCGATGTAGACGCGGCAGGCCTCCACGACCGCTTCGCGGATGTCGCGCACGTTGGGAATCTGCGAACCGACGTGGTAGTGGAGCAGTTTGAGGCAGTCCAGCATCCCTTCTTCGCGCAGGGTGTCGATCAGGTCGCAAACCTGCGAGGGGTTAAGGCCGAACACGCTGCGATCGCCGCTGGACTCGTTCCAGTGGCCGGAGGCTTGTGTGGAGAGTTTAAGGCGGACACCGATGATCGGTTTTATTTCCAGTTCACGGGATCGGTCGATAATCAGCGGAAGCTCTGAGGGATTTTCCACCACGAAGATGCATTGAATCCCCATTTTTCGCGCGTAGAGGCCTAGGTTGACAAATTCTTCATCCTTGTAGCCATTGCAGATGAGATACGCCTCTGTGTCATGCATATAGGCCAGTGCTGCAATCAGTTCGGGTTTGCTGCCGGCTTCAAGACCGTGGTGGTAGCGTGCGCCGAATTGGGTAATCTCTTCGAGCACCTGCTGCTGCTGGTTGACCTTGATTGGATAGACTCCGCGATAACGGCCGCCATATTCAAAATCGGCAATGGCTTTAGCAAAGCTTTCGTGCAGTTTCTGAATGCGCGAGTCGAGAATATCGCTCAAGCGCAGGAGTATCGGCATGTCAAATCCTCGGTCGTCAAGACCGTCAATGATTTTGTACAGGCTGACGCCAACGCCGTTGCTGTGGGGGTGAACCAATACTTCACCCTTGCGGGACACACTGAAATAGTCTGCGCCCCAGTTGTTGATTCCATACAACTCCGCCGACTGCTCCACCGACCATGGTTCTGTATCTGTGTTTTTCAAGGGGCCCCGTATAGGCTCTTGGCGAAGCGAATGGAAGAAATTTTTGGATAAAAAGTACGAGGGGCAAGATATCCTTATCATAGACGCGCCGTCCCCGAAGAGTGAAGAAGTTGGAGCTTATGCAAGATTGTCAGAAAGTGTTTTGACTCTCCGTCCATTTTTCGTTCTTATGTCTTCAAAAGGGCGCGTAGTGGTCAGGCCGACTCGGCAAGGGAAGCAAAAGAGGGTCGATTATGGGATCTGATAACAATCATAATGAAACAGGCGGACTGACCTCATATCCGAGCATCAACTATCTGGTTCATCGGAAGGTTCCGCTTGCTATGGCCGTGCTTTCGGTATTGGCGTGCGGGCTGGCGTTGGGTACAACGTCGGCGCATGGGGTACCGGTCTCACAGGACGATGCCTTGACCCGGGCCCGCGAATGGATGAACGGCCATCCGATCATGTCGAACGCGGCGGAGCGCCCCGTCCAAACCGTCGAAACCCTGACGAGTTCCGAGGGATTTTCCGTCTATGTCGCGGGATTCTGGCCGCAGGGTTACGTGGTGTTGAATTCCGATGATTCCCTGCCGCTGGTGGTATCGTTTAGTGCCGACACGGTTCCGGATCTTTCTGACGACCCGCAGAACGCCTTCCGTGAAATGCTCCAGCTCCATGTTGACGGCTTGGCGGCAGAGCTGGCGAAGGCGGCGGAGGAACCAACGGCAAGGGTCTCCCGGGCAACCCGTTTGGCGGTGACAGAGCAGTATGGTCCCTTTCTCGACTCCGAGTGGAACCAGACCAAACCCTACAACCTGTTCTGCCCCACCAATCCGATGGGCAACTCCTATTACGGCTACCGGACTTCGACCGGCTGCGTCCCCACGGCCTTTGCGCAGATAATGCGCTTCCACCAGTGGCCTCCTCGGGGAAACGGATCGTTTTCATACACCGATGCCAGCGGGTTCATCACCGGAAACCACAGCGTGGATTTTTCCGACCCCTACGACTGGGCCTTGATGCAAGATAAATACGTTGAATACAATTCGAATCCGCCTGCGGCGGAAAGGGCCGTCTCGGAGCTGGTATATG
>CAYOBH010000110.1:0-1012 GCA_964402125.1 uncultured Verrucomicrobiota bacterium
CGAAGTGGAAAGCCGCCCGCCAAACCCCATAGCGGTACCCTGCCGGACGCTTACGGCGAAGGGAGACTTCTGGGGGTGTTCGAGCTACCCTGAGTGCAAAGGAACGAGGCCGATATGAACGAAGCCTTCGCTGGCTTCCAGAAATACCTTTACCAGCAAACGGCCGCAGCATGACCGTGAAGAAAAAATGTAGTGCAGACCTTTGAGCGGAAATCGAACAAACAAGCCACTTTTACCAGTAAACACCGAAAAACGGGTTGGTGGCTTTTTCTATTCCGATGGTGGTGTCAGGTCCGTGGCCGGGATAGACGCGGGTGGTGTCGGGAAGCTGTTTTAGTTTCTGCAGCGAGTTTTTCATTTCGTGGGGATTTCCGCCGGGCAGATCGGTGCGTCCATAGGTTCCCCTGAACAAGGTGTCTCCGGAAATTAAAAGTTGTTCTTCAGAAAAGAACAGGCAGCAGGAGCCTGGCGTGTGGCCCGGTGTTTCAATGCATTGAAATGCCGGCAGGTCACAGGGCCATTTCTCAGCATCTTCCAAAGGAACATAATCAGCATTTATCGGTCTTTCAGGAACACCATGAATGGGGGAAAGATGATTGACCGGTTCAAAGGCCCAACTCAGGTCTAAGGAATGAATGAGGATCGGAGCGGGGAAAAACCCGTGCAAATCGGCCAACGCCCCGATGTGGTCGGTATGACCATGTGTGCAAATAAAGGCCGCGATGGTTAAATCGCGGTCTTTAATAAAACGTGCAATTCGCTCCGCTTCTGCCCCTGGATCGATTACTAAAGTCCGCTGTGGATCATTCCATAGCAAGTAACAGATTTGTTGGAGCGGTCCAGTAGTGAGAGACTTTAGTTCCACGGAGAAAGGTCAACTTTGAGGGGGAACACGCATGTAGGTGCAGTTGACATCCATGGTTCCGCTCAACATGCCTGCCTGAGCCCCTCTTCCGCTCTGCGGGGTAATGGTCAGCGTGGTGATATCAAATTTAAGGCCGGTACCGGAGCT
>CAYOBH010000110.1:1022-4060 GCA_964402125.1 uncultured Verrucomicrobiota bacterium
GCTTTGAATTCCATGGAGTGAATTGACGAGCTGTTCCGTTGTTCCGCTCCATTGAAGCCGAATGGTCTGCTCATAAAGGTTTCCGGTCTTTTCCTCTTTTTGCGGAGTGGAACTTGAAATATTGAGTCCGTGGTAGGTGGTGATCGCCTTTATTTCAGTCGTAAGCCGCGGAGCAACCGACATCGGTTCTGCGGGATAGGCATCTCCACTGATGCTTGCCTCCAGTTTATTCAGGTTGGCTTTCCAATTATTCCGTTGATGGATTGTATCTTGATGATTTAGAATATTTTCGTCGATTCGGGGCATTTCTTCCCCTTGTTTTCTGTAGTCATCATACATCTTTCCAACGACAAGCCAGGTTGCTCCGAACAGCACGCAGGTCAACATCGACACCGTCAGGATCATTTCACGCTTTGATATTTTCATTATTTCCCCTCCTGATCCATCAGCAACGTGACCGAAAACTCAGTCACAACTGTAGTTTCGCGTCCGGTACGGACGTTTCTGGTGCTGCTGTTTTGATTCGCTATGTTTACAAACAGTTCAGATTTTGTCAGGTTGTTAAAAAAGGTATCAACAGAACCAACGGAATCAGTTGATCCTCGGACCTGAACCTCACCTTTTTTCTTTTCATAATTAAAGCGGGTTAAATCACTGATTTCACCCTCTCCCGGCCAAAGCACTACAATTTCACGCAATCCTTCGAGAGCAGAATTTTTCTTATCCATCTTCGTCTTCAGCTTTTCGAGCTTCAGCTTATCCTGCCTTGCGACCGTTGCCCGTTTAAAATAGTCCTGCTCCTCTGACTTAAGTTCACGGTATTCATTATCTCTGATCTTGAAGAGGGTGAGCAGAATGGCGAGTGCACAGATCCATACGCCGCCGATAATCGATGATGCGGTTATGATCTGTTTTTTCAGCTCTTTGTTTTTTTCGTGTTCAATCCATTCGCTCGGGATGAGTTCAATTCGGTTGGCTTTTTCCTGAGACCGTTCCGCAATGCCCTCTGAAAGTGGAGGCAGTTCAGCCAGACTATATATCTTGGGCTTGAGGCCGACTCTTTGCTGTAGGCATGCTGTGGTAGCAGGAGGCAGCTCGGTCATGCTCCAGAAATCAATCGATTGGGGAGAGGGGAGATCATGTTCAGCATCAAGTGCCACCATGGAGTATTTAATCTCCTCAGCCAATGCCTCGCAGAGATTTTCGCTATTCACTGTACTGTCCAGAGAATGAATGGAGAGCGGAATGCCGTCCAACAGAACGACGAGCGCAAAGTCAATTCCGTCTCTAATCACAAGGATCTGAGTGCCGGTTTCAAGAATGTGGCCGCCTTTTTTTAGGAGCTGCAGCCATCCAAGAACACGGGCATCGATACTGTGGATATGAATGTTCTGCTTCTTAAAAGTTTCACCGATCGCGTCAATGCAGGTACGCTTTGCTGCGGCCATAAGAACGAGTGCCCCGTTTTCTGTTTCTCGGAGGATTTCGTGGGAAATCGCCATTTGATCCATGGGGTAGGGGGCAATCTTATCAATCTGAAAGCTGACCATGGATGCAATTTCAGCGGGATCTGATGAAGGAACCTCAATGGTTCGCATGATGAGCTCGGCGGTTCTGATGGAGACGGTAATATCGCCTTCCATATTTCCAGCGAGTTTTTCCGGCAACACAACGGTTGCCATCGTTAGTTTCTCTTGCTGCGGTTCGGAGAACGGCAGGGATTTTCGTTCATTTCGTTCGGTTTTCCCCTGCTTAATTTTCAGGGAAGTCCACTCGATGCCTTCGGGGAAAAGGCAGACTGCTGTTATGATCTTATCGCGTATTCGCATGTTAATTGACCGGTCCTTCGTTCCAATAGAGCACCGTTGCCTCTTCCGATCCTAGCAAAAAGACCGCGGTGACTTGGTATTTGGTTTTCGATGATTCTCCAATAGATATTACCTTTATGTAATCGCTTTCCAATTTAAAATTTGTGCTGTCAGCATCGACTTCGTTGAGCGACTGAATGCCGTCGTCAAGCGTGCCCGCTTCGCCGTCCAGTCCGGCGCGGGCGAGCATGATATCTTCCAACTGCCAGTCTTCATATTCCGGAAAGCTCAGGAGTGTGTTTGTAGGGGCCGTATTAATATTTACTCTTCCATCGCCCCATACCGTAAGGAGGTCGGCAATTCCATACACCTCGTCACTTTCATCATCTGCGGATTTCCCGTAAAGAATTTCCGGAGTCCATCCCTTGATCAGCAAGAGTTCTTCCACGCTGTCGAGCTGCGAATTCTTTACGGGATAGCCCTGCTCTTCATAGAATGCGTCGTCGCTTTCCGCCCCGTTCAGCTCATGCAGGTCATTGTCATCGATCCAGTCGGTAAGACAGTCGATCAGCTCTTCCCACTGGGTGGAAGGAACATTTGCCATTTCAAAGATATCCATCCATTGGTCGCTGGTCAGCAGATTGACATTTCGTCCCGATTCTGCCGACTCAATCGTAATGGTGAACGTTTCGTTTGAACTTTCTCCCGGTTGGATAGTTGATGATGCGGAAAGACCGCGCTGGGCGTAGAGCGCCATCTGCATAAACCCGTCTCGATCCTCTTGACCCAACTCTTCAACGTCCGTCTCCGATACTTGAGACTGTTGGGCCAGAATCGCTTTAGCATATTCAATCCCGGAATACGCCAGTGTTTCGGCTTTCAATTTATTTCTTTTGTAGGAAATCAGTTGCGCTTCAAGTTTGGCGTCAAAGGCAATGGACATCACAATCAACGGCAGAATAAGCAGGACACCCAGTACGACTAACAGAGCAGCGCCTTCCTTTGAATGGTTATGGATTTTGCTGTTCATGATCTAACGAGCTCCTCCACCGCCGCCCATGCCGCCACCAGCGCCACCAGCACCACCTGCGCCGCCACCAGCGCCACCAGCGCCACCGCCCATGCCGCCACCGCCCATGCCGCCACCTGCGCCGCCACCGCCTGGCCTGCCGCCGCCACCCATGCCGCCGCCGCCGCCCATGCCGCCGCCGCCCATGCCGCCGCCGCCCA
>CAYOBH010000110.1:4160-8852 GCA_964402125.1 uncultured Verrucomicrobiota bacterium
TGCCGCCACCGCCCATGCCGCCACCGCCCATGCCGCCACCGCCCATGCCGCCACCGCCCATGCCGCCACCACCGAATCCGCCGCCGCCGCCACCGAATCCGCCGCCGCCACCACCGAATCCGCCGCCGCCGTCCGAAGAGGAGGTCGGCCCTGCAATCTGTTGCAGGGTGGCACCGTATACGGGGATTTCAATGATACGCTGGAATATCGTATCGTCTTCATCGGGATCAGAAGACATTACGGAAACGATGACCTGAATGCGCTGTGGAACCGAGTTTTCCTCTTCCCACTCCTCTTCCCATTCCTCATCCTCTTCGTTCCAAAATAAAATTTCGAGCCCGTTTACAGAGGGGCAGGCGATGACGGGGTCAGCATCATATTGGTCTCTGAAATCCTCGGTGTCGTCTTCCATAAGCATATTGACTGCGGGCATAGCGAGAACGAACAGCGCGGGGTCCCCATTATCGTCAGAATCGATCGTGAGTTCGATCCGGTGCGGTCCCTTCAAAAAGGGCGAGTCCGGCGGAAGAAAGGCGGGACTGGTGGTCACAAATGAAACAATATCGGCAGGATTTCCAAACTTGGTGTCCTTTTCAACGGTAAACGCATAGGTGGCATTTTCGTCATAGAAATAGAGCGTTGAGTTAATAGCACAGACCAATTGAGAAATGACATAATCGCCGTGCTGGATGCTGTCGATTACTTCTCCGCCCCTTTTCCATGCTCGGAGGGTTTGGTCGAGAGCTTGGACGGCGATACTCATTACAATGGTCAGAATAACGGCCGCAACGAGAAGCTCCAAGAAGGTGAAGCCTCGTTTTCTGCAGTTTTCAGAGGTGGCGGTCGAACGTTTCATACAGGTTTTTTAGAACTCCGAGGTGACGCTTTCGGCATCGGGACAGTATTTGTAGGTGGTGACCTCTTCGAACGCTGTGCGGCTTTTTTCTGACCATTGAACACGCGTGGTTACTATAAACAACCCCGGCCGATTTTCTTCATCATCCATCACAATTTCTCTAGACCATGTGTACTTTTCCATGTCGTCAAACTCCCCCGATTCATAGCCTTCTTCCATATCTATACTCAGGATGGGGTTTTCCGCATCAACTCGTGCCAGCAGACCGCGGGCGGTTTCCAGCTGGCGTGCCCTGCCGATAATCGACATGCACTGCGCCGTGGCCGCCATTAATGACGCCACACTGGTTGCCAGAATCACCATCGCGATCAATACTTCGATCAGGGTGAATCCTTGTTGGTCTGTCGGTTTTTTTTTCATAGACACGGCATAGTTTTTCAGTTCCGTAGAGGTAAATAAAGACAAACCTATCAAGCTTTTTATTGCCAGCCATTCCCCTCTTTTTGGTGGGGGCGGGCAACCTCTCCCTGAATTGCCTTGACTGAACGGATCGATTTCCAATGATTAGCGCCTTTGTAACGGTAAAAACCAAGGAGCGTAAGGTGCTATTCGGTAATACGGGCGTAATCAATTCGCTGATGAGTCAGCGCGGGTTTAAGCATAGTCGGGATGATGAGGGTTTTACGATCTCGGGCGAATACGCCCGAAATATGCAGTATGTATACAGCAAGGAGCAGATGACGCGGGACGGCCTTGTGGTGGATTTGCTCTACTTTGCGGTGGATATTCTCGGTGAAAAGCTGGTGGTCGGTCTGTTTCGGGAAAATCCTGCCGTTGAAAACGGGACGATCCTAAATCTGACGCGCTCAATCCGTTTGACGGAGTTTTCCAAGGAAAACCTTGAGGCACTGCTCGAAAAGCTCATTCCTCCGTTGAAAAGCCAATCCATTTAGCCCGTTGAATATCAATAACCGTCCGGAAAACAGATAAATTTCCGGGCTTCGCATTAGTTAAGGAGAATACCATGGACTACGAAAAATTGTTTGCCGACCGTATCGGCGGAACCCAGTTCGGCAAATCAACTGAAATTTATAAATTTGAAAAAATTAAGCGCGCCAAGGCCAAAGCCCGCAGAGAGCACCCGGAACTGGAAATTCTCGATTTCGGCGTGGGCGAGCCCGATCAGATTGCGCCGGCCCCGATCCGCGACGTACTCAAGGTCGAGTGCGATAAGCCTGAAAACCGAGGCTATGCCGATAACGGCGGGCCGGAATTCAAACAGGCCGCCGCAGAATATATGAAGAAGTTTTTCGGGGTGGAATTGGATCCCGTCACCGAAATCAATCACAGCATCGGCACTAAACCGGCACTGGCTATGCTGCCGCTCGCCTTTGTGAATCCGGGCGATGTGGTTTTCCAGACCGTTCCCGGTTATCCGGTGATGGGGACGCATTCAAAGTATCTCGGTGCCGAGGTGGTTAATATTCCGCTGCTCGAAGAAAATGCCTTTTTGCCTGATCTTTCCAAAATTGATCCGGCGCTGGCCGAACGCTGCAAGCTGTTTTACATCAACTATCCCAACAATCCGACTGGTGCCGTGGCTACGCCCGAGTTTTATGATGAACTGATCGCTTTTGCGAAAAAGTACAACATTCTCATAATTCAGGACGCGCCCTATTCCACGCTGGTTTATGATGGCGAGCGCTCCTCCCTCCTGCAGCGTCCCGGCGCCAAGGAGTGTACGCTGGAGCTGCACTCAATGTCCAAGGCCTATAACATGACCGGCTGGCGTCTTGGCTTTTTCTGCGGTGCGGAATGGGCGGTCAGTGCGCTCGCAATGATTAAAGACAACTGCGATAGCGGACAGTTTAAGGCCATTCAGAAAGCCGCCTGCGCCGGCATTGCTGACCAGTCGCTGGCTGACGACATTCGCGATCACTATGAAAAGCGTCTGCGCCGGATGGTGGAAGTTCTTAAGTCGGTCGGCTTCGATGCTAAAATGCCGGGCGGCACCTTCTTTATGTATTTGAAAGCGCCGAAAGGCGCCGGCGATGTGGTGTTTGCCAACGCCGAGGAAGCCTCGCTCTACCTTATCGAAAACTTTGGCATCTCCACGGTTCCGTGGGACAACACCGGTCCGTTCATCCGCTTCGGTGCGGTGTTTGAATCCGCCGGTGATGAAGACGACGAGCGCGTATTGAACGAGCTGGCCGCCCGCCTCAAAAAGGCCGACCTTAAATTCTGAAATTAGGTCTGATAAGAACCACGAAAAACACTAAATACACGAAATCTAATTCTTGAAATTGCGTATATTGTCAAGGAAATATATTGGGTAGTTCAATTGAGTTTTCGTGTATTTAGTGTTTTTCGTGGTAAACCCATTCCTCATAGCGATGAACCTGATTTTGCTCCAGCCCGACGAAGTGGACTCTGCGGGTTTGTGTTGTCTGAACGGCTCGCGGGCAAAGCATGTGCGCGAGGTTTTGAGAGCCGAGCCCGGAAAGCCGCTGCGTGTCGGTTTGTTGAACGGTCCGCTTGGAGTGGGTGTTGTCGACCAGATCGACGCGAAGCAGGTTGTGCTGCGGTGCACGTTTGAATCGGCCTCGCCGCAGCGTCCGCGTATCGATCTGCTGTTGGCTATGCCGCGCCCCAAAGTGATGAAACGGCTGTGGGCGCAGTTGGCGGCGCTTGGGGTGGGGCGGATGGTGTTGCTTCGGGCGGATAAGGTGGAGCGGTGCTATTTTGACAGCCACGTCATTGATCCCGAATTTTACACCGAGCTGCTGCACGAAGGGTTGCAGCAGGCACGCTGTACGCACCTGCCCGAGGTGCTGATTCGTCCGCGCTTCAAGCCGTTTGTCGAGGACGAGCTGGACCTGCTCTTTCCTGATCATTTTAAGCTGCTGGCCGATCCTTCCGGAACAAAGCGGATGGGCGATTTTTTCCCGGACGCAGCATCGGCGGATCGGATTCTGCTGGCGATCGGCCCGGAGGGCGGCTGGACGCCGTATGAGTTGGAGCAGTTGGCCGCTCACAATTTTAACCTCTTTGGGATTGGGGAACGAATTCTTCGATCCGACACCGCAACAATTGGCCTGCTCTCTGTGCTTGCAGATCGAATGGCGGAGCAAGGAAGAACCGCTCATTATTTTACCTAAAAATACCGGTTGACAGGCTTGCCGCAATATTCTACTACTAGAATATGAAAAAGAGCGGATTAACAGATTCTGAATTGCTCCTCCTTGGGCTGGTCGCCGAGATGCCGCGCCATGGATACGAGCTGGAGCTGGTGATCGAAGAGCGCGGTATGCGGGAATG
Organism: uncultured Verrucomicrobiota bacterium; assembly: GCA_964402125.1. GTDB lineage: Bacteria > Verrucomicrobiota > Kiritimatiellia > Kiritimatiellales > Pontiellaceae > Pontiella. Next base: position 8,335 of record CAYOBH010000110.1, read on the forward strand.
GACCCAGATCGGCTTTTCTTCGATTTACTTTGTGCTCGGGAAGCTGGAAAAGGCCGGACTCGTCTTGGCCGAAACCCCCGCTGGTAGCAAGGCGCGCAAGACCTATACCTTGACGTCGCTGGGGCGGGAGACACTGGTCGCTCAAGCCTTGGATATGTTGGGAAGCTTCCGCCCGACCTATTCGTCGGCCCTGCTTGGAATGGCCCATTGGCCGTTGATGCCCCGGACCGAGGCGCTGGCCGCGCTGAGCAATCGGCTTCAAATGGTCTCGGCGGAAATGGCGCGGGTGGAGAGCATTCGCTGCGAGCGCCAGCCGTTGCCGGACTTTATTGAGGCGCTCTTCGATTTCCTGGCCGGCCAGCTTGCGACGGAAAAGGCGTGGATCGGCCAGACGCTGGACTATATGGAAACCAAACCCTGAAAGGAGTGCTGAACATGGATCTGACCAAGGACCGAAAAAAACTCAAGGAACTCTATCTTCCCGGCACGGAGGACTTTGTCCTCGTCGATGTGCCCGA
>CAYOBH010000111.1:0-8814 GCA_964402125.1 uncultured Verrucomicrobiota bacterium
AAGGGATAGAGAGTGAAGTTAGTCACAAAAACCATCTTGATTGTGATCGGGACGATGATTGCTCTGCTGTTTCTGTTGTGCAGCGGAGGATTGATTGTCGAGAGAGGTTTTCTTGATCTTGAAAAAAATTACAGCAGATCAAGTGTTGAACGGGTTGTCCATTCGATAGAGGCGGCAGCCGATGAAGTGGCTCTGTCGGTTGGGGATTGGGCTTATTGGGATGATACGTATGAGTTTATTGAAGACCGCAATGAAGATTACAAAGCGTCCAATCTGATTCCGAGCACTTTTGACCATTTGAATGTTCAGGTTATGCTCTATTTGGACTCCGCCCGCGATCTCGTTTGGGGAGGGAGTTATGATCATGATCTAGAACCGCTACCCATTGATTCCGAGTTGTTTTCGACGCTTTCATCCGATTCGGAGTCGTTCGAACCGTTTTTTGCGGCGGATGATACTTTTTCGGGGATTATTCTATTGGATCAGGGACCCGTGCTGCTTAGCAGCAGTCCGATTGTTAGAAGCGACGGCAGTGGCCCGTCTATGGGTACCTTATTCATGGGGCGTCTTCTGGATCAGCATGAAATAGCCCTACTGGCGGAACCTCTACAGGTAGAGTTAAGTACTTTCCGAATTGATCAATTGGATCCGCATTCGGAGCTTGGGGATATTTTCATGCGTCTATCCGGTTCTGAACCCGTATTTACCCAAGCTTTAGATCGAAACACGATTTCCAGTTTCAGTACGGTTTCCGGAGTTGATTCAAAGCCGGTTTTGCTGGTTCAGGTGGATATGCCTCGGGATATTATTCATCAAGGAAGCAAGACCCTTTTTCTTTATGTTTCCCTGCTCCTAGTCGGTGGAATCCTTGTTGGAGGTGTTTCCTTTTTCCTGTTGCGCAAGATGATCACTCAACCCGTGGTCGCGCTGACGGATGCCACACTGCGTGTTGCTGAGGGAGATTTGAACGTTTCTGTATCGGCCTCCGGGAAGGATGAACTGGGCACTCTCGCTTCGGCATTCAACATTATGATGGCGCGTCGACGAAAAGCTGAAAGGGATAGAATGCTGCTTCTCACCGGGATTGATCAACTTGCAGACGCTGTCCTGATTGCCGATCTCTCCGGTGTGCTTCAATATGTCAACCCGGCCTTTGAAAAGATGTCTGGAATCCGTCGGGAGGAGGTGTTCGATCAGTCACTTTTAACATTAAAGGAGAAGGTTCCGGGCTGTGAGTTTTGTCAGGTTTTTCTGAATGTTATCTCCTGCCGAAAGGAATGGCGAGGACGACTGGTCCATCATCGGAACGATGGTCGGCCTTCCATCGAGGATACGCTGATTTCTCCCGTGAGGGATCCTGACGGCGAAATCGCATATTTTGTGGCGGCCAGGCGGGATGTGACAGAGCAGGTTGAATTAGAAGAACAGGTTCGCCACTCTCAAAAAATGCAATCGATCGGGAGGCTGGTTGGCGGAATTGCGCACGACTTTAATAATCTCCTTCAGGTGATTAACGGCAATGCAGAAATGGCGCTCCTGTTAATGGAGGAACAGCAGCCTGCAGACGAATGGGTCAACCGGATTTTGAGTGCAGGAAACCATGCTAAAACGCTGATCAAGCAACTGTTGACCTTTAGTCAGCAGGAGGGAATTAATCCGGAAAAGGTACAGGTGAATCTTGAAATAGAACATTCACTGGAAATGCTGGGTAAGTTCATGGGAGGGAGTGTCGAATTAAAATTCTTGGCAGGAAAAAATCTCGGTACGGTGCGAGTGGATCGAGGGCAGTTTTTACAGGTGTTGATGAACCTCTGTTCGAACGCGTTGGCGGCGATGCCCGACGGCGGAACCATTACGATTCGGACAGAAGATATACGCAATGTTCCTGAGCGTTTGAGACATCATTTGGGGTCCACGTCGGATCGATATGTGCTGATTAGTGTTACGGATACTGGATGCGGCATCAGCCCGGAGAATCAAAAACGAATTTTTGATCCGTTTTTTACAACCAAGAAGTTTGGTGAAGCCCGAGGAATGGGACTTTCGATTGTCTTCGGCATTGTTCAGCAATGCAACGGACACATAGAAGTCTACAGTGTGCCGAATGAAGGGGCGACCTTCCGCATATACCTGCCGGTCTGTTGCGAGTCGGATCTAGAGGAATCATCCTCCGGAAAGTCGGCGTAAATGAAGAGATGTTGGCTTGTGCCGTATTGGCTGTTGGCGATGCTGATTGGCCGAAAAGTCGAAATGAATCAGCCTCGACAAAAATAATAGGTTTCACCGCCGCGCTCTTGCATCAACAGCTGCCCCGCCGAAACCATCAGCGCCAACGTCTGCTTTAACTTTTCCGTCGGCACCCCGAACTCCTGCGCCAACTGCTCCGCGCCCGCCGGATGGCGCTTGATCAGTCCCAAAAGCATTTCCCTGCTGACGATCTCCGTCGACACATCCGTCTGTTTGAAGGATGCCGTTACAACAGCCCTATCTCCAAAAAGGGCAGCGAGCTCTTGCAGATGCTCCGGGGAAGAGGGCTGTACACCAGCGACGGCCGGTGGGCGCACCGCAGTATTTATATCGATACGGTCGGGCTGAATCGAACGGACAATTTCCGCAATCTTACGGCACTGCTCAATCTGCGAGTTCATACCGTCGACAATGAACACCTCCACTGAGAGTTCGCCGCTGTACATTTCTCGAAAGGCCCGTTCGCCCTCGACCAACCGCTCAAACGTAATCGCCTGCGCCGGTCGATGTATCTGCTGAAAACTCGCTTCATCCCACGCGCTCAGCGTCACCTTCACCTTATCCGCCAGTGCCGCCGACCTGCGCACCGCTGGCAGATAAAGCAGCGAACCATTGGTCAGCAGCACCGAGCGAACCTCCGTACGTTCCCGCACCCATTTAAAAACCTCATCGAACCGCAGATGCAGCGTCGGCTCCCCGGACCCCGCGAGCGTGATATGATCCGCCTGCCCGCCTGAAGCCTTCCAGCGCTCCAGCTCGCTCAGCACCGACTCCATTGGAACATACTCCGCCCGCTCACTCACGGTACACGGCGTCTCGCCCAACTGACAATAAACGCAATCCTGCGTACAGCGCTTAAACGGAATCAGATCCACCCCCAGCGACCGCCCCAGCCGACGCGAAGGCACCGGACCAAACAAATATTGATACGCCTCGGACATCCTTAAATCCAATCGACCAAACGCAGATTCGGGTTCACATCCTCCGGCTCCGGACCCGTTTTCCCGAGGCGATATTTTTCATACGCCGCGCCGGCAATCATGGCGGCGTTGTCCGTACAAAATGACGGCGGACAGAGCAGTAACGCATCGCCCGTTTTCTGAGAAAGATCCGACAGCTTTTGCCGAAGAACCTTATTCATCGACACTCCACCGGCACAGGCAAAACTCTTGATCGGGAAACGCTTGAGCGCGCGTTCCACGCGTGATGTCAGCGCATCGCACACGGCTTCCTGATAACTCGCTGCAATATCGCGCAGCTCATCGCCCTCCGGCGCATGATCCAGCTTTTTCACATGCGTCAGTAAGGCCGTTTTCAGGCCGCTGAAACTAAAACAGAAGTCACGCTCATATTTGTAGGCCCACTTGCCGCGGTCCACATGGTCGAGTCCGCGCGGAAAACGAATAGTGTCTGGATCGCCGCCCTCGGCGGTTTTCTGGATGATGGGTCCGCCGGGATATCCGAGATTTAAAACAGCGGCCGCTTTATCGAGCGCCTCGCCCGCCGCGTCGTCGATGGTCCGGCCGAGCACTTCATACTGCCCCGTTCCACGCATCAACACCAAGCTGCTGTCGCCCCCGGAAACCAACAGCCCGAGCATCGGAAAAACGTCCTCTGCCGCCGGCGCGTCCTTGCGCATAAAGACGGAGTGGAGATGCCCTTCGTGATGATTCACACCGATAAGCGGTTTTCTCAGACGCAGGGCCAATGTTTTTGCGGCGGAGTAACCGATCAGCAGCGAACTGGCCAACCCGGGTCCGTACGTCACAGCAATGGCATCGATGGAGTCAAAGGTTTCGCCTGCATCGTCGAGTGCATCGCGAATAATGCCGGGCAGCTTGATCACATGGTTGCGCGAGGCAATCTCCGGAACCACACCGCCATAGGGACGGTGCTTTTCAATCTGTGAATAAATGGCATTCGACAACACGTTACGCCCGTTTTCCACAACGGCCGCAGCGGTTTCATCGCACGAGGTTTCAATTCCTAAAATTTTCATGAAACAGATAAAACGGGGCTGATCCAGCGAATTCAAGCCTCGTTTACTCCCTAGATCACATTTTTATTACAGCCCCAGCAAAGCCCTTAAACCAACCGCATCCAGCGAATCAAACACCGGTACGCCGCAGGGTTCAAGACGGGCTCGGCTGTTATGGCCGTGAGCAATCAAAACGCATTGTATGCCCATGGCTTCGGCCACTTCAAAATCGTGAATCGTATCCCCGATGAAAAAAACTTCTGACGGCTTCAGATCAGAAGAGGCGATATATTTAATCCCATTCTCCACCTTTCCGGCGGCGTAGATATCGTTGAGGCCAATAATATCCCGGAAAAACCGACGCAACTGAAAATAATCAATCGCTTGGAGCAGCGTTTCGTGCTGATAAGCAGAAAGAACCGCTTGTTGGCAGCCTTGATCATGAAGGCGCTGTATCAGTTCCTTCGCTCCTTTATGGAGAGGACACTCAAAACGCCGGCGGGTATATTCATCGATAAACTCATGCGCCAGACTACAGTATGGATCCACATCGTAGTCAAACCCGAGCCGGCAATAGTATTGATCGACCGGGAAACACAATGTATCGCGATACATTTCGATGGTGATAGGCGGCAGGCTCCTGCGCGCGAGCATGTGATTGTTAATCTCCAGACACAGCCCTGTATCGTCCCACAGCGTTCCGTTCCAATCCCAAATGATATGCCGCATCTTCTCCACCCTGTTGTTTTCTGCCGCCGTGCCCCCTGAATACCAAAAAACCGCCCCGAATACACAGGGCGGTCTCATCAAAATTTATATTTGATTATTAGTCACGGTCGCGATTGTATCCGCCACCGTTGCGATCACCGCCGCTGCGGTCACGACCGCCGCGCTCACGACCGCCGCGACCACCACCGTGTCCGCCGCCGCCGTATCCGCCGCCGCCTTCACGACGAGGAGGACGTTCTTCACGCGGACGCGCAATGTTCACACGCAGGCTACGCCCGTCCAGATCTTTTTCATTGAGCATATCAACCGCATTTTGAGCTTCCTCGTGCGTTGCCATTTCAATAAAGGCAAAACCGCGAGAGCGGCTGGTGAACTTATCAAGCATGAGCTCGCACTTAACAACCGTTCCGGCTTGTTGAAACAGTCCTTCAAGTGAGTCTTCCGTGGTGCTATAGGACAAATTGCCTACATACAGTCTTTTTTCCATTCTACTTATCTCTCTTCGCCCATCACCGCCGCCATGCCTGTCCCGACTCATTCGGCTTGCAGGGCATCCCATGATGCCCGCGACGATCCACAGAGGCGTACTGATGAACTCGGCCAAAAAATATAAGCCGCCGAAAAAAAGTCAACAAAAAATCTTTCTTTTTCCCAATCCAGTTTCATCTCATTCTACGTAGAGCCAAAACTCGCCGGAAGAAGATTGGACAAAACAACCAACAACTCTCCCATTGTGAACGGCTTCCGAAGAAAACCAGAGATCTTCTTCCCGGAAAACCGCGAGATCACATCCATCTTCGTGTATCCGCTGGAAAGAACAATTTTTGCATCCGGATTAATGGCTCGGAGCTCACGGAACGCCTCTTCTCCGCCCATTTTAGGCATGGTTAGATCAAGAATGATCAGATCAATCTCGTCGCGTTTTTCTCGATAAAGCGCCACGCCTTCCAATCCGTTCTCTGCAGTCAGAACATCAAACCCCAGACGATTGAGCTTCCGACAGCATACCGAGCGGACCGTCTCCTCGTCGTCCACCAGCAGAACGGTACCGTGTCCGCGCCAATTTAGATCTGCAGCCTCATCCCCCACCGAACAAACATCTGCGGCTGCACTTCCCTCCTGAACCACAGGGAAAAGAACCTTAAAGGTGGTTCCCACGCCGAGCTCGGAATAAACACGAAGTCCGCCGCCATGCGAACGAATAATCCCCAGAACGGCCGACAGTCCGAGCCCGCGGCCTGCAAACTTGGTCGTAAAGAACGGTTCAAAAATTCGATTGAGCGTTTCGGCATCCATGCCCGTTCCGTTATCAGAAACCTCAAGCGTGACATAAAGCCCGGGCTTCTCCGGTTTAAGCAGATATCCGGTTTCAAAATATTCCATTGTGCAGACCATTGTGCTGGTCGTAACCGCGATCACCCCGTTGCGTTCGCCGATGGCCTCTGAAGCATTCAGGACAAAATTCATAATAATCTGCCGCATCTGCGATGGATCGCCCGCTGTAATCGGCAAATCTTTTTTCAGATTGAGGTTAAGCACACATTTTTTCGAAATGCAGGTCTTGAGCATATGCAGCATTTCCTCGACAAGTTCGCTGATGGAAAAGGTTTTTTCCTCCAGCCGTCCCCTGCCCGAATAGGCCAGCAATTGTGTGCAGAGATCGGCGGCTCGTTTGGAGGAAACCTTGATCTGTGCAATATCACTTGCTGCCGGAGAGAACGGAGATAGATCCATCAGTGCAAGATCGGCATAACCAATAATGGCCATCAGCAGGTTATTAAAATCGTGCGCAATGCCGCCCGCCAGCACACCGAGACTTTCGAGCCGCTGGGTCTGCTCCATGCGCTCCTGCATCACCCGCTCCTTCTCCTCCCGCGCCCTGCGCCTAGTGATATCCTCAGCCAAAACCAGCGCAGAGGATTTGCCGTGATACGTCACAGGCGTCCCAAACAACTCAACCGGAAACAACGAATCATCTTTACGCCGACTAAAACCCGTTGTGGAAAAATTTTCTCCGCGAAGAATCGCATCCCGAAAACGATCATACTCTTTCGGCGAAGCCTCCTCATCGAAGAGATAGTTCCGCGCCGAAAGTTCCATTAATGCTTCGCGCGCATATCCATGCATCCCACACCCAACGTCATTTACATTGAGAACGCGATCGTCCTCCATACAAATGACAAACATACCCAAGGGCGACGCTTCAAAGAGCTTCCGGTGCATCCGCTCACTTTGTTCTAATTTTGCACGCGCCTCCAACTGCTGTGTAATGTCATCGAGAATAAGAACTTCCAGCTCCGTCGCGCCGTCGGCATTACAGATCGGTGTTCCATAATAACTGACCACCCGCTCGCGCCCGGAATCGTTCCGATGAAGATAGTAAACCACATTTTCCAGCAGTTCTCCGCGATACAACCGCTGCAGCGGCCACTTTTCATGCGGCAACGCTGTGCGTTCAGGATAACTGTAGAGCTGAAAATTTTTTCTGAAAAACTCGAAATCCGTCATCAATCCCGCAGTGCTTTCATACCCATGGATTCGAGCAAATGTCTCGTTTATATGAACGACCATCTCCTGCATATCAAAAACGACAATGCCGCTTTTAACATGTCCCAGCACGGCCTCCAGCTCGGCCATTCCCTGCTCCGCAGCATCCTTGGCCTCATAAAGCGCCAACTCCGCAAGCTTACGCTCCGTCGTTATTTCCGTATAAAAAACGGTACCCGCAATCGCGCCCCCCTCCGTATACCAAGGCCGGCATTCCCAACGCGTATAACAAACGGATCCGTCGGGGCGCTTATACGCATCGTCTTCATTGCGCTCCACACAGCCCTGTAGCACCCGCTGATGAACCTCCCGCCAACGCAATGTAAAATTGGGCAGCACTTCATAAAAAGGCCGTCCGAGCACATCCTCTCCAACAAGATTGTAATCCTCTACAAACCGGTCGCTGCAGGCCCTGAAAATCATATCCCGGTCCAAAACCGCCACACCGTCAGGATCATGCTTAATCACAAGGCGCATCAGCGCCTCACTCTCGCGAAGTTTTCTTTCATTCAGATGCGCCTCTATCAGCTTTCCAATCAACAACGCTGAATTAGACAAACGACGTCGGGCCAAATAGATCATTTCGTCAGAACGGACCGGATGCCGTTCAAGTGCATCTTCAAGCATGGAGCGATGAATGTTGTATTTTTCAGAAATTTCCGACAACGCCTGCTCATCCCCCGGCGGCGAACCATAACTGCCCTTAATCGCGCCGAATACCTCGTCGTTCGCAATAATAGGAACTGCAAAAACATGCATTCTCCCGTGACAAACCGCCTCAACCGCCCGCCTCTCCTCAATACTCCTCTTCGAAATATCGGTCCAGCAAGATTCATGGCACAAACCCTTAGGTTGATCTCGGTTCGAAAAAATTGAGGCCTGCCGCAGGCAGTTACACCAATCTGACCCCACGATGCCACAGGCAAGATCGCCGTTGCGTTCGCGAATCGTACAGGACGTTCCCACCAGCTCCATAAACTCAGCAACAAGACTCCGGAGCAATTCCTTACCAATCACCTTGGAAATCATCCCTTCAGAATTACCCGTCAGCAACCTCCCCGAAGAAAACATGCCATCCGCGTTCTCCTCAGAAAAGTCTGGTATTCCATTGATTTTGATTGCTTCGCCCGCTTTTTCGCTCATAGCGCTTTACCCTTTATTGCCCGGCAAAAAGTGCACCTTGCCGCGTCGATTGGTAAAACGTATCCTCCCCTTCGTCAAGTGAATAAGCCCGCAATCTTCCCTTTCCCCAATCTTCCCGATTGCGAAAATCCTAAACCCAAATTCCGAAATCCGAAACAATCCACAAAAAC
>CAYOBH010000112.1:0-8782 GCA_964402125.1 uncultured Verrucomicrobiota bacterium
GACTTTGATCCCGAATACCGAGAACATTTCTACCGCACCATCCTCCCCGAGCTGAAAAAACAGGGCAAAACCATTGTCGTTATCTCGCATGACGACCGCTACTTCGACCTTGCTGATCGGCTTCTTCACATGCAGGACGGTCAATTCGTATAGAATGATGTGCGGAGCAAATAGCGCATCGGAAATGTTCTGAAGACAACATGTGAGGCCCAATAAAAAAAGAACCGCCGAATCGGCGGTTCTTTTCTGTGGACGCAATGGGTGGTCCACTTCTAATCAATCCGACGACTCACGCCACGCGCTGTTTCGCTCAGCATGAGTCCGCTGGGGTTGAAATTAATCGATATTCTTTTTCTGGATCGACCAGCCTTCCATCTTTTCCAGTCCACAGTCTTCGCCTTGGAACATTTTGGCGGCTTCCTTGTCGCCCTTGAGCTGCCAGTTGAGCCACGCAGTTGCAACAACAGCGAATGATCCGCCGTGCGGCTGCATGTAGGTTCCGCCGTGGCCGATATCGGCCAGATTGGCTGTAACGGCCGGCAGTTTTTCGATCTGCTCAAAATCGTCCATGCCGTTTACATAGGCGATGTCGTCCGGTCCGCCGAGGATGTAAATGATGGAGCCGTGGAGCTTCTTGAGGTGATCTTTGTTCAGGGCCGGCATGCCGCCCATTCCGCCACCACCGCCGCCAGAGGAATTAATGATCCCGCTGTTGCAAATCATGGCCGTGGTGACACGCGGATCGGGCGCGGCTTCAAGGGCCTGAAGACCGCCGCAGGACATGCCGCTGACCGCAATCTTTTCGACGTCAAGCTTCTGGTAATAAATGCTCTCCGGGTTGCTGTTTTGAGCAATAGCCCAATCGATGGCCTGAATCAGCTGTGATTTTTGGGAAGCTCCGCTGTTTCCGGCTGGAGCAGCTCCACCACCCATCGGAGGCATTCCACCACCCATACCGCCACCCATTTGAGGCATTCCGGCAGGCATACCGCCGCCCATTCCAGCGGGCATTCCGCCGCCCATCGGAGGCATTCCGCCACCACCGCCCGGACGTCCGCCACCCATTCCACCGGGCATTCCGGCAGGCATACCGCCGCCCATCGGAGGCATACCGCCGCCCATTCCACCGCCCGGACGTCCACCACCAGCACCTTCTTGCGGGATGGGGCCGATCGCAACAATAAGATATCCCTGCGATGCCACTTCTGAAAGGTAGTTCAGGTGTCCGCTGGGTGAGTTAGCACATCCGCCGTTGCCCCATGCAATGATCGGAAGCTTTTTGTCTTTTGTGACCGCATCCATATCTTTTGGGCGGAAAACGGTAAATTCCGGCAGGCTGCTGTCCGAAACCATCACCGCTTTGAAGGGTCCGGTTCCGCCGTCTTCCACGGTACGGGAAGCGGTTTCATTCGTTTTGCCTGCTTTAGGTTCCGCAGCAACGGCGTCGAGGTTCTTTTTCTGAATCGACCAGCCTTCCATCTTTTCCAGCCCGCAGTCTTCGCCTACAAACATTTTTGCGGCTTCCTGATCACCTTTGAGCTGCCAGTTGAGCCACGCGGTTGCAACCACAGCGAACGTACCGCCGTGCGGCTGCATGTAGGTTCCGCCGTGGCCGATGTCGGCCAGATTGGCCGTAACGGCCGGCAGTTTTTCGATCTGCTCATAGTCGTCCATGCCGTTGGCGTAAGCGATATCGCTGGGTCCGCCGAGGATGTAGATAATGGAGCCATGGAGTTTCTTGAGATGATCTTTGCTCAGCGAAGGCATACCGCCCATTCCGCCGCCGCCACCGCCACCGCCGGAAGAATTAAAAATGCCGCTGTTGCAAATCATGGCCGTGGTGACGCGAGGATCGGGCGCTGCTTCAAGCGCCTGAATTCCGCCGCAGGACATCCCGCTCACCGCAATCTTTTTGGTGTCGAGCTTGTTGTAGTAAATGCTCTTTTCATCGCTGTTCTGAGCGATGGCCCAGTCGATGGCCTGGATCAACTGCGGTTTATCGGAAGCGGCCGCCCCGCCGCCGCCCATTCCGCCACCCATTCCGCCACCGCCCCGTGCACCTTCCTGCGGCATTGGGCCGATCGCTACGATGAGGTATCCGTGTGATGCCACTTCGGAAAGAAAGTTCAGGTGACCGCTGGGCGAATTTGCGCAACCGCCGTTGCCCCAGACGATGATCGGCAGCTTTTTGTCTGCGCTGACCTTGTCCATCTCTTTGGGGCGGAAAACGGTAAATGCCGACAGGCTGCTGTCGGAAACCATGAGCGCCTTAAGTGCTCCGGTTCCGCCGTCTTCTACGGTTCGAGATGCGGTTTCTTTGGTTTGTGCATTGGCGGTCTGAACGATGCCCGCCCAGATCAGCATTAAGCTGCATAGTGCACTCATGCATGTCTTTGATGTAGCCATAGAGTCTCCCTTTTAATATTTTTTCCCTGATTTATTCGACACCTACAAAGCCCTTGATTTCGTTGCAATTGCAACGGGACCATGAAGATTGAATGTAGAACGCGGTCAAACGTCAATTTAGCGTTGCCCAATAAGGGAAACGTTGAGGGGCGGAAGGATATCATATTTATTAGGGAAAGGATTTTTTGTGTTGAAATGAAAAATTCTGTGTATAGGTTTGATCGCAGCACTAAACGGAGGTGTGTTATGAAAAAGGGAGTTAAGTTTATTTCGATTACTGGAGTATTGGTTTTGATTGGTTTGAGCACCGGCTGCATGGGCGGTATCAGTCTATTTTCAAGCGAGCACCATCATACGCATTATGAAACCACTCCCGAAACCGATCAGCGGATCAAAGAGCTGGAGAAAAAAATCAATCAAATGGAACAGGCTGATTCAGACAGTGCTATTATAGAAGGACTGTAGCATTTCCTGATTTGATTTTTCGGCACAACTGGATCGCCGGAAATGAGGACTTGCGCGACCGGATTTGATGAGGTAGGTTCTCTTCCTTCAACCGCACAACAACATACCGTCACGCAGCGCTTAATCTTATGATGCTATGCAGCTGTAGTTTACGACGGTGTAAGTGCTTGGAATAATGAGAAAAACAAAGGGAATAGTACCATGGGTTTATTTAGTAACCTGTTCGGACCAGCTTCTACCGTGCTGGTCATTGATGTAGAGGCGCTCAATGAGTCGCTGGGAATGAAGGGCAATGTGCTTCCACGCAATCAACTGCAGACGCTGCGCCGTCTTTCGCGCTTTGCCCATCGCGAAAAACTGGAAGTTGTGGCCGTCGCCGCCGGTGAGCCGCTCAATAAGGCACCGGGCGGGAAAATGTTTGAGGGCATCCAAGTGCAGTATTGTGCAGACACGAAAGCCCTTCCTGCGTTCCTTGCGAAAACGGTGCGCTCAAAAGGTTCCAGAGCGATTTTGGTTTCCGGCAATGCCGCCGCAGAAAAACTGCTTGGGCCCAAAGTCAGCAAGTTGCGTATGAGCACCTTCCGTAAGGCCTTTGATCTGTGCGGCGATCAGGAACCGCAGGAGCAGCACAGTAATAATGCACCGCGTAGCAATAACGCACCGCGCGGAAATCGTCCCCCACGCCCCAATCGTCAGCGCTCGCAGCAGCAGCAGCAACAACAGCAACCACAACAGAATAATGATGATGAGCCGCGTCAGGAGCGTCAGGAGCGTCAGGAGCGCAAGCCGAAGACCCCGTCTGAGTCGGACGCCATCAATGAGCTGATTGATTTGGTCGACTAGACCGAGGCATGGTCGTGGGCGAACGTTACGTTTTCTGCGATATTGATGGCACGCTGCTCTATGCCGGAGGCGGAGCCGGGCGCACGGCCTTCGGGGCTGCGTTTGAAGAAGCGTACGGCGTGCCCGTCGATATGGCGCACATTAACTTTGCCGGAGCCACCGATATCCGCGTAATGCAGCAGCTACTGCGCGAACAGGGACTGGCCGAAGAACCGATCAAAACGGCGCGTTTTTTTGAGCTGTTGCCTCAACATCTGGATCGCTCTATGACGCTCCACCCGCCGACCGTTTTTCCGGGCGCTCCGGAGTTTCTGGAGCGTGTTTCGTCTCGCGGATGGACGTTAGGACTGGTGACAGGAAACATACGTTCCTGTGCTTATCTCAAGCTAAAGCACGGCAGAATTGATCATTATTTCAGTGATATCGGCGGATTCGGCGATGACGACGGCGACCGCAACCGTATGGCGGCATTAGCGCTGGAGCGGGCGGGGAATCCGAAGGGTTCTTATTTGCTGGGCGATACGCCGTCGGACATTCAAGCCGCGCAGGTGAACGGGATGATTTCGGTAGCGGTCTGCAATGGCTCGTTCAGTCGGGCCGCGCTGGAGGCCGAGCAGCCCGATATGGTGGTGGATTCATTTGAAGATGCTGCGCACCTGTTCGAGGCCTTGGGCGTATGAGTGCTTGCTTTGAAACACTGACGCCCGATCGTATTCTGGATGCGGTCGAGACGGAGATGGGAATTCAGCTGACCGGGCTCACATCGCCGCTGCCGAGTTATATCAACCGCGTGTATGAACTCCAGAGCGTGAGTGGCGAGCGGCTGATTACTAAGTTTTACCGCCCGGGGCGCTGGAGCCGTTCCGCGCTGCAGGATGAACACCATTTTGTGCTCGATTGCGCGGCCGAAGAAGTGCCTGTAGTTGCACCGCTTCCGCTGAAAGACGGCGGGACGATCGGGGAGTTTGAAGGGCTCCTGTTTGCTGTATTTCCAAAAAAGTCGGGCCGCGAAATGGATCTGCATACCGATGAGGGCTGGCGGCGGCTCGGCAGTCTAGTGGGACGCATTCACTTGGCGGGATCGCGACGAGCGGCTCCTTCACGACTTCGCATGCACCCGGAAACCACAACGATTCCGGAGGTTCAACTGCTGCTCGACGGCGCGTTTATGTCGCCGCATCAGGCGCGGCGGTTCGGCGAGATTACGGATAAAATTATCGAGATTGCCCTGAGCGAATTTGAGGATGTCGAGCTGCAGCGCATTCACGGCGACTGTCACCGCGCCAATATTCTGGAGCGTCCGGGCGAAGGATTGATGGCGATCGATTTTGATGACATGGTCATGGGGCCGGCCGTGCAGGATATTTGGCTGCTGCTGCCCGGAAACGCCAACAGCTGCCGCCATGAAATCAATCTGATTCTGGACGGCTATGAGCAGTTTATGGAGTTTGATGATCGGCAGCTTCGGTTGGTGGAAATCCTGCGCGCTATGCGCATCATTTATTTTCTGGCGTGGTGCAGTACACAGATCGACGATTATACGTTTCAGACCCATTTTCCCGATTGGGGCAGCGAACTGTTTTGGCAACGGGAAATTGCTGATTTGGAACATCAGTATCACGCCATCCTGAAAGATGAGCGGCTGTCGCGCGATTTTTAACTTAACCTAGAAGAATCATTTTGTTGCGTACTGAGTATTGCGTATTGAAAATCACCAATCACCAATCACGAGTCACGAATCAATCATCAGGCAGAGGAGCCACCATGAGCAGAAGCAACACCTATCATATTACCTGTCCATCCTGCGGAGCGCAGAAGACGGTTGAACTGTACGAATCAATCAACGCCGCAGACGATCCACAGTTAAAGGATGCGCTGATGAAAAACACGCTGAACCGCGTCGCCTGCGCTGACTGCAAGACCTCGTTCCGCGTTGATATGCCGTTGCTCTACAGCGATCCGGCGCACCATATTTTGATCCACTGGATGCCCGAAACCGAAGCCATGCCGCGCAAAAAAATCTTAGAGGATTTTGATCAGACGCTGGATCAGATAAATGAAATTGTGCCCGACGATGTTTCAATTCCGCAGGTTCGTCTGGTGCTTTCGCGCGTCGAACTGGTGGAGCTGCTCTTCATGATGGAGGCCGGCTTTAATCCGCGCGTAGTGGAGTATGTGAAATACAGCATCTACACGCGCAATCTCGAAAAGGTCGATCCCAAAGAGTTCCGCCTGCTGCTCAATGTCGAAAACTCCAACGCAGAAGAACTTTGCTTTGTTCTTCAGAATACGCAGACGCAGGAGCTGAGCTCGACACTGAGCTACGGCCGCCCCGCCTACGATTCCATGTGCGAACTCTATGCAGAAAATCCCGACGAGTTTGTCGATATGTTCCCCGGCCCATGCATCAGCGCCCGCAATCTGCTCCTCGACGAAATGGAGTGACCAAGGAGTCGATGCGCCGTAGAACACTCCTCCCAACTTTCGGTTTTAATCGATGCTTTGGGCCGGGCGTTTTTTCGTCAAGGCGATGACGGTTTCCACCGCAACCAGAATCGAGAGTACAACCAGCAGCAGATGGACAAAGGGAACCGAAGGATGAATGGCAGGGCTGTGCTTGACCCACTTGTTGATGATCGCGGCGACCAGCGACCAGTTCGACATGAAAAACATGAATACGGCAGGGATGAACGAGACGAGCCATATCTTCTTGATCTTTGAACTGTTGAACAGCCACACCGTCACGCCGATTAGGGCGAGGGCGGCAAGAAGCTGATTCGAGGCGCCGAAGGTGTTCCAGTAGGTCCTCCACGCCGGGATTGCGTTTCCGTTCGCTTCCTTCATCGTGCAGAAGATGAAGATGACGGGAATGCCTGCGGTCAACAGGGTGCCCAACAGGCGACCCATCTTGTTCTTGGCCCCGGTAAGCTCCTCGAAGATATAGCGTCCGAGGCGCGTGCAGACATCGAGGGTGTCGTATACGAAGGTCGTGAAGGCCATCAAGCCGAACGATATGCCGAACGAGGCGGGAATGCCAATCAGCTCAAGGAAGCCGCCGATCCCCGAGGCGTAGATGAAATTCGGGGCCTTTTTCACGAGCTCCGAGTCTTTGCTGATGATCATGACGCAGGCAAGCGCCACGACGGCGACCATGCCCTCAAGAAGCATCGATCCGTAGCCGATCGGTTTGATGTCGGCCTCCTTTTCAAGCTGTTTGCTGGTCGTTCCGGACGAAACGAGCGAATGGAACCCGGAGCAGGCGCCGCAGGCGATCGTAATGATAAGCACCGGGAACAGCTGGAAGAAATATTTTGCAGAGAAGATCCCCTCCTCGCCGACGCCCATGAAGGCGGGATAAGCGACCTTGTAGCCGCCGAAGAGGACGCCGATGGCGGCCGCGATGAGCGAGGCGTAGAGGAAGTACCCGCCGAGGGCTCCGCGCGGCTGAAGCAGCGCCCAAACGGGTACCACCGACGCGATAAGACAGTATATCAGGATGAGAACAGACCAGACCTTCTGGGCCGTCGCGGCGTCGGGGGCCATGAATGCGGGAAGGTTGACCGGGATGTAGCGGCCGATCCAGATCGAGACGCCGACGAGCGGCAGGAAGATGATGATCGCCCACTTCCCGGGAAGCTTCGCGAAACGCATCAGGAAACCCATGATAACCGGCAGGATGAGGTAGAGGATTGATGATGAGGCAATGCCGCCGCCGCCGACCTTCTCCCCGTTCTCAAGGGTTATTATCCCGACGAAGGAGCTGGCGGTGATGTCGGTGAAAGCGACGATGATGTACACAAGGGCGATCCAAATGAACGCCATGAACAGGACCCATGCGCGTTTGGAAACGTTTTCACGGATAACGTCGGAGATCGACCGAGCCTTGTTGCGCACGGACGCGACAAGGGAGCCCATGTCGTGGACGCCGCCGACAAAAATCGAACCGATGATGATCCAGATCAGGGCTGGAACCCATCCAAACATCAGACCCGCGAGAATCGGCCCGTTTACCGGTCCGGCCGCAGCGATTGCCGAAAAATGCTGTCCAAGAAGCATTCCTTTCTTGGCCGGCACAAAGTCGTTCCCGTCGTTGATCTCGACCGCAGGCGTCTTCTTCCCGTTATCAAGACCAAAAACCTTGTTGGACAGGAATCTTCCATACGTGAGATACGCGAGGAGAAACAGAATCCCCGATCCTCCGACAATTGCAATGACACTCATTACATGCTCCGATTGATTTGAATTGGTTTAAAAATACACCCTGTCCTTGATATCAACCTAAATTGGTTTTGCCATAGCGGACACTCATGGCAGAGGCCGTCTGGATTGTCAATATTGTATGTTTAGCCGCGAAAGCTCGCGGGTGATTCTGTCTTGAAGCATACACGCGGCTTGCCTTAATCACGCTTCATTCGGTTCTGCAAGGCGATAGCTGGTGCTGCGTCCGCCAGCGGGATTCTGAATGAGGAGGCCTGTGTCAAGCAGTCCACGGATGTCCCTTAGCGCTGTGTCCGTTGAGCATTTGGCCAGCGTGGCATATTTTGATGTGTTGAGATAGCCTTCAAAATCATCGAGTAGTCGGGCGATCACCTTGTGCTGCCGGTCGTTGATTTTTGCTGCGCTTGCTTTTTCCCAGATCATGGCTTTGCACAGTACGTCGGCCAGCGTCTCTTGTGCTCGGCCGATGGCGCGCCCTAGGCATTCAAGAAACCATACCAGCCAACAGGTGATATCCAGCGTCATGCACTGGCCGTTTTTTAGGCTGTCGTAGTATTGCTTGCGCTCCGACTCGATCTGTGCGGACATGCTGTAATAGCGTTCTGGAGATTCATCGGCTCTAGCCAGAGCCATTTCAGCAATGGCTCGTGCGATCCGTCCGTTGCCATCTGAAAACGGATGGATTGTCACAAACCAAAAATGGGCGATGGCGGCTTTGAGAACTGGGTCGATTTCCAGAGGAGCATTGAACCATTCGATAAAGGTCCGCATTTCATCCGGGAGCCGCCCGGCATCCGGTGCTACAAAGTGGACTTTTTCCCGTCCCATCGGACCGGATACAACCCTCATC
>CAYOBH010000113.1:0-1096 GCA_964402125.1 uncultured Verrucomicrobiota bacterium
GAACAATCTGGGCGAACAAAGCGGAAAGGATGTACTGCTGTACACCCTGAAGAACAAGGATGGCAACATCCTCAAGGTCACCAGCTACGGCGCGCGCATCGTCGCCATCGAAGTCCCGGACAAGGAGGGCAAGAAGGCCAACGTGACCACGGGCGGCGACACCCTCCAGACCATTGTGCGAGGCGACGCCTACGGCGGCGCGACCATCGGCCGCTTTGCCAATCGGATCGCCAACGGCAAATTTACGCTCGACGGCAAGGAATATGAACTCGCGATCAACAACCGGCCCAACACTCTGCACGGCGGACGCAACGGCTGGCATGCCCAGGTCTGGGATTCGGAGATCGTTGAAGGCAGCAACGCCGTCAAGTTTTCCTACACCAGCGCCGACATGGAGGAAGGCTTCCCGGGAATGGTCAAGGTTTCCGTGACCTATACATGGACCGACAAGAACGAGATCGTCATCGACTATTCCGCCACGACCGACAAAAAGACGGTTTTCAACGTGACCAACCACGCCTATTTCAATCTTCATGGCGCGGGCAATGGCTACATCTTCGACCACATCCTCACGCTCAACGCCGCAAAATACACCCCGCTGGATTCCACCAAGA
This sequence comes from uncultured Verrucomicrobiota bacterium, assembly GCA_964402125.1. Classification (GTDB taxonomy): domain Bacteria; phylum Verrucomicrobiota; class Kiritimatiellia; order Kiritimatiellales; family Pontiellaceae; genus Pontiella. Next base: position 615 of record CAYOBH010000113.1, read on the forward strand.
TTCCGACCGGCAAGATCGAACCCGTCGAAGGAACCCCCTTCGACTTCACCCAGCCTCGCGCGATGGGCTACAAGATCGGCGAAACCTTCAACGGAGCGCCGTTCCAAGGCTATGATGACAACTATGTGCTCGACAACAAAAAGGACGAAGAGGTGGATGCGACCGTTTACGATCCGGTCAGCGGTCGTGTAATGGAAGTCATCACCGATGAGCCGGGCATGCAGTTTTATTCCGGCAGCGGCGGAATGCAGTGGAAGCAGGCGGTCGATGCTGGCAGAAAGCCGGAATCCTCGCGTTCTTCATTTGCACTCGAAACGCAGCACTTTCCTGATTCGCCGAACCATGACAATTTCCCGAGCACCGTGCTGGAACCGGAAAAACCGTACAAATCAAAAACCATCTACCGTTTCTCCGTGAAAAAGTATTGATCGCATCTCCACCACGGAAAGCGCAAGGCACCTCTCCCCCAGAGGTGCCTTTTT
>CAYOBH010000113.1:1106-8745 GCA_964402125.1 uncultured Verrucomicrobiota bacterium
GCTTCTCTGTGAAAAAGGATTAAGGCGAACGGACCATTGAGGTGCTCAAAATGAAAACGTCACTCCTCCGATATCTGCCCGTGCTCGCCGTTTCGCTGACGGTCTTGACGGCCAAAGCCCAGACGGAAGTCGCCGATTCCTCGGCGAAGGAACTGTCGACGATTAAGCTTTGGCCCGGCAAGGCTCCGGGCTCGGAGGATTGGACGTTCAGCGAAAAGGTTTCGGTGGGGCCCGGCGGCTCAAAAACCTATTCCAACGTAGTGGATCCAACGCTCACCGTGTATCTGCCCGATCCGGAAAAAGCGACCGGCGCGGCGATCATTCTCTGCCCCGGCGGAGCGATGCGTATGCTGGGTTTTGCAGAGACGGAACAAACCGCCGAATGGTTGAATGCCAAAGGGATTGCGGCCTTCATTCTTAAATACCGCGTGGTTCCGGATCAGCCGATTTCTCCCGCCGCCGATCGCCCTGCTGGACGTGGCGGCGCACCGGGGGGAGGAATGATGGGAATGGGCGGGGAGTTGTCTTTCCGCGAAATCCTCAGCCGAAACGGGAATGCCAACCCGGCGCCGGATAATCAGGATCATCTCAAGGTCATTCAGATGGCGATCGCCGACGGTCAACAGGCGATTCGTATCCTCCGCCGCGACGCCTCCAAGTATAATATTAATCCCGAGCGCATTGGGATTCTTGGGTTTTCCGCCGGCGGCGGTGTGGCCATCGGCACCGCCGTTACGGAATCGGAGGACGGAATGCCCGACTTCGTGGCGACGGTTTATGGTCCCTCGCTCGTGGATGTAAAGGTGCCGGAAGATGGGGCTCCGCTCTTCGTAGCCGTAATGGACGGCCACTTTAATGTTACCAATGGCTGCATGGTGCTTGCTGCGCTGTGGAAAGAAGCCGGTCGCCCCGTCGAAATGCATCTGTACGACCATGGAAACGGCGCGGCCTCTGGAATGCCGATCTCCTCTTGGACCGATCGACTCTACGACTGGCTCCAACGTCGCGGGATGGTGACTAAATAGTGATCATCAGGCGAGGTCGATGACGGAGCCTTCGACGACCTTCCACGGCAGACCGTACTGGTTGAGGTCGTCCATGAAGGGATCGGGATCCATCTGCTCCATGTTGAAAACGCCGGTGCCGGACCACTTTTTCTCCAGGATCATTTTGGCACCGATCATGGCGGGCACGCCGGTGGTGTAGGAGATGGCCTGCGACTGCACCTCTTTGTAGCACTCCTGATGGTCGCAGATGTTGTAGATGACGACGGTCTTTTCTTTCCCGTTTTTAAGTCCGGTCACCTGACAGCCGATCCACGTTTTACCTTTGGTGCGCGGGCCGAGCGACGCTGGGTCGGGCAGCAGTGCGCGCAGGAATTGCAACGGCACAATTTTTTGGCCTTGGAATTCGACTTCGTCGATCCGCGTCATGCCGACGTTGCCGAGGACTTCAAGGTGCTTGAGGTAGGAGTCGCCAAAGCTCATCCAGAAGCGGGCGCGTTTGAGATGCGGAATGTGGGTTGCGAGCGATTCGAGCTCCTCGTGGTACATCAGGTAAATATTGGGCGTTCCAATATTTTCCGGTACTTCGAAACGGTGCTTGACGGAGAGCGGGGCGGTTTCGATCCATTTGTCGTTTTCCCAGTAGCGGCCCTTTGCGGTCACTTCGCGGATATTGATTTCCGGATTAAAGTTGGTAGCAAAGGGGTAGCCGTGGTCGCCCGCATTGACATCGATGATGTCGATGGTGTGGATTTCGTCGAGATAGTGTTTCTGGATATAGGTGCAGAATACGGAGGTGACGCCGGGGTCGAAGCCGCTGCCGAGCAGCGCCATCAGTCCGGCATCTTTAAAGCGGTCCTGATAGGCCCACTGCCATTTGTATTCAAACTTGGCGGTATCTTCGGGTTCATAGTTGGCGGTGTCGAGATAGTGCACGCCCGTTTCGAGGCAGGCGTCCATGATGTGCAGATCCTGATAAGGAAGCGCAACGTTTATGACCAGCTCGGGGCCGAACGATTTGATCAGCGTAACCAGTTCCGGGACATTGTCGGCATTGACCTGCGCGGTTTGGATCGGGCGGGGGAGCTGCGCGGCAATGGCATCGCATTTCGATTGGGTACGGCTTGCGAGCATAATTTCAGAAAACACGTCGGGAAGTGCCGCACATTTATGCACAACCACACTGCTGACGCCGCCGGCGCCGATAATTAAAACCTTGGACATAGGGATCTCCTTAAAATGTGGCGAACAGATAGCCCATCAACTCCGTCAATGCAAGCTCCTGAGTGGAAGAAGATGTTTGGATTCCCAATCTTACCATTTGTCCATTCGCTGCTTTTCATTCGTTGCAAATCGAGCCCCCTGTTTCCTCGCGTGCACCTTGGTATTATCTCACGCAAAGATGCGAAACACGCTAAGGCGGAAAACATTCCATTTCCGTAGAAAAGTTCAAACGCTCTGTTTCTGAAAATATCTTCCACGGGTTTGACTTGCGGCGCGCCCATTTGGATCGTACTGTTTCAACCTGTTTATATATTGCTCAATAGGACTCCATACGTTGTGTGTGTAGCAAAGGGGGGCAGAAAATCGGGCAGTTTTCCACTGGGAAGGTGTTTTCGGGGGATATCAAGTTATGCAGGAACAGTTTTTTGAACATCCGATCCTTAACTCGCCATACGAATATCCAGCTCGTCATTGGGAATTGGACCCAAACGGGCAGCCTACGCAGCGGATTGTGGAATCACGTCGGCGCGCGGAATTTGTTACCCCGATTCCAAAATCGAAGAAACAAAAGGGTGGTGGCACCCAGCAGGATTTTGTGTTCGATGAAGGGCTTGGCCTATCCACACAGAATCAACGCTACAACCCGATTCCGGTTATCAATGATTTGCGGCGGCATGTGGACGCCTGGCGGGCGCTGCCCAACGTCGCGGACTGGAGGGTAACTCCCGAGACCGCCCGCCTGCTGCAACACTGGCGGCATCACAATTTCAGTGGAATACGACCTTTCTTCTGCCAAGTCGAAGCGGTCGAAACCGCGATTTGGTTGACCGAAGTCGCTCCTCAAATAGGGAAGAAAGGGCAGGATTTCCTGGAGCATCTTCAAAATGCCAATGGCGATGCCAATCCCGAGCTTATGCGGTTGGCGCTCAAGCTGGCAACCGGCGCGGGTAAGACGACGGTCATGGCAATGATCATTGCGTGGCAGACGGTCAATGCCGTGCGCCGCTCAAACAGTAAAAAGTTTACACGAGGGTTTCTTGTCGTGACTCCCGGCATCACAATCAAGGACCGTTTGCGTGTGCTCCAACCAAATGATCCGGATAGCTACTACTTGAGCAGGGAGCTCGTTCCCGGCGACATGATCGGCGATCTGGACCGGGCAAAGATTGTCATCACAAACTATCACGCTTTCAAGCTGCGCGAGCGGTTGTCTATTTCCTCCGGTGGTCGGGCGCTATTGAAAGGTCGCGGCGGCGAAGACCTCAATACGCTGGAGACGGAAGGCCAGATGCTCCAGCGCGTCATGCCCGATTTGATGGGGCTGAAAAAAATCCTAGTGCTGAACGATGAGGCTCATCACTGCTATCGCGAGAAGCCGGGCGAAGCCGACGAACCGGAACTAAACGCCGACGAAAGGAAAGAGGCCACCGAAAACAAAGAGGCGGCAAGGCTCTGGATTTCAGGGCTCGAATCCGTAAATCGAAAACTCGGCGTCGCCCGCGTGCTGGATCTCTCCGCCACGCCGTTCTTCCTCCAAGGATCCGGCTATGCCGAAGGCACGCTGTTTCCTTGGACGATGAGCGACTTTTCCCTCATGGATGCCATCGAATGCGGCATCGTCAAGCTGCCGCGCGTTCCGGTGGCCGACAATATTCCCGGCGCGCAAGCCCCCATTTACCGCAATCTATGGGAAAACATCCGCAAGGAAATGCCGAAGAAAAGCCGAGGCAAAGGCGGGAGTCTTGATCCCCTCAGCCTGCCGCCGAAATTGCAGACCGCGATGGAAGCGCTATATGGCCATTACGTAAAAACATTTGATCTGTGGGACAAGAGTGGAATCGCAGTCCCTCCCTGTTTCATTGTGGTTTGCCAGAACACGGCCATTTCAAAATTGATCTACGACTATATTTCCGGCTTTGAGCGCATGAACGAAGACGGCTCCTCCGAAATCGAAAACGGACGGCTGGAATTGTTCAGGAACTATGACGAACACAGCAACCCGATTGCCCGTCCGCGCACCTTGCTGATCGACAGCGTTCAACTCGAATCCGGCGAAGCGCTGGACGACAACTTCCGCAAAATGGCGGGACCCGAGATCGAACGGTTCAAACGTGAAATCATCGAGCGCACGGGGGATACCCGCCAGGCGGAAAACATTACCGATCAGGAACTGTTGCGCGAGGTGATGAACACCGTCGGCAAGAAAGACCGGCTGGGCGAATCCATCCGCTGCGTGGTATCGGTTTCGATGCTGACCGAAGGGTGGGACGCCAACACCGTCACCCACGTGCTCGGTGTGCGCGCCTTTGGAACGCAATTGCTGTGCGAGCAGGTCATTGGCCGCGCCCTGCGCCGCCAGTCCTACGAATTGAATGACGAAGGCCTGTTCAACGTTGAATATGCCGATGTACTGGGCATCCCGTTCGACTTCAATGCCAAGCCGGTGGTTGCACCGCCGCAACCGCCGCGCGAAACCGTGCACGTCAAAGCCATTCGTCCCGACCGGGATGGTTGCAAAATCCGGTTCCCGCGGGTTTCTGGCTACCGCGTTGAACTTCCCGAAGAGCACCTTTCGGCGGTATTCAACGAGGATTCAACCCTACTGTTGACCCCGGATCTGGTGGGTCCAACACAAACACGGACGGAAGGCATTATCGGGGAAGGCGTAAATTTGAACGTCGAACATCTGAAGGATGTGCGGCAGTCCACGCTTCTTTTCCATTTGACCCAGCACCTGCTCTACACCAAGTGGCGCGATCCGGGCGAAGAGCCCAATCTGAACCTCTTCGGTCCGCTCAAGCGAATCACCCGCCAATGGTTGGAAAACCATTTGGAGTGCATGGGCGGAACCTATCCGGCGCAGCTTATGTACAAGCAGCTCGCCGATATGGCATGTGAGCGCATCACCGCCGGGATCACCCGCTCCCTTATCGGGGAGCAGCCGGTCAAGGCATTGCTCGATCCCTACAACCCGGCCGGCTCCACCGAACACGTCAGCTTCAACACCTCCAAAGCCGACCGATGGGCGACCGACCCCCGCCGTTGCCATATCAACTGGGTGGTGCTCGACAGCGACTGGGAAGCGGAGTTTTGCCGTGTGGCGGAACAGCATCCGCGCGTCAAAGCCTACGTGAAAAACCACAACCTCGGCTTGGAAGTGCCCTATCGCTTCGGTTCGGAATCCCGCACCTATGTTCCGGACTTCGTCGTCCTGGTCGACGACGGCCATGGCGAGGAGGATCCCCTGCATCTGATCGTCGAAATCAAAGGCTACCGCCGCGAGGACGCCAAAGAGAAAAAAACCACGATGGAAGTCTATTGGGTGCCCGGCGTGAACCGGCTCGGCACCTATGGACGCTGGGCCTTCGCCGAATTTACCGAGGTCTACGAAATCCAAACGGATTTTGAAGAACGGGTGGAAGAGGAGTTTAATAAGATGATAGAAGCGGTGGTGTCTAGCGATGAAGAAAGCGGAGGGAATGGCAAATGACGGCTGTGAAATATCATGTTGGAAGATTTCCACCGCAAAAACTGGATCTGGAATTGCTCCTGCCGTTGATCGGCCCGGCCAGCTCTGCGCTTGCCCGGTATGATGGAGTACTTACCGCCATTCCGAACGCAGCGGTGCTGCTAAGTCCGCTGACCACCCAGGAAGCGGTGCTTTCGTCCAAGATCGAAGGAACGCAGGCCACCATGGGCGAGGTTTTGGAATTCGAGGCCGGGGGACGGAAGATAGTTCCCGAAGGGAAGCGGGAAGACATCAATGAAGTCCTCAACTACCGCAAGGCGATGCGCCATGCGGAGAAGCGCCTGAAGGATCTTCCGCTCTGTCAGCGCGTCGTCAAGGAATCCCATGCGGTATTGCTCGATGGGGTGCGCGGCGACGGCAAGGCGCCAGGCGAATACCGAAGGGTTCCCAATTGGATTGGCCCCCAGGGCTGCACCATTGAAAACGCCCGTTTTATCCCGATTTCCGCCGGAGACTTGGATGAAGCGATGGGGAAATGGGAGCTCTACATCAATTCCGATGCGCCCGACCGCTTGATTCAGTTGGCCATACTGCATGCCGAACTGGAGGCGTTGCATCCCTTTCTGGACGGCAACGGTCGTATCGGCCGAATGTGCATTCCGCTGTTCATGTACAAGGTGGGCCTGATCCATCGTCCCATGTTCTATATCAGCGCCTTTTTCGAGGCCAACCGGGACGAGTATTACGAACGCCTGCTGGCCGTTTCCCGCGATGGCAACTGGAGCGGCTGGTGCGCCTTCTTCCTGAAAGCCGTCCAGCAACAGGCGGAGCAGAATCTGGAAAAGGCCAAAGCGGTTTTGGATCTCTACAACACGATGAAGCTGAAAATCGCCGAAATTTCGCATTCCCAGTTTTCCATCCATGCGTTGGATTGGATCTTTGAGCAGCCGATTTTCAACAGCTCCGATTTCGTTCAAGCCTCCGGTATTCCCAAGGCAACGGCCACCCGGATTCTACGTGTGCTGAAAGAGGAAGGTGTTCTTCAGCTCTGGGTCGAAGGCCGGGGGAGAAAGCCCGCCGTTTATGGATATGGGGATTTATTGAATGTGGCGGAAGGATACCAGGCATTTTAAGGCGTTCCATATATTGTGGCTATGGATCGATAAAACCCATCCCGGTAGCGGTTTTTATGTTTGTGGATCAAATAATTGAAAAAATGAGTCACAATCGTGGTTGTGTCTCATTCGTGAGCCACAAAAGCGCAAGCATTTTGAAATCAATGCGTTGAGCAAAATTTGGAAGAGGAACAGAAATGGCAAAGAAACCAACGGCAAAAAAGCAGATCGAGACCCTCGTGCATGGCGAGGCTTCGCGCAAAAACATTCCCACCGCCGAATACCAGTCGGTCATGGAAAAGGAGCAGCAGGCGGTCAAGACCGTCCGCTATCCGCGCAACACCGATCTCGATCCCCAGCTCGTCTGGCGCGGCAAGGACGAACAGGACTGGTCCGATCTCGTGGTGCCCGCCCCGCCGCTCTACATCCAGGAAAAGGTCCACCCCAAGGTGTTGATCGACGATCTCCGCCGCCAGACCGTGGAAAGTGAAAAGTCGGAAGTGGAGAGCGGGTTTGATCAGCTCGACATGTTCGGTGATTTCAACGGCATCCCCAAAGGTGCCGACAAGACCGAGTTCTACGCCCACGATCAAAACTGGTCCAACCGCATGATCCTCGGCGACTCCCTCCAGGTCATGGCCAGCCTCGCCGAGCGCGAGGGGCTGCGGGGCAAGGTGCAGTGCATCTACTTCGATCCGCCCTACGGCATCAAGTTCAACTCCAACTTCCAGTGGTCCACCACCAGCCGCGACGTCAAGGACGGCAATACCGCCCACATCACCCGCGAGCCCGAGCAGGTCAAAGCCTTCCGCGACACCTGGCGCGAC
>CAYOBH010000114.1:0-8609 GCA_964402125.1 uncultured Verrucomicrobiota bacterium
CATGATGATGCCAAATATTGCGCGAATGCATCTGAGTACAGCTATGATACCAGTCCATATACGACATACACATACCACCCGGACTATGATGATGAACCGATGCCCTACACGAGCCCGGTGGGCAGTTTTTCGGCAAATGGGTATGGGCTGTACGACATGAGTGGAAATGTGCGTGAATGGTGCTGGGACTGGTTCAGGAGCAGCTATTATGCATCGTCGCCCTCGTCAAATCCGCAGGGCCCTTCTTCGGGCCCCGGCCGCGTGGTTCGGGGCGGCGACTGGGTTAACATCGCCAACAGCTGCCGCACGGCCAATCGCAACGACAACTATCCGAACAGCACCTTCCTCAACGTGGGCTTCCGGGTGGTTCGGCCCTGAGGTCAGGTGTGCGCTCCCGCCTTCGCCGAGGCTTCGGCGGACAGACGCTGCTGCGCTGTAGCGAGAAGTCGATCGATTTTTATTACAGAAGGAAACGAAGAGAACGAAGGTGCACGAGGGAAGTCTGCATGCGAGCAACCAAAAGCTTCGTTACCTTTGTTGTCTTCTGTTGAAAGGTGGGATTGGTTGAGCATGTTTTTATTACAGAAGGAAACGAAGAGAACGAAGGTGTTTGAGGGAAGCCTGCGTGCGAGTAACTGAAAGCTTCGTTACCTTTGTTGCCTTCTGTTACAAAGGCGGGATTGGTTGAGCATGTTTTTATTACAGAAGGAAACGAAGAGAACGAAGCGGGCATGCGTCGGAAATTGTTTTGAGCAAGTGGTGGAGCCGGAAAACCTGGGGAGCGCCTTTTGGAAGGCCGGGCGGGGCAAGCGGTTGAGGTTTCCGCAATAGGCCGTGAGTTCCTCGTATAAAGCGTTGAGCCGTTCGGGGCGAACTGCTATTTTTCTGCTCGTTTAAGGAACCAGATTAACCGCCTCAAAAACCGAAGGTTTTGCGCGAGGTTAAGGAGAAAGACGATGTCCATTCATCCAAATGCAGGGAAACCCGTTACGAAAGAAAACTTGGTCGATGTGGCCGAGCTCGTCAGTCTCTACTATGAGACGCAGCCGGATGTGAGCTGTCCCGACCAGCGCGTTGCCTTCGGCACGTCCGGGCATCGCGGCAGCTCGCTGAAAACCAGCTTTACGGAAGATCACATCATGGCGATTGCGCAGGCTATTTGCGAATACCGCGCCGACCAAGGCATTACCGGCCCGCTCTTTATGGGGAAAGACACGCACACGCTGTCGATCCCCGCCGAAAAAACCGCGCTGCAGGTGTTTGCCGCCAATGGGGTGACGGTGATGATTGACCGCGACGGCGGCTACACGCCGACGCCGGTGATCTCTCACGCCATCCTTTCCTATAACAAAGGTCGCACGGGCGGACTCGCCGATGGCGTGGTGATTACGCCGTCGCACAACCCGCCCGACAACGGCGGATTCAAATATAATCCGCCCCACGGTGGTCCGGCGGATACCGATGCGACCGGTTGGATTGCCGACCGCGCCAACGAGCTGCTGGCGGAAAACAACGACGAGGTTGATAGCCTTTATTATCCCGACGCGCTTTCCGCCGATACTACGTGCGCTTATGACTTTATCTCGCCGTATGTCGACGACCTTGAAAACGTGATCGACATGGAGGCGATCCGAAAGGCCGGACTGAAAATCTGCGCCGACGCGATGGGCGGCTCGGGGCTGCGCTACTGGAAGCCGATCGCCGAAAAATACGGTCTCGACATCACCCTGCGCAACGCCACCGTCGATTATACCTTCAGTTTTATGAGCGTGGACCACGACGGCAAGGTGCGCATGGACTGCTCCTCGCCCTACGCCATGGCGAGCCTGATCGATCTGAAAGACGATTTCGATATCGCCTTTGGCAACGACCCCGACTATGACCGCCACGGCATTGTCACCAAGTCGGTCGGTCTGCTGAATCCAAACCACTATCTGGCCGTTGCCATTAACTATCTCTTCGCCAATCGTAGCGGATGGAATCCCGATGCAGCGGTCGGCAAAACGCTGGTCAGCTCATCGATGATCGACCGCGTGGCCGCCAGCCTTGGGCGAAAACTGATGGAAGTTCCGGTCGGCTTTAAGTGGTTCGTCGACGGCCTCCTCAACGGTTCTTACGGCTTCGGCGGCGAAGAGTCCGCCGGCGCGTCGTTCCTGCGTAAAGACGGCACCGTCTGGAGCACCGATAAAGACGGCATCATTCTCAGCCTGCTCGCCTGCGAAATCCTTGCCGTCACCGGTAAAGATCCCGGCGAGCATTATCAGGAGCTGGTTGCGCAGTTCGGTAATCCGGTCTACGCCCGCGTCGATGCCGCCGCCAACCGCGAAGAAAAGGCCAAGCTCGCCGTGCTCTCGCCGGAACAGGTGAAAGCCAAAACGCTGGCGGGCGATCCGATCACTGCCACGCTGACCCATGCGCCCGCCAACGGCGCAGCGATCGGCGGCCTCAAGGTCTGCACGGAAAACGGCTGGTTTGCCGCCCGCCCGTCCGGGACGGAAGACGTGTATAAAATCTACGCCGAAAGCTTCAAGGGCGAAGCGCACCTGCGCCAGATCCAAGCGGAAGCCAAGGAAATCGTAAACGCCGCTTTGGCATAAAGAATCGAGTTTCTTATCAGTTACGAGGACGGACCACCCGGCCCGGGAATGTCACCATCTGTTTCACGCCAACGGAATCCACTCCAAATTCGAAACCGGAACCGAGCGCAAATCCAGCCCCGCAACCGCTGCGCCGTCTCCTTCCCGCAAAACGCAGGAAACATTATTTCGTGTTACCCCTCTACCGCACAAATCGAAACGGCATCCTTCCTGTGCAGAAACCAGTCTTCCTTCGGCTGCACGCTGCGGTCCCCTTACTCCTTGAAATTATCGCGATTGATATTCAGTTGGCTGATGCGGTAATTAAGAATGCGCTGGGTGGTGTTTAGATAGCGGGCGGCGGCGGCGTTACCGCGGTTATTTTTTAGGGCATCGTTGATAATCTCGCGCTCGTAGGCGTTGACCATCGCCTTGAGGTCCGCTCCATCGCTGGGCAGTAATCCCGTGCGGGTCTGCTCGCCGGTCTGGAGAGACGGCGGCAGGGTATAGGCGTGGATGACATCGTCGTTGCTGGTGAGCACGGCCCGTTCGATGCAGTTCTCCAGCTCCCGCACGTTGCCTGGCCAGTGGTAGGCCATCATCATGTTGATCGCTGCCGTTGAGATTCGCTTGACGGTCTTTCCGTAGGTTTTGTTGTATTTCTGGATAAAATGATCGGCCAGCAGAACGATGTCGGATTTGCGTTCGCGTAGCAGCGGCAGGATGATCGGAAAGACATTGAGCCGATAGTACAAGTCCTCGCGGAACTCCCCGTCCGCGATGGCTTTCTCGAGATTCACACTGGTGGCGGTGATGATTCGCACGTTGACCTCGACGGGCTTCATGCCGCCGACCCGCTCGAAACAGCGCTCCTGCAGCACCCGCAGTAGGCGAACCTGCACGGAAGGGCTGATGTCGCCGATCTCGTCTAGGAAAAGCGTGCCGCCGTTGGCGAGCTCAAAACGGCCTTGACGTTGCTGTATCGCTCCCGTGAAAGCCCCTTTCTCGTGGCCGAAGAGTTCGCTCTCGATCAAGTTCTCGGGCAGGGCGGCGCAGTTGACGCAGATGAACGGGTTGTTCTTGCGCGGACTGGTGAAGTGGATCGCGCGGGCGACCAGCTCCTTGCCGGATCCGGAGGCCCCGCGGATTAATACCGTGGCCCCGCTGTTGGCAACTTGGGCGATCTGCCCGTAGACCCTCCGCATGCTGTGACAGTTGCCAATGATGTTTGAGGGATGATAGCGGTCCCCCAGTTCGAGTTTGAGCTTGCGGTTCTCCGCCAGTAGACTTTCCTGAGCCGCAATGCTCTCACGAATGTTGTAGACCGCCTCGGCCAGCACGTCGGCCAGCAGTTTCAGAAAATTCATATCCTTGCTCAACTCGACGTCATCTGCGGGAGGCCGATCAATGCTCAGGGTGCCGACTACACGCTTCTGGTGGATGATCGGTACACAGATGAACGCCATGAGTTCGTTCTTCCGGGAACGGGTCCGGTCCAAGAAGCCGGGTTCGTTGCGGATATCGGGAACGATAATCGGTTTACCGGTCGCGGCGACTTTGCCGGTGATGCCTTCGCCGAGCTCGTAGCGGCCCCGTTGCTTTTCCTCCGCAGAGATGCCGCGCGAGGCCTCGATCTCGAAAATGTCGCTGTCAGGATTCCGCAGGGTAAGGGTACCCCGCGCCATGCCCATCTCGGTCTCCAGAATATCAAGTACTCGGTCCATCAGGGAGCTGACCCCCTTTTCATGAGCCATCGCCTGTGAGACGCGATAGAGGATATTCAGTTCAATTTCCGCACGGGGTTTTTGCGGGGCGGTTGGATTGGAAACGTTCATAATATGAATACTCTATTTAATTGCCACAAAACTCAAACAAGAAATTCATCCCTTCTGTTTTGTGAATTCACGACCAAATAGACCTCTTATTTCATCGTCAATTGGCGTGCATATTTGTATCTTGTGGCGTTTTGGTCAACATATTTGTTTGTAGCAATGGGTTCCATTGCGCTTGGGCAAACTATGACATTGATGATTACGGTGGAACGCTCAATTCCTCCGAGTTTTCTGAAGTGGATTGGTACGCTTCCTATACGCTTCCTTCCATGGTTCATGGTTTGGATGTGTCTCTGGGCTACTGCGAATATACCTATCCGAATGCGGCTGCAACGGCTGACAAAGAAGGAAGCATTGGTCTAGGATATGCGATCGGTGAAGTGGGTTTGGGGGCTAGGGCTTACTTTAACGTAGGCTGCGGAGATACTGACCTTTACTACGAACTGACTGCTGGATACGATTATGAAGTTACCGACGCAGTAAGTCTCTCCGTAGGTGCAAGCGTAGGTTATTTTGAACCCGAAAACGGGGATAGCGGCTTCCAAAACGAAAGGGTTTCGGCTGGCCTTGGTTATGCTTTGACTGATGTTTGGAGCCTTGGTGTTAGCGGTACATATATCGCTCAGCTTGACGAAGACATTCTGCCGGACGGCATGTACAGCTATGAAGCCAAAGTCCGATTCAAACCCCCTTACGTAGCCGTTTTTCATCGGCTCTTCAACTTTCAGCATCGACATCGTCAATGCGACAACGGTTCAGCGGCGGGTCAACTCTGGACGAGGCAGAGGAGATCGCCAACCACATGCTGGATCTTGGATGGGTCGGCAAAATCGAAGCCTTCCTGGCAATATGCGACATTGCCAAAGACAGGCAGTCCTAGCCCGGAAACCCCGGCCCCCATAATGGTAAAAAACAAAGGGTCTAGGTCTCCATGATGGATACAAATCTGTATTAATCGGCATATTTAATCCATATTTGTCTTTATATGATGAAATTCAAACAACGTTGATTGTGTCTATATCTCTTTGGCATATAGTATTTTACATCGAATGCTATCCGGTGGCACACCTGTTGCATTAGAGGCAACCATTCCACAGCAGTGGGTGGAAATAATCAACATGAAACCAATCAGGAGAAAACCAATGAGGAATAAGTTGAAGTTTGTGCTGCCTTTGCTCGCGATGGGGATCATCGCGTCGCCGATGGCTAGCTGGGCCCAGGAGATCGCTGAAGAACCCGGCATCAGTATGGAAATGTTTACGATCAACAACACTTGGATGATGGTAGCTACATTCCTGGTATTCATTATGAACCTAGGATTCGCCATGGTGGAAACCGGGCTTTGCCGAGCCAAGAATGCCACAAATATTCTGTTTAAGAATACCGTGATTCCTGCGATCGGGATTCTGGGGTTTGCCCTGATCGGGTTCAACCTGATGTATCCGGGGGAGTTTAAAATCATTGATGGGGTCTTTGGATTTTCGGGTTTTGGACTGGGGACGGATGCCGCTGGTGTGACCAGAGACTATAATGTCGGCTATACCTACTGGACCGACTTTCTGTTTCAGGCCATGTTCGCGGCGACCGCTGCGACGATTGTTTCCGGAGCTGTGGCCGAGCGGGTCAAGCTCAGCTCGTTTCTGATCTTTTCGGCGATCTATGTTACGCTCGTCTACCCCTTCGTTGGGTCGTGGACCTGGGGCGGCGGCTGGCTGAAGGGAATGAATTTCCATGATTTTGCCGGTTCGACGCTGGTTCACTCGGTTGGCGGCTGGGGCGCTCTGGCCGGTGTCTTGGTGCTGGGACCGCGTATCGGCAAGTATGTCAACGGCAAGATTAAGCCGATCATGGGGCATAATCTGTCCATGGTCACGATTGGTGTGTTCATGCTGTGGCTCGGCTGGTTCGGGTTTAACGGCGGGTCGGTGCTTTCGGCTGATCCGGGCATGGTTTCGTTTGTGTTGCTCACCACCACGCTGGCCGCTGCTGCGGGAACCATCGGGGCTATGCTGACCTCGTGGATTATCCAGAAGAAGCCCGACTTCACGATGGTGCTCAACGGATGTCTGGCTGGGCTGGTCGGTATCACGGCTGGCGCAGATGCGGTTTCTGTCCAGGCTTCGGTGATTATCGGGTTGGTCGCGGGCGTTCTGGCCGTCCTGGGCGTCATGTTCTTCGACAAACTGAAAATCGACGATCCGGTGGGTGCCCTGTCGGTGCATCTGGTCAACGGTGTTTTCGGCACGCTGGCCGTCGGGATCTTCGGCAAGGACTATACGTTCATGACCCAGCTCATTGGTGTATTGTCCTACGGCGCGGTCTGCTTCCCGGTATCCCTGCTGCTCTTCTTTGCGCTGAAGAAGACGATCGGTCTCCGCGTCAGCAAGGAAGAAGAACTCAAGGGTCTCGACCTCGGCGAACACGGCATGGAGGCCTACAACGGATTCCAGTTCTTCACGAACGTCTAAATTTGAAAAATATGAAAGGTAAAAAAATATGAAACTGATAATCGCCTACATCCAGCCCGAAGCCCTCAACGAGGTCAAACAGTCGCTTTACGGCCGCGAGATCTATAAGATGTCGGTAACCAATGCGCTCGGTTGCGGGCAGCAGAAGGGGTATCACGAGTCCTATCGCGGGGTTGATATTGAAGTCAACCTTCTCAAGAAGATCCGAATCGAGGTGGCCGTCAATGACGAGTTTGTCAAGCCCACCATCGACGCGATCATCGACGGAGCCCGCACAGGCAAAATTGGCGATGGCAAGATTTTTGTGATGACTCTGGATGAGTGCATTCGGATTCGCACAGGCGAAACTGGAAAAGAGGCAATCGGCTGATGCGTCGCGGTCATACCGTGCGTGAGGGATCAGTGCCTCCGATAAATATGGATAAACAAAGAACAGAAATACAAACAAACAGAATGAGAAATTTGTAAATGAAAAAAAATATTATCACAGTAATGGCCGCCGGACTGATGACTGCGGCAGCTTCCGCAGAAGTAAGTACGACCCTTGACTTCGCGTCGGCCTATGTATTCCGGGGTGTAACCTACAATGATGGTCCGGTATTCCAGCCGGGGATCGAAGCCTCCGGACTTGGACTGCCGGAAGCCATGGGTTCCGTTGCTGTAGGCGCATGGGGCAACTATGATTTGGTGGAGTATGATGATGGTAATGTGGACTCTTCAGAGCTTTCTGAATTGGATCTTTACCTGTCCTATACGCTTCCTTCCATGGTTGAAGGGTTGGACATTTCGTTTGGATATTGCGATTACACCTACCCGTCAGGCGGAGGTGAGTCTGATAAGGAGGTTAGTATCAGTGCTGGGTATGGAATGGAAGGTTTCAGTTTTGGTGCCGGATACTATGTTTTAACAGATTCCAGCGAACAGGATCCGTATGTTGATTTTTCCGTAGGTTATGAAGTCACAATTTCTGATGCTATGGGTGCTTCGTTCGGTGCGCGTGCCGGTTTCATTGAATCCGGGTTCAGCGATTATGATTTGAGCGCTGGTTTGAGTTATGCGTTGAACGATGTCTGGAGTATCGGTGCTTCTGCGGCGTATATCGGTCAGGGCGATGAAGATGTGCTTGCCGATACGGTCTATGGCCCCGGAGGAGCGATTGTTGGCGATCCCGGATACGATGTGGATTTCGTCAGTATGCTCAGCTTAAGTGCGTCTTTCTAAGGAATCTTTTTCCTGTAGGAATGCCATGCGCTCTCCGCTTCGGCGGAGGGCGCTTTTTTTGTTTAGGCCTTAGGTCGAGTCACAAATATATCCGAGGAAGGAAACGATGGCGTAACAGTTCTTCTGTAATTCAGTATCTCCAAATTCATCATAAGAAAGAAGGAGCTGAAGTGGGCGATGCAACAGAAGATAATCCGATGAACCACGAAACAGAAATCATAATTTAACACGGCTTTGGCGCAACGAAACGGACATGCGGCTGTTTTCAGGCTTATTTACGCTCAAGATAGTTCATAATGCCCTTAGCCGTTTCCATGCCGTCGGCTATGGCACGCACCACCAGCGATTGTCCGCTCACCATATCGCCCGAGGCAAAAATACCCGGCGCACTGGTTTGATGATCGGCATTGACCTGAATGTTTCCACGGGCATCCCGCTTTAATTCAAGGGCCTCGGCCACTTTGTTTTCGCCGGGCCCGGTGAAGCCCATCGCCAGCAAGACGAGATCCGCC
>CAYOBH010000115.1:0-8576 GCA_964402125.1 uncultured Verrucomicrobiota bacterium
GGATCGGGCGGAATATGGGGATGCCGTAATTAAAGCATTGTCAAAGGAGCTTACAGTGCAATTGGGCCGAGGTTTTTCGGAGCGCTCTTTGGAGCAGTTTCGTAAATTCTATCAGGCTCGCGTGGAGATTCCGCAGACACTGTCTGCGGAATTGCAAACCATTGGTTATAAAAGACTAGAGATGTCAGATCACATTCCGCAGACACCGTCTCGGATTTCTCCTGACATTTGGCAGACGCTGTCTGCGGAATTTAAACTCAGCTGGTCACACTATGTGGTGCTGCTCACGCTCGACAATCCCGACGAGCGCAGTTTCTACGAAATAGAAGCCGCGCAGAATAGCTGGAGCGTGCGCGAGCTGGAGCGTCAAATTGGAAGCTCGCTTTATGAGCGTCTTGCCCTTAGTCGCGATAAAGACGAAATCCGTCGTCTGGCCAAAGACGGGCAGGTGGTCGAAAAAGCCGCCGACCTCATTAAAAATCCGCTGGTGCTCGAATTCCTGGGGCTTGAAGAACGCGCATCTTATTCCGAGGAGGAACTCGAAACTGCCATCATCGACAAGCTGGAGCAGTTCCTGCTCGAACTCGGCAAAGGCTTTCTCTTTGAAGCCCGCCAGAAACGATTCACCTTCGACAACGACCATTTCTATGTCGATCTGGTCTTCTACAACCGCCTTCTGCGTTGCTACGTGCTGATCGACCTTAAGCGCGACAAGCTCACCCATCAGGATCTCGGCCAGATGCAAATGTATGTCAACCACTTCGACCGCCACGTCAAAACCGCTGACGAAGCACCCACCGTCGGCATCGTTCTTTGCCACCGCAAAAACGATGCCCTCGTCGAATTGACCCTGCCCGAAAACGCCAACATCTACGCCTCCAAATACCAGCTCTACCTGCCGAGCAAAGAAGAGCTCAAGCAGCAGCTTGAATCCATCACCCGTCAGCTGGAGGATGAAGCGTCATGATCAATCAGGCCAGCTTTACATTGCGCAACCGCAACCCAGATATTCTGACGTGCATTGCCAACCTCTCCAACGACGAGGTTTTTACTCCGCCGGAGTTTGCAAACCGCATGCTCGATACGCTGGCCGAAGCGTGGGCCGCCGACAATGGTGGCGCAAATATCTGGGCGGACTCTTCGGTCAAGTTTCTCGATCCGTTCACCAAATCGGGCGTCTTCCTGCGCGAAATCACCCGCCGCCTCGTCAAGGGCTTGGAAACGCAAATTCCAGATCTGGAAAAACGGGTGGACCACATTTTAACAAAGCAAGTGTTCGGCATCGCCATCACGAAAATCACCAGCCTACTGGCGCGACGCAGCCTCTACTGCACCAAGCACGCCAACGGTGAACACTCCATTGCAAACAGCTTTGACGATGAAGCTGGCAATGTCTGGTTTGAGCGGATGGAACACACATGGCTGGGAAACAAGTGCATATTCTGCGGGGCACCCAGAGCAATTTTTGACCGCGAGGATGCCCTCGAAACTCATGCCTATGCGTTCATTCACACTGATGATGTAAAAACTCGGATGGCCGAGTTGTTTGGAGAAGAGAATATGCAATTCGACGTAGTTATCGGAAACCCGCCGTATCAGATGAAAGGTGGAGCCGGAGGCTCCAGCGACTCCTCCATCTATCACCTGTTTGTGGAACAGGCAAAAAAACTGGAGCCCAGATATCTGTCGATGGTGATCCCGTCCCGCTGGCTCGCCGGAGGACGCGGCCTTGATGAGTTTCGGAAAGAGATGCTCAGCTCTCAAAATCTCAAGGCTTTGGTCGATTACCCCGTCTCCAAAGAGGTTTTCCCAAATGTGGAAGTCAAAGGCGGCATCTGTTATTTCCTC
The DNA here is from genome assembly GCA_964402125.1 of uncultured Verrucomicrobiota bacterium. Classification (GTDB taxonomy): domain Bacteria; phylum Verrucomicrobiota; class Kiritimatiellia; order Kiritimatiellales; family Pontiellaceae; genus Pontiella. The sequence continues at coordinate 1,849 of CAYOBH010000115.1, forward strand.
TGGTCAACTGCCTATAAAGGAGAATGTGACGTCACGGTGATTCGGGGTGAAGAAACGACATCCTCTGCACGTCAACTGGATGAGTTTGATGTATTTGTGCGCGATCCACGTGCTGTTGGGATTCTACGAAAGGTTTTAAAAGCGAAGGAGAAATCCATCACTGAGATCCTAACCGCCGACACTCCGTTCGGTATCGCAACCAATTTTGATGCGTTCCGAACGAATAAGAAACTAGGCGATATTGCATTGCATTACGTTCAACGGGGCAAGCGCGATGTCGGGTTTGTCCCGCGTGATTTGATAAAGAAAAACACCCTCCTCATCGACAAATGGAAAGTGTTAGCCCCTAAGGCTGGTTCTGATGGCGGACAAAAGATACCGGATGTTGTGCTCGGCAAACCTTGGCTGAGTCCGCCTCCATCAGTTGCCACTCAGACATTTCTTGCATTTTGCGTCGATAGTGAAACCCAAGCCCAAAGCGTCGAGTCATATTATCGAACCAAATTTTTCAGGCATCTGGTCTCATTGCGAAAAATCACTCAAGATGCACTCCGTCCGATGTACACATGGGTTCCGATCCAATCGTGGGATCGTGAGTGGACAGATGAGCAGCTCTACAAAAAATACAAGCTCACCAAGGAGGAGATTGATTACATCGAAACGGTGATTCGCCCGATGGAAATTCAGGGAGAGCTGTTGGATGACTAAGCCCATTCGTTTTGAATCGTTGGTATCGTTATGCGGGCAAACGCATGAGGCGATGCAGGCGCAGGCTGCCCGTTCCGTTAATATTGGGCTGGTTGTCCGGAACTGGCTCTTTGGGTGGTACATCGTCGAATATCAGCAAAACGGCGCGGATCGGGCGGAATATGGGGAGCGCTTTATTGATGCGTTGTCTGAAAAACTTAAAGAAAAGGGCATAAAAGGCTGTTCGTCCACGCGGTTGAAGCTGTATCGACTCTTTTACCAGCAACGAAAACAGATTCGTCCGACACCGTCGGTCGAATCCATTACCCGTCAATTGGAGGCTCAGGCATGAAAAAAATATCACCGAACAGCCTGCGTATCCGTAACAGCACGGCGGAGTTTTTGACCTTTGCCTATCAGACGGGCGGCGACGGGGTGCAGGTGCGGGTGCAGGACGGGACGATCTGGCTGTCGCAAAAAGGCATGGGCGAGCTGTTTATGAGCTCTAGCGACAACATTGGACTGCACCTGAAGAATATTTTTAAGGACGGCGAATTGGACGCGTCGGCAGTTACCGAGGAATTCTCGGTAACTGCTTCGGATGGCAAAAACTATACCGTTAAGCATTACAATCTCGATGCCATTATCGCCGTCGGCTACCGGGTGAATTCCATGCGTGCCACGGCCTTCCGACAGTGGGCCACGGGGGTTTTGCGTGACTATACGCTCCGGGGCTATGTGCTGGATCGGAAGCGTATGGAGAACGGCGCTTTTCTTGACGATGATTACTTTGAGCGTTTGCTGGAGGAAATCCGGGAAATTCGCCTCTCCGAGCGGCGCTTTTATCAGAAGATCACCGATATCTATGCCACGGCGATGGATTACGACAAGGATGCTCCGATTACGCAGGAGTTCTTCGCCAAAGTGCAGAACAAGATGCATTACGCGGTTCACGGTCATACCGCTGCCGAGTTGATCTTCAGGCGGGCAGACCACACGAAAGAACGGATGGGCTTGACCACCTGGGCCAAAGCCCCCGACGGCAAGATTCTGAAGAGTGATGTTGTGGTGGCCAAAAACTACCTGACCGCATCGGAACTGGAGGATCTGGGCCGTATCGTGAGCGCCTATCTCGATCTGGCGGAAGGTCGCGCCAAGCGGCGCATTCCTATGACGATGGAGGACTGGGCGAAGCGTCTCGACATCTTTCTCTCAGCGGATGAGCGCCAGCTGTTGCAAGACGCCGGACGCATTAGCGCTGAAATTGCCAAGGAGCACGCCGAAAGCGAGTTTGAAAAGTACCGCGTGGTTCAGGATCGGCTTTTCAAGAGCGATTTCGACACCTTTGCTGCACTGGAACATCATGACGAGGGCGAACCTAATGAGTAAATCTCCCGAGGAAATCTTTACATCGAAGCCGGAAGCCCGTCCGCGTGTTTACGCCTATTCAATCGATGATGCGGCGCACAAGGGACTTCTGAAGGTGGGGCAGACGACACGGGATGTAAAACAGCGCGTGGCCGAGCAGCTTAAAACGGCGGCCATCCGGAACTACAAAATCGAACTCGATGAATCCGCCGAGCGCGATGACGGCACCCTCTTTTCCGATCACGAGCTGCGGGCGTTGCTGATTGCAAAGGGCTTCGAAAACACGGAGTTGGAGTGGATGCGCTGCTCCGTCAAAGATGTGCAGACTGCGATTACCGAACTGCGCACCGGCCAGCGGTTCACGGGCACGCATCACGAGACCTTTGCCATGCGTCGGGAGCAGGCCGAGGCGGTGAACAAGACGCATGAATATTTCCATTCGATCTGGAATGAGGATATGCACGCGGTGCCGCGTTTCTTGTGGAACGCAAAGATGCGCTTCGGCAAGACCTTTACCACTTATCAGCTGGCAAAAAAACTCGGTGCCAAGCGTGTGCTGGTAGTGACCTTCAAGCCCGCCGTTGAGGATGCTTGGCGGACGGATCTGGAATCCCATGTCGATTTTGATGGATGGCAATACCTTTCCCGAAACACGGATGGCGATCCGCGCAAGGTTGGCCGCAAGACTCCGGCTGTTTACTTCGGATCTTTCCAGGATCTGCTGGGACGTGATGCGGCCGGAAACATCAAACCCAAGAACGAGTGGATTCACGAAGTGAATTGGGACCTGGTGGTTTTCGACGAATACCACTTCGGCGCGTGGCGCGAGACGGCCAAGGAGCTGTTCGAGGGGGAGGAAGATTCCCTGAAAGAGACCAAGTTGGAATATGCCGTCGGTCTCGAAAATGTGAACGAGGATCTCAGCGAGCTTTCGGAGAAGGAAATCGATTTTCTTCCGATTACAACCAAGGCGTATCTCTATCTCTCCGGCACTCCCTTCAAGGCGCTGGCCACAGGTGAATTTATCGAGGAACAGATTTTCAACTGGACCTACACCGATGAGCAACGCGCCAAGGAGGAGTTTTCGGCGAAGCATCCAGATAAGCGGAATCCCTACGCCGCACTGCCGCAGATGCGCCTGCTGACCTACCAGATGCCCGACGAGCTGCTGGCCATCGCAAGTTCCGGAGAATTTGACGAGTTTGATCTCAACGCATTTTTCGAGGCATCGGGTGCGGGTGTGTTGGCCCAGTTCAAGCATAAGAGCGATGTCCAAAAGTGGCTGGATATTATTCGCGGCGGATACGCGCCTAAATCAGTGGAACATCTGAAGACGGGAACGCGCCCACCATTCCCCTATTCGGATGTCCGGCTTCTGCCATACCTCCAGCACTCGTTCTGGTTCCTCCCGAATGTCGCGGCCTGCAACGCCATGGCCAACTTGTTGGCCGAACGACAAAACACGTTTTGGCACGACTATGAAGTGGTCGTCGCGGCCGGTACCTCGGCGGGGATCGGGCTGGAAGCTTTGCCGCCCGTGCGTAGGGCCATCGGCAGTGGATTCGAGTCAAAAACGATTGTGTTGTCATGCGGTAAGCTAACCACCGGAATCACGGTGCCGCAATGGTCTTCCATCCTGATGCTGCGTAATCTGACGTCTCCGGAAACCTATTTTCAGGCGGCGTTCCGGGTGCAGTCGCCGTGGTCGATCAAGAATCCCAACGGTGACAACCCGAACGAAGAGGAAATCCTTAAACCGGCCTGCTTTGTATTCGACTTTGCCCCGACACGCGCCCTGCGGCAGCTCTCAGAATATGGCATCGGCCTGTCGCCCAACGAGCCGAATCCGGAAACTGCGGTCAAGGATCTCGTCTCTTTCCTGCCGGTGCTGGCCTACGACGGCGCGAATATGACGCAGATCGACGCGGGCGGCATCCTCGACATCGCGATGGCGGGCACATCGGCCACGCTGTTGGCCCGTAAATGGGAAAGCGCGGTACTGGTGAATGTCGACAACGGTACGCTGCGCCGCATTATGGATAATCCCGAAGCGATGGCCGCCGTGGAGCGCATTGAAGGCTGGCGCGCGCTGGGCGATAACATCATTGAGACCATCATCAACAAGAGTGAAAAGGTCAAAGAGCTCAAGAACAAGGCGAAGGACGGCGACTTGTCCAAGAAGGAGAAAAAAGAACTCAGCGCCGAAGAACGGGAATACAAATCCAAGCGCAAGCTCATTCAGGACAAACTGATCAAATTTGCCACGCGCATCCCGGCGTTCATGTACCTGACCGACTTCCGCGAAAACACCTTGCAGGATGTGATCACCAAGTTGGAACCCGACTTGTTCCTGACCGTAACCGGTCTGACCGTGCAGGATTTCCACCTGCTTGTACAATTGCGGGTTTTCAACACCGAACAGATGAATCAGGCTGTCTTCGCCTTCCGTCGCTACGAAGATGCATCGCTCCGTTACACGGGTATCGAAAGCCATAAAGGCCTGACGCATTATGGCCTGTACAACACCGTGGTGGCGGTTGAAAAAGAACTGGTTCAGTAAAGGGTAAATATCAACCGAGGAGAAAAGCGGACGGAAAAGGCACCGCTTAACTGCCGTTTATAGGATTATTCAAAATCAACCTGCCGTGGGAATCACCAACTCGAAACCATCATAGGCCGGGACCAATGGGATGGTTGCGTCGAGCAAGGGCCGGACCGCGTTCGCGAAATCTGCGGGCTCCAATTCGGTGTAGTGGGTGGTCACAGCCAGACGGGGTTGCGCCTCGTTCATGAGGCGGGCAAACGTGGACGGTGTCATGTGACCCCACTCGTCGGCGTTCTTCTGGTTGCAGTCCTTCATCGACGCCTCGCAAACCACCACGTCCGCGCCGGAACAAAACTCGGCCAGCTCCTTGGAATAGGTGCAGTCGCCGGTCCACACCAACACGGTGTTTCCATCCGAGATCCGGTAGGCATGGTTTTTTCGCGGGTGGCGGGTTTGAACGGCGTGCAGGGAAAAACCGTTCCATTCGCGCGGAACGTCCTCTTCCTGGCGCCAGCCGGGAACATGCCCCAGCTTGGCATCATTGAGATAGTCGCCAACCGACTCGGGAGCGACGAAAGAAACCGGATCCTCAACCCTGGGCATATTAAGCCGGGCAATGATCAGACTGGCTAGATGGGCGATATGGTCAGGGTGAAAGTGGGTCATCAACACATGGTTGGCCGACGCGATCCACGCCGGGTTTTCGAAGAGTCGGGTGGAGCCGAGATCGATCACCAGCGAGCCGCAATCGGCCTCGATGCGGGCGCAACTGGTCTGTCCGCCTATCGGGAATCCACCCCGTGTTCCAAGAAATGTGATTTTCATTTTAACCTACTTGCTCGTGTTCACGTATTCGCCTTGCCAGCCTTCGTCCGGCGGCTGCTCGATATAGCACTCAATCCGATGCTTCAGCATGGCGGAGGGCGGATCATCGCCCAACCGAAGCGCCTCCTCCAGCCTTGCCAACGCCTCATCGAAGCGTCTTTCCCAATGGAGGCCAAGCGCCTCCTCATACAAAGCAACCGCCTTTTTCCTCTCCGGCGACAGTTCACCGCCGCGCGCCAGCAGCTCGTACACGCGGATCGGCTGGGTCTTCCCCTTCACCACCAGCAGATCCAGCAGGCGGACCTCAAACCGGTCACCAACCGCCGCGCGCGTGGTTTCGCCGATCATGATCGAGGTTCCATACGGCTTGTTGCCCGACTCAAACCGCGAGGCCTGGTTCACGGCATCGCCCATGACGGTGTAGGAAAAGCGGTTTTCCGAGCCCATGTTGCCGGCCGTCACCGTCCCGCTATTGATGCCCATCCGGACGTGCAGCTCGTGGCCATACTCTTGCTTCAAATGGCCGCGCAGCTCCGCCAGCTTTTCCTGTTGCTCCAGCGCGGCGAGGCAGGCCGCCGCCGCGTGGTTTTCCAGCGGGAACGGCACGCCCCATTCGGCCATGATCGCGTCTCCCTCGTATTTATCCACGTAGCCGCCGTGGCGCATGATGATTTCGGTCATGGGGCTGAGGTAGCGGTTGAGCAGCTCCGCCAGCCGCTCCGGGGCCATCTGCTCCGAGATGGTGGTAAAGCCCGCGACATCGGAGAAAAACATAGTGGCCTCCGCGCGCACGCCCCGCAGCGAAAAGCTGTCCGGGTTGGCTTCAAGGTATTTCAGCACCTCGGTCGAAACCATGGTTCCGAACATGCCGCGCACCCGTTTTCGTCCGCGCTCCTCCTGCCAATATTTCACCGCCACCATGCCCACGAAAACCAGGCTCCAGACGACCATGGTTTCTAGCGGATTGGCCACCAGATTCTTCACGCTCAGCAACCAGTAGCTCAGGCCAGCCGCCGCCGTTTCCGCCATCAGCAGGATTAGGAAGGAGACGAGCGACGGCGCACTCACCACCATCAGGATCACCACGATGCCGCCGAGCAGCATGCCGATGAGATTCCAAGTGAACATACCGCGCGGTTCCCGCAGGATGTCGCCCGTCAACATGTTATCGACCGCCGTCGCATGAACTTCGACACCTGGAAACTCCTCGTGGAGTGGCGTTGAGACCAGATCATGCAATCCGGCCGCCGACGTTCCCACAAAGACGATTTTATCCAGGAACGCATCCGGCGGAACCTGTCCG
>CAYOBH010000116.1:0-8537 GCA_964402125.1 uncultured Verrucomicrobiota bacterium
AAGTGGAAAGCCGCCCGCCAAACCCCATAGCGGTACCCTGCCGGACGCTTACGATCGTTCTTTGGCGGCATGATGCCAGAAATGAAAAACGCCTCTCCGCAGAGCAGAGGGGCGTTTTTTGTTTTCTATCGAGCAAACGATTATTTAAACGCCATGCCGATGAGGAAGGTAACGAAGAGCGCGACGGTTTCCACAACACCAATCGAAATGATGCAGTTTGTAAGACCTTGGCCGGTTTCGGCTATGCAGTCGTTGGCCGACGCTGACACCTTTCCTTGATACCAAGCAGATATGCCAACCGCTAATCCTCCAAGAATACCTGCGCCCAAAACCGCTGGCCAGATAGCTGCCACGGCGGGATCGCTGGTGATACTGGCGGCAATCTTGTTGAAATTGATAAGCATAAGCAGTCCGTAGATGGTCTGCGACAGTGGTGCTCCGATGAAGACGAGCAAAATAAAGGGTGCTGCCTTTCCTTGCAGGTAGCATTTTTTCCATGCGCCGATACCTGCCATGGCGGCGGTTCCTGTTCCCAGTGCGGATCCAATGGCAGCAATGGAAAATGCTGCTGTTCCAGCCATCTTAATGAGTGCTTGTGCTAATGTCGCTTCCATTATATTTCCTCCTGTTGGTCGATTCTTTTAGTTAAAGGTTATTGTTTGTTTTCCTGAAGGGATTGAAGTGTATGCCCGCCCATTCGACACCAGCATGGCCTGAAAACTCCAAGGTATTCAGCCGAATGCCGTGAACCATGACGCCCATGGCCGCGAGAACGATATTTAGGGCGTGGCCTGCAAATAAAATGAGTGCTGCACCTAGCGAGTTAAACCCGTGGAATCCAACACCCGCAGCCATTTCGTTGAAAGCCTGGGCCACGGAGAGCGATGCTGCCCCTACTGCATAGAGGCGGATGTAGGAAATGATGTCTACGAAATTGCTGATGATGTTGAGAAAGAGTGTAATGATACCGATGTATGATTTCGTAAGAAGGAGACCGATCGCGACGCATGTGGCTCCGGTTCCAAGTAGAGGGATCTTGACCGTCTGGATCATGGGAGGCAGCTCAATGCTAAGAACAAGCTCCAGAACGATGCTGTACAATGACCAAGTGCAACACAACCATCCGAGATCCACTAAAAAGGCGGGCGAATTGATTTTACGCACTATGTTCCAAGCATGTGCAATCGAAAGATGGACCACAGCGATCGAGAAGCAAATGAACATGATGTGGTTCGCCGCCAGATCCGCATCCCAAACATGATGCGATACTTGTCCCGTCATGTAGGAATTGGTCAGCATGAGAAGCGGTTTGGGGAGATATTTGAGCTTGATGCCGAAATAGTTTCCCGTCAGAGCACCAAATAGGATCGTCGCCGTACTCATAATCAGCATCAGATTCAGTCCTGTCTGTGAGGCGTTCTTCCTCTTTGCCTTGAATTTTCCGAAAATCGTCAATCCGAGGAAGAGCAGTCCGTACCCACCGTCTCCGACGATGAATGCAAAGAAGATGCTGAGGAAGATCAGGAAAAGGGCACTGACATCCAGTTCGCGGTATCCCGGTACAACATCGATAAGTTTAAGCGCCGCCGTGATTGGACTGACCCATTTCGGATTACGGAGGAGCGTGGGGGGGTGATCGTCGTCGGAGACGTCTTCCATGTTATAGCCCCAGCCGTTTTCTTCGGCGGCCGAGACGATGTCCATTTCGCGGTCGATGGGGTAGAAGCCTTTGAGATAGACGACCGCCTCTTCTGATCCCATGCCTTTGAGCACTTCAAGAAAGGCGACGCTATCAGCCGCCTCGTTGACGATTTGTTCGGCTAGATGCTTGTCGCAGGCATATTTCTGAAACTCGGCCTCGGTTTCTTCAAGTTCGGTTTTTGTTTTCTCAATGTGGTGTTCGATGCGCGCCAGCGAACGGTCGGGCAGTCGCACTTCATGGGCCGGAATAGAAAACTCGGAACGACCGACCGCCAACACATAGGCCGTGTTTTTATTGGTTGAAATTTCTTTGACGGCAACGCCTTCAGGAATCTCCGGCGGGTTTTTTACAGGCAGCTCGTAGAGTTTTACAAAGAGGCCCTGCTCGTTCAGTTTTTCAATTTCGCGAGGCTCAAAGTCGCCAAACGGCAGAATACGTTCGTGTTCGTGCTCAAGTGCCTGAAGGGTTTCCTTGAGCTCTTTTTCCTTATGAATCAGCTTCCATACGGCGTCGACCAAAAGATGGGGATCTTTGTTTCCGCTCGGGTCCGCTGCAGGGCGGGCCTGAAGGACTTCCTTGGCGCGCTGGACATAGAGCAGGTGGTTGCGGGCTTGCTCCAGCTGGACGCCTTCCGGTGCGTTGATGTGCGTGACGTGAAGGACTTCGAGATCCCGCAGTTTCTTGAGGGTTTCCTCCTGTTGCGCCCGGGTGCACAGGAGCGTCAATTTTTTCATCTTAACGATCATGCGCTTTTCCCCTTGGCGATTTTGGAGCGGGCGACGGCGGCGGTCTGCTGGTCGCCCATGAAGATACGGATCACGCGAATGTTTTCCTTGGCCTCCGGAATTTTTACCTTTTCGAACAGGTTCACGCGCTGCGTGGTGGTCCGTAGCTCTTCGCCCAGCAGACGATGCTGCTCCTCAAGAATCTGGCGTTCAACGCGCAGACGGGTGAGCTGTTTTAGCCTTTCAATACCTGTGTCGACCCACGGGCTGGTTTCAAACAGATTCCATGCGACCTGCTTAAAGACCAGACTGTCGAGCACGGGAATATTCACCCCGGCAATATTCCCGATCGAGGTCTTCAGCTCTTCCAGCTCGGCATAGGGACCGAGATCGATCGGTTCGGAATAGAGCTGTATCCATGAACTCAGCGTGGCTCTTGCTTCCTGCTCCTCATCGCGCTTATCCAGAATCTCCTGATCCAGTCGACGCATTTCCATCTGGAGCTGCTGCTTCTTGAGCTGGAGCGTCGGCAGATAGCGGCTGAACCGCTTCAGTGCGTCGCGCTGGGCTTTCAGTTCGTTTTTAGTAAGTTTTATCTTCGCCATGTTTTTGCCTTTGGGTATGGGCGGGATGCTTCCCGCCCTTACTTGGGCCAATATTTGTCGGTGTACTTTGACGCAATCCCGGTTTCTGCCGGCTCAAAGCAGTCGGCCATGATTTTCCAGCCGTTGTCGAGCGCCTCTTCGAGCGGGGTGTTGACGGTAATGTTCATCATACTGTCTTCAAATTTTTCTCCGTATTTAAGCAGCTTGCTGTCCCAATCGGACATACGGAAACCCATCGACTGCTTTTCCAGCGTTTCCTTGTAGGATGCGTAGAGCTGAATCATGGTGTCCATGATGGTGCGATGGTCGTCGCGCGTACGGCTGTTCACCTGTTGTTTCAGGCGCGAGAGTGAACCAAACGGCTCAATGCGGCCGTTTTTGAGGTAGAACTGACCCTCGGTAATGTAGCCGGTGTTGTCCGGAACCGGGTGCGTTACATCGTCGCCCGGCATCGTGGTCACCGCCAGAACGGTGATGGAGCCGCTGCCTTCGAAGTCCACTGCTTTTTCGTAACGGGCAGCGAGCTGGGAGTAAAGGTCGCCAGGATAACCACGGTTCGACGGAATCTGCTCCATGGTAATCGCCACTTCCTTCATCGAGTCGGCAAAGTTGGTCATATCGGTCAGCAGCACCAGTACGCGCTTGTCTTCGAGCGCATATTTTTCGGCCACGGCCAGCGAGACGTCCGGAACGAGCAGACATTCAACGGTCGGGTCGGAAGCGGTGTGAACGAACATCACCGTACGCGAGAGCGCACCGCTTTCATCCAGCTTGTCGCGGAAGTAAAGATAGTCGTCGTGCTTCAGGCCCATGCCGCCGAGAATAATGACGTCCACTTCGGCCTGCAGCGCGATCTGCGCGAGCAGTTCGTTATAGGGTTCGCCGGCCACGGAAAAAATCGGCAGCTTCTGCGATTCCACCAGCGTGTTGAAGACGTCAATCATCGGGATACCCGTACGCACCATGTTGCGCGGAATAATGCGCTTGGCCGGATTGACCGAGGGTCCGCCGATTTCAATCATGTTTTCTTTAATGGCGGGGCCTTTGTCGCGCGGTTCGCCGGAGCCGGTGAATACGCGACCGAGCAGGTTTTCGGAAAAGGGCACCTGCATGGTGCGGCCGAGAAAACGGACCTTTGCGTCGGTGCCGACCCCGCGTCCGCCGGCAAAGACCTGCAGGTAGACATTTTCTTTTTCAAGTCGGATCACCTGCGCGAGCGACACACCCTGCGCGGAATCCACCTGCGCAAGCTCGCCGTTAATGACATTGTCGGCTTTCACCACGATGACATTGCCGGTGATCTGTTCGATCCGGTGATAAACTTTATTCTGCATAGTCCGAAACCTCCGCGAGCGCTTTAGTCATCTGCTCTTCAATGTTTTTAAATTCGTCCGATTGAAATTCGGTGCCGTTCCAGTCCTTACAGGTCTGGGTGAGTTTCTGGAAAAAGCTGCGGCACTGGCCTTTGTCGGAAAACTTCATCTTGGTGTCGAGCACCTTGAGGAGCTTGTCGAAAACATAGTTCTGACGCTCCACTGAAGTGGCGGCGTCGGCCTCGACAAAGGCGTTCTGTTGCAGGTAGGTGTTGTCGATGTATTCCGACTTCATGTAGAGAATAAAGTCGTCGATCGATGTGCCTTCTTCGCCGACCACCTTCATCATCTGATTCACTTCGCCGCCGTCGCGCAGCACCTGACGGGCTTTTGCTACTTCGTCCTCATCGACGACGCTGGGGTATTTGCTCCACGAGTCCAGCGGGTCAATGGCCGGATAGCGGCGGGCATCGGAGCGCGCACGCGAGAGACCATGGAATGCGCCGACCACCTTGAGCGTGGCCTGCGTTACTGGTTCTTCAAAGTTGCCGCCCGCCGGAGAAACGGTTCCGCCGATGGTAACAGATCCGATGGAGCCGTCGTTGAGGCGAACCACGCCGCCGCGTTCATAGAAAGAGGCAATCACCGATTCCAGATAGGCAGGGAACGCTTCTTCGCCCGGGATTTCTTCCAGACGACCCGACATTTCCCGCAGCGCCTGCGCCCAGCGGGAGGTGGAGTCGGCCAGCAGAAGAACATCGAGGCCCATCTGGCGATAGTATTCCGCCAGTGTCACTCCAGTGTAAACCGACGCTTCGCGGGCGGCCACCGGCATGGACGAGGTATTGCAAATGATCATCGTACGTTCCATCAGCGATTTTCCGGTACGCGGGTCGGTCAGTTCAGGGAACTCGCGGAGCGTTTCCACCACCTCACCGGCGCGTTCGCCGCAGGCGGCAATAATGACCACGTCGACTTCCGCATGACGGGACGTGACCTGCTGAAGCACGGTCTTGCCGGCTCCGAACGGCCCCGGAATACAGTACGTTCCGCCTTTGGCCACCGGGAAGAAAGTATCGACGATACGCTGTTTAGTCGCCATCGATTCGGTTGGACGCAGGCGTTCGGAATAGCACTTGATCGGCATTTTTACCGGCCATACCTGCATGAGCTGACAGTCGCGGGTGTTGCCCTTGTCGTCTTTGAGCGTCGCGATTACTTCGGTCACGGTGTATTCGCCCGCTTCTTTGAGGCTATCGATCGTCCATTTTCCTCGGAGATTAAACGGAACCATAATGCGGTGCGTAAACAGACCTTCAGGAACAGTGCCCAACGTATCGCCCGCAATGACGGTATCGCCGACTTTGGCCGTCGGTGTGTAAGCCCATTTGGTGTCGCGGGGCAAGGGATCGAGGTACGTTCCGCGCTGGAGGAAGAATCCGCACTCTTCCGCCAGAGCCGGAAGCGGGTTTTGCAGGCCGTCAAAAACCTGCGTCAGCAGGCCCGGTCCAAGTTCAACGGAAAGCAGGTTGCCTGTAAATTCAACCGGATCGCCAACTTTCAGGCCGACGGTGTCCTCAAACACCTGAAGCTCGGCCGTGTTGCCGCGAATACGAATGACTTCCGATTTTAGTTTAAGGTCGCCGCCGCCGACACAGGCGTAGGCTACCTCGTTCTGGATAACGGGGTTTTCGAATTCAACCTTCAGCAGGTTGCCGTTCACCCCGACGATTTTCCCGATGTTTTTACTCATGATGTCTATCCTCTATCCCTAAAAAACAGCAACCGCAGCGCTACTCGGAGTCTGCGGTCTTTTCCTTTTCCGTATTCGCTGTGATGACGGCTTCCAGCTTTTCTTTACCCGTGTGCACGTTCATGTTGTTCCAGCGTTCGACAATGCTCAATTGAATGCCGTATGCGACCACCTTCAAAAAATCGAATGGATTCTGACCGATCATCTCCTCTGCCATTTGCCAGCGCGCACGGTCGAGCTCTTCTTCCAGCTCGATCGGATCGTTGCGGGTAAACGCATCGGTCACATATTGCTCAAGCTGACCGCTGAATCCGTCGTGCGGTTGGAGGTATTCCTTAAATTCGACGCCCAGCTTTTGTCCGCGATGGCGCGCGATCGCGTTACGGAGTTGTGTTTCAAGATTGAACCATTTTTTGCAGATGGGGCAGGCCAGATCTGCGTGCTTGTTCCACAGAATGCGCTCCAGAACATGGACCTCGCGCTCAGTGATCCATTGTGCACACTTCTCAACATATTCCTCCGTAGAGAACGGGGGCTCGTCCCCGATCTTGAGGTGCGGCAAACTGGCTACAAGTGAATAGTAGGCCATAAGGCAGTTCCGGTTAGGCGTTGGCTTGTTCTCGGACGACGTTACTGACGATCTTCGCCAACTCCGGACGGAGGAATGCGCTCAGCGCCTCAGCAATAGCTTCTCCCGTGTAGTCGAGATAAACATTATTATCCTTAAAGGAGACCCTGAATCCGCTGAGGATTTCCGTATCGGCTTCCAGCGAGATTTGGTTTCCGCTCTTTCGGGCCGCCTGTGCGCAGAACGCAGCGAGTGCTTCTTTGTCGGCTTCGCTCACGCTCACCGTAAGGTCGCCGCTCTTGTCCTCGATCGCCTTAAGGATGAGGGCCTGTAAAAAGTCGCCGGAAAGCGTGGTTTCCACCATTTTCCCCAGTGTGGCCGCAGCCACCTTGGCGCAGCCTTGACCCACGGTAATCAGCAGGTCGCGTGCAGCCTGTTCCAGTGTTTTAGTGGACCGTGCGGCAAATGCTGCGGATTCGGTCTTCGCATGGGCCACGATTTCTCTGGCTTTGGATTCTGCCTCTAAGACGGTTTTGGCGGCTTTTTCCTTTGCCTGGGAGATGATCGTTTCGGCCTCTTCTCTGGCTTTATCAACGCCCTCTTTTTGGATCTGTTCGATCAGGTGCTTTAGTTCTTCGGCCATGTTTTTCTCCGGTTTTTTATAAAAAAGAGCTATCGATATAAATGGATTGATGTCCTATGTACAAGCTCCATTCATGCCATATTTAGCTCATTCTCTTCAAATTTATCTGCCCGTTTCAAACGCAAGGTTTCTAACCATTTCAAGCACAATGGTTCCGGTGATTTTTAGACTTTCCGCTGAGATGTGTTCCATCCGGTCATTTTCTGTGTGCCAATAGTCATTAAGTCCCGGCGCAGAACCAAACCGAAAGTCAATAAGGTCGATCGCCGGGATGCCGACTTCCAGAAAAGGTTTGTGGTCATCGGTGATGTCGGTGGTCTTTAGGGTGACATAATCGCGAAGTCCGACTGTGTTCGCAGAATGCAGCAGCACCTTTTTGAGTTCTGTGGTGCCGTTTTGCGGAACGGTTATATTCAGATCGCTGTCTCCAACCATATCCATCAGAATCATCGCCTTGATAAATTGGCGCTCCCCGGAAATCAATAATTGTTGAGCCATATGACGGCTTCCATGGAGCCCATCGCCCTGAACGTATCCAGCCACCGCTTCTTCGCCGTCGAAGAATGCAAAAACAATTCCGGTTCGGGGTTGAGTATTTTTGAGTATGCGGGCTATTTCCAGAAGAATTCCGGTGCTTGATCCGCTGTCGTTTGCTCCCTGAAAATTAGGGATACCCGACATGGTGTCAAAGTGCGAGCCGAGAATAATCCAGTGGCCGTCTGTTCCAGGGATTTTCCCGACAACATTATGGAACGTCTTTACTCCATGCGGGGTGTTGTCTTCAAACGTATCCATTGCTGCCTGAATTCCAAATTCGGTCAGACGACTAAGAATATGGTTTGCCGCTAAACTTGCTCCGCGCGTTCCGGCATCACGCGGGCTAAACTCGATCAGATCTTCTACTTCTCTGAAAGCGCGCTCTTCATCAAATTCAACCATGAGTCGGGAAACTACTTTTTCTTCCGTCTGCTTCTTTTGATCACTCTTTTCTTTGCATCCCCAAAAGGTGGAGCAGGAGAGCAGGAGTCCGGTGAGCACAAAAAGGCGGAATATCGGTTTTTTTTTCATAGTAATCGTCGTTGGTTTTATGTGAGAACAAAAGAAATCTGAGCCGCGAGTTAATAGTCAATCTACCCCTGCAAATCAACATCTTCCTGTTGGTGAAATACGTAGGGGGCGCAAGTCAGTTCCGTAAGGCCAGTCGAGATGGCAGGAAACCCGGTTTCGC
>CAYOBH010000117.1:0-6663 GCA_964402125.1 uncultured Verrucomicrobiota bacterium
CCCGTCCTTATGCGTAATTTTTCCGCGATAATGCGCCGCCCAGCGGCTGGCGTTTGCCATATAATCAGACTCCCCGAAAGAGAGGGGACCCACAATGGACATAACTTTCGGAATGGCTATACATTGAGCATAAAGCTTCCCGGCAGAACGGTAATATCTCTTCAACGTGGAGGTGTCCCAACCCGTTTCCACAAATTCACGAATAATATTAAAATATTCCGTTTCAGCTATTTGGCGTTTAGCCCCACTACGGGTTCGGCCTAAACTATAGAAGGTAACCTCTAAATCATTTCCGGTCGTTATGGGATCGCCAATCAGGTTAGGTACTCTGTTGGGATCGGGCATCACAAACCCACGGCTTTCGATTCCGCCGATTCCGTCCATCAGACTATCTCCGTTTCCTGTCAGATCAGGAATGGAAATTTCGGCCATTTTGGGATCTGGAACCTTAGCCACAATGCGCGATGCCGACGCGGGCGAGGAACTTCTATTGATCTTAACATTCAGCCTTTTACGAATCATAGTCGGTCGTGGCATCGTCGGTGCTTCCACAAATATATTCTTCTCCGGAATCATAATCTCAATAACCACAAAAGTAACAGCTACCGCAATCACAGCAGCGTGGAAAAGCAGACTAATGATAAATCCGCTGGGCGCACCCTTGTTTACCTTGCTCGTTCTTTTTCCATATCTCTTTTTCATAGCTCAATCCCGATTTAGTTTTGGAACTCCGGCGTATGCCCTACGCCATTTTCACTATGGATACGTCCCGAAGGATCTTCGCATTTGAAAAAAAATGAAAAAATACCCACCGCAAAACGGCAACTTTTTCATTCATTAAAATTATTCAATGCGACAAAAAGGATCAGCTGTGCATTTCCTTCAGCAGTTGTCGGACGGCCTTGATCGCATCCGCGACCTTGGAGCCATCTTTACCGCCGGCTTGGGCCTTGTCGGGCTTTCCGCCGCCCCCGCCGTCCGCGAGTTTGGCAACTGCGCCGATCAGCTTACCAGCGTGGATGCCCTTCTTTACTAGATCGTCACTGACGGAGCACATAAAGCAGGCTTTGCCGTCGGCGTGGCTGCCGAGAATGATCACGCCGCTTTCCAGTTTTTGGCGCAGACGGTCCATCAGCTCGCGCAGCGCATCCATTGGCACTTCTCCGGCGGTGGCCGCGAGCAGCGGCATATGGTCAACCTTGTCCGTGAGCGTAATGTGTTCAACTTTTGAGAGGAGCGCTTCAATGCCGTGGACCGCGGCCTTCATGCGCGCTTCTTTCAACTGCTTTTCAGCCGCTTTCACCTGATCGGCCAACGCCTTAATGCGCTCCGGCAGGTCGCTCGGCTTCACGCTGAGGCTTTGGCTCAGTCCACTGAGCAGTTCATGCTCTTCCGCACTCCACGCCAACGCATCCATCCCGGTGACCGCTTCAATACGGCGAATACCCGCCGCGACGGACGATTCGGAGACAATACGAAACTGACCGATCTCGCCGGTTGCACAAACATGCGTTCCGCCGCACAGCTCTTTGCTGAAGTCGCCGACCGAAACCACACGGACGGTTTCGCCGTATTTATCGTCGAACACCGCCTGAATATCGGCGGCTTTCTGCACCTCGGCCAGTGCCATTTCCTGAATACCGACCCGCGTATTTTTTAGAATCTGTGTATTCACCACGCGCTCAATTTCGCGTAGCTGAGCAGGCTTAACCGCTTCAAAATAATTAAAGTCAAAACGCAGGTAACCGGGCGAAACGAGCGATCCGGCCTGCTTGATCGTTGAATCGACCACTTCGCGCAGCGCCTGATTGAGCAGATGCGTGGACGTATGGTTCCGGCGAATCTTATCACGGCGGCCTTCGCACACGCTTGCCGTCACGCGGTCGCCCTTCTGCAGCGTTCCGGAAATCCACTCGCCGGAATGAAGGATAATGCCGTCGGGCGACTTCTGTGTATCGGTCACCCGGAATTCGACGCCGGCGGCCTTGAGCGTTCCGTGATCACCCTCCTGACCGCCGGACTCGGGATAAAACGGCGACTCCTTGAGGATCACTGTCCCCTCCAACACATCGACCACCTCGGCTTCACACGTAGTCGTTTCATAGCCGACAAAGACGGTCGGCTCCGCATCAATAGCCCCGCCTTCGGCCATAACGACCGACTTCTTGCTCTTGTAGTCCGCACGAGCGCGCGCGCGCTGCTCTTCCATCAGCTTTTCAAATCCTTCGGTGTCCACGCTGAAACCGCGTTCGCGGGCCATTACTTCCGTCAAGTCGATCGGGAAACCAAAAGTATCGTAGAGCTTGAAGGCTTCATCCGCCGGAAACATTTTATCAGCCAGACTACTAGCAACCTGATCGAACAGTTCAATGCCGCGATCGAGCGTACGGTTAAAGGACTCTTCTTCCGCCTTCAGCGTTTTTGTTACGCGGCCTAGATTTTTGCGCAGCTCAGGAAATGCTTCGCCAAAGTTTTCGGCCACAGTTTCTGCGAGCTTAAAGAAGAAGGGCTCGCGGAATCCCAGATTACGGCCAACACGCACGGCGCGGCGCAGAATACGACGCAGCACATAGCCGCGGCCTTCGTTCGAAGGAATAATGCCGTCAGCAATCGCGAAAGAAAGGCAGCGTATATGGTCGGCAATCACGCGGAACGCCACATCCACCGGATCGGTCATCGTGCTGGCGTATTTCTTTCCACTCAACTCCTCCAACGTGCGGAAGATCGGGGTAAAGACATCGGTTTCATAGTTGGAAATAACGCCCGAGAAATCGCTAAAGTTATGGGTGCACTGAATGACCGAGCAGGCGCGCTCGAAGCCCATGCCGGTATCGACATGCGCGGCTGGCAGCGGCGTGTAAGAACCATCGGGATTGGCGTTAAACTGGATAAAGACAAGATTCCAGATTTCGATGCACTGTGCGGTTCCGGCATTCACGAGCGCCGCGCCGCCGTCGCCGTTGGGCGTCAGATCGATATGGACTTCTGAGCAGGGACCGCAGGGGCCGGTATCGCCCATCATCCAGAAATTATCTTTGCGGTTTCCGGGCACTACGCGCTCTTCAGGCAGATAGCGGAGCCAGAGTTTCTTTGCTTCGAGGTCAGCCGCAGATTTATCGTCGCCGCCGAAGTAGGTGGCGTAGAGCCGATCCACAGGGAACCCCCAGACCTTAACGAGCAGTTCCCACGCCCAATCGATGGCCTCCTGTTTGAAATAGTCGCCGAACGACCAATTTCCCAGCATCTCAAAGAAGGTGTGGTGATAAGTATCGGCTCCAACATCCTCAAGGTCGTTATGCTTTCCGCCTGCGCGAATGCATTTCTGCGTGTCAGCCGCTCGACCCGGTGTGTAAGGACAGTTGGCCTGCCCCAAGAAGATCGGAACAAACTGGTTCATGCCCGCGTTGGTAAAGAGCAGATTGGGCGCATCGGGCATCAGGCTCGCCGATTTCACGATGGTGTGCTGCTTTGATTCAAAAAAATCCAGAAACGACTGGCGGATCTCTTTCGATGTCATAATGAAACTTCCTTTTTCCGACTGTAAGGCGGGGCTATATAATTTGGCAAAACAAGCGGGTTTTATACTGAGATCGCCCAAGCGATGCAATGGCGTAATCCAGACGAAAACAAACTTCCGCTGCGGCGCAATCACTGCTATAAATCGCGACTGGTTTTACAGCTTCAATTAAATGAGGATTTCAGCATGAGAACATTTCAGATTATTTTATCGTCCGGCTTTGCTCTCGGTCTCTTCTTGAGCGCTCAATCGTGCAGCACGGTAAAAACTCCGCCGGGAGGCTTAATGGTGGAATTCCTTCAGGGGACCAGCATCGCCAATGTCGTTGACTTTACCCCCGAGTTCAGCTGGATCGTGCCCTCTGAAAAATCCAATGCTTTACAGACAAGCTATCATCTGCTTGTCGCTGGACGCTCGCGTTTGCTCGCTCCCGGAAAAGCCGATTTATGGGACAGCGGAGAGGTTCCGTCGAACCAGTCGATTAATGTGCCGTACGGCGGCCAACCGCTGGTTCCCGGCCAGATCGTCTTTTGGAAAGTCAGAACACGGACCAACCACGGCGAACTCAGCGATTGGTCGGCAACGCAGGTTTTCGTCATGGGCGATCCCTCGGATGAGACCACGACCTCGCGCTATGCCCTCTGCCAGACCGAGCAGGCTCCGGTACTGATTCGACAACACAACGAAAACTGCCTGCTCGACTTTGGACAGGACGCTTTTGGCTTTCTGCGCCTCAACCTCCCGAGTCCTGAAGGTGATCGCGACATCACCATTCACTTTGCGGAAAAAGGATCGGAAGACGGCATTGACGCCGCGCCCGGCGGAACCATCCGCTACTACCGCGTCGAAACCACCCTGAAACAAGGCGACAATCAAATCGACATTCATCCGCCGAAGGATGAGCAAAATACCGGACCGGATGCGATTAAACTTCCGGAAGAGATCGGCGTGATCGCGCCCTTCCGCTATGTCTTCATTGAAAACTGCCCGCCGCGCATTAAAACCGATATGTTCAAACGCGTCGTGATTCATTATCCGTTCGACCACCAGGCCGCCTATTTTGAATCTGACAACAACATTCTCAACCAGGTTTGGAACCTGTGCAAATACAGTATGAAAGCCACCAGCTTCTCGGGTGTTTATGTAGATGGCGACCGCGAACGCATCCCCTACGAGGCGGACGCCTACATCAATCAACTCTCGCACTATGCCGCCGACCGCGAATTTTCCCTTGCGCGCTACAGCCACGAGTATCTGCTTACCCA
Source organism: uncultured Verrucomicrobiota bacterium (assembly GCA_964402125.1). Classification (GTDB taxonomy): domain Bacteria; phylum Verrucomicrobiota; class Kiritimatiellia; order Kiritimatiellales; family Pontiellaceae; genus Pontiella. Next base: position 4,783 of record CAYOBH010000117.1, read on the forward strand.
CTCCACTTGGCCGACCGAATGGAAGCAGCACTCCGTCATGATGGCTTGGGCCGACTGGATGTATACAGGCAACACGGAATCGCTGGAGAAAAACTACGTAATCCTTAAACAGCAAAAAACGCTGGAGTGGCGTGCGCGCGAAGATGGCCTGCTCAAAACCGACGGCCCGGAAACCCGCGACGACATTGTCGATTGGCCGGAGGGCGAGCGCGACGGATACGACCGCCGCGAAATCAATACGGTTATCAACGCCCTTTACTACCTCAATCTCTGTCAGATGTCCGACATGGCATCAGCGCTGGGCAAAACGGATGAGTCAGAGGAATACAAAGCCAAAGCCGCGCGACTGAAGCAGCGCTTCAACGAAGTCCTGCTTAACCGACAAAGAGGAATCTACATCGACGGCGAAGGCTCCTCCCACTCTGCGCTACACGCCAACATGTTCCCGCTCGCTGTCGGCCTCGTCCCGGAAGAATACAAAAAATCGGTGGCAGACTTTGTCATTTCGCGCGGCATGGCCTGTAGTGTCTATGGCGCACAATATCTGCTCGAAGGTTTGTATAACGCCGGCGAAGCCCAAGCCGCGCTCAACCTGATGACCTCCACCGGGAAACGCAGCTGGGTGAACATGCTCCGCGAAGGCTCAACGATCACGATGGAGGCGTGGGACAACGAATATAAACCCAATCAGGATTGGAACCACGCTTGGGGTGCCGCACCGGCCAATATCATTTCCCGCTATCTGATCGGTGTCCGCCCGCTTGAAGCAGGTTTTGGAAAGGCGTTAATTCAACCTCAAACCGCTTCGCTCAGAAAGATTCAAGGCAAAGTGCCCACGATCAGGGGCCCCATTGAGGTTAAGATCGAGAATCAAGGCCAGCGCTACTTTATGGATGTGGAACTCCCCGCCAACATGACCGCAAAAGTCGGACTTCCGGGATTTCCAAACCGCAACGCCGTGGTTTTATTTGATGGTGAGCCTATCACGCCGCAGAAGGAAAACGGCACGCTCTACATCGACAACGTCGGCTCCGGAAAGCACTCCTTTGTTGTGAAGTAGGCGCAGGTTCGATCTCCTGCTGTAAATCGGTTTCGGCTCACAGAGCCGACGCTACACCAAAACATCGGCTCACAGAGCCGACCCTACACCAACACATCGGCTCATAGAGCCGACCCTACACGTTGCACAATCCACCATCGTTGTAGCGTTGGCTCTGCGAGCCAATCATCCCGCTCCGTATCACACTCGATCAATCCGAACCACCCTGCCACAACCAATCATCAGCATGCTCAACCAACCCCGCACGCACCGGATTTTCCCGAACATAATTCCACTTCTCAAAATAACTCTCGGAATGACGCAGCAGGCGATCAAAAAAACCGGGTTGCCAAATTTCCCCGTCCACATCCAGCGGCCGGAGGCATTTCGTCAGCGACTGTTTGAGCAGACGGATAAAATCATTCAGCCGCGCCTCATGTCCGATACGGACAAAAAGATGAATGTGATCCGGCATGATTACAAATCGACCTGTCGCCCGACCTTGATCGGCATTCTTTTGAGCATAAGCAAGAAAAGCGTCAAAAACCTCCCGCCGCGCCAACACCGGCCGCCGATGCAGCGTATTGAACGTCACGAAATAGAGCGGCGGATCATACTTCTGAAAAACCTGATCAAGACGCGGCGGAGTTCCTTTGATTCTAGGCGGCATAGTTTGATCTCCTGTTGCTTCTGCTCAACTTCATTTTCGGCTCACAGAGCCGACGCTACACCAACACATCGGCTCACAGAGCCGACGCTACACCAAAACATCGGCTCGTAGAGCCGACCCTACACGTTGCGCAATCCACCATCGTTGTAGCGTTGGCTCTGCGAGCCAATTC
>CAYOBH010000117.1:6763-8428 GCA_964402125.1 uncultured Verrucomicrobiota bacterium
GAGCCAATTCATTTCACGGGGCAGATCACTGCCAAACTCGCGGATGTTTTACTCTACCACTCGCATTAAAATAAATCAGAAAGATCGCGAAAAAATCAGCGTCTCAGGCGATCAGAGCCAAACAGAGCGGAATAATCAGAACCCGAACTATTCTCTTTAGTTGTAGTGCTCTCGCTCTCGACGGCTCCCACCGACGAATCGTTGCGATTCGTCGATGGAGACAATCGTCTGCCGCCCGGCCGATCCGATCCAAACAGTGCAGAATAGTCGGTTTCATCCGCCGGAGATAGATCTGGAAGCGCATTGGTGGAAGAACCGCCCTGATTCGGTTTATCAAAACCGAAGAGAATAGAGGGATCTCCGCCGAGCGAGTCCGGCTCGACCTCCACAGAATCGACCGTATGGATTGCAGAAACCAACTCATTGGTTTCGACAAGGTCATCCCCATAGAGCACATCCTTCTTTGGAATCACAAAGCTTTTACTGCTGGTAAGGAAGGCAAAATCATCGAGCCCGCAGGAAACATGGTTCGTGATCGAAGGCGCATGATTATTCATCCAAGAAACGCCGACGATATACCGCCCTTCCGGCGCATATATTCCGAAAAAGGTATCGTCCAATCCATCGCCGTTTTTTGCATTCACCGGAGCGGTTGCAGCAATCACATCCCCATTATCCAGCAACGCTTTCATAATCCATTTATCCTCCGGCAGATTGCCAAAGCTTATCCCCAGAATGGTACCGGCCACCGCCCGCACATGCTCGCCCGAGGCAAACCCGGATTCTTTCCAGGTAAATTCCAGATCTACCGACTCAGGCGGTGTCCCGTCTTCCAAAAAAGCACGCGAAAGAAAGCCCACTCCGCCCAATCTACCGGGTCCGGAAATGGGAGAGGAATCAACATCCAAATCCGTACAGACGGGCTTCGAAGTTGTGACTCGAAGCGTCTTGCGCCCCATGTTGGCCACAAATGAGGTTGAACCGGATTCTGTCAGAATCACATCGCCGTCAAAATCCACAACGCCGCCGAAGCCGTTGGCCGCCGCAAGGGAAAACAGTTCCGAAAAATCGTTTACCCCGAAGACTAACTCTTTATTCCGACCCACACCCGTCGAGTTGGCCGCATCAAATCCGGCACTCTTATCCACCGCGTTCGACTGCCGAGACGCATCATATTCGTTGCCCGTTTTAAAGGTAACCGTCTTAACGCTCCTTGTTTCGGCCCGGATCTCCGCTGCAGCAAGCCATCCGACGCAAAACACAATATACAAAAATGGTTTTCTCATCTCATTCCCTGCCTTAAAAATCACCCGATAGGCAGACAAACCTACAGCGCCTCCGGATAATTGCAACCCGAACTACATTTTTCATTCTTTAATCCCAATCTTACCATTTGAATTGACGGAGGCCTCTGACTTCTCCGATTGAGTGTGACAGAGGAAAAAAGTTGCATCGTCGTGGGGTAGACATCCCTGCCTGCTCCGTGCGTACCGCGGGCATCCCTGCCTGCCTTGCACCCCCCGTACCGCAGGGATCTCTGTCGCAAACTCAAGAAGGGCTTTGCGCCAGCCTGCCTATCTTTTTTCACAGTTGTAGCGTTGGCTCTGCGAGCCAATTCATGATCGTCTCGACATCCCCGTCGCGGTATTAAGATTGAAGATTATG
>CAYOBH010000118.1:0-8400 GCA_964402125.1 uncultured Verrucomicrobiota bacterium
CGGTCGCAGATTCCGCCCTTATGCTTAATGCGTTTATCCTTACCGCACGAACCTTCCCAGTCTTTGGTCGGGCCAAAGATCCGTTCACAGAACAGACCGCCCTTTTCGGGCTTAAATGTCCGGTAGTTAATGGTTTCTGGATTGCGCACCTCTCCATGACTCCATGAGCGGATGGCCTCCGGCGACGCGAGCGTAATGCTCGCGTAGTCGTGCTGTTCCCTCTGATTCATTCCAAAGATATCGGCAACGCTGCTTGACATATTTTCCACGGGTATTACCTCCTGCGGGCTAGAAATAGTGATCGTGTAATGCGGATGCTAGATGGTGGATAAAGGCTCGCCGTCCTTGTTTTTTACTTGGAAGTTGAGGCCGAGACCCTGTAGTTCCTTGATCAAAACATTGAACGATTCCGGCCGGCCCGAGTCGAGGACGTTTTCACCCTTCACAATAGCCTCGTACATCTTCGTACGCCCGGCAATATCATCACTCTTCACCGTCAGAATTTCCTGCAGCGCATGCGCCGCACCGTAAGCCTCGAGAGCCCACACTTCCATTTCCCCGAAGCGCTGACCGCCGTACTGCGCCTTACCGCCGAGCGGCTGCTGCGTAACGAGCGAATAAGGACCAACCGCACGGGCGTGAATCTTTTCGCTGACCAAGTGGTGCAGTTTCAGGATATACATGACTCCCACAACAACACGTTGTTCAAAGCGCTCGCCGGTACGTCCGTCGTAAAGAACCGTCTTGCCGTCTTCAGCAAGACCAGCTTCTCCGAGCAGATTACGAAACTGTTTCTCTGAGATCCCATCAAAAATCGGCGTGGACGCATAAATGCCAAGATGCTTACAGGCCCAGCCCAAGTGTGTTTCAAGAACCTGACCCACGTTCATACGGGAAGGTACACCCAACGGATTGAGCACCACATCCACCGGAGTTCCGTCCGGAAGGAACGGCATATCCTCATCCGATACGATACGGGAGATAACCCCCTTATTACCGTGGCGTCCAGCCATTTTGTCGCCCACCGAAAGCTTCTTCTTGGTGGCAATGTAAACCTTCACCGACTTGACGATCCCGGCGTCCATCTCCTCGCCGCTTCCGGCGCGGTCCAGCGAACGGTCTTTGTCTTCCTTCGCTTCGTTGAACTTGGTGCGGTACTCATCAATGATGCCCATGATCTTGATACGGATCGGACTGGGATCAATTTCGACGTGCTCATAATTCGCCGCCAGCTTACGCAGCAGCGTTTTGGTGATCTTACGGTTGGCTGGAATGATGACATCCTTGTTCTGCGCATTAATCACATCCAGCGGAATCTTTTCACCGAGCAGAATGTTCGAAAGCGACTCCGTCAGATCTTCCGTCAGCTGAGCCACCACATCTTCATGGCGGTCCTGAATTTCGCCCTGGAGCTTCTTTAGGTCCGTCGGCGCGCTGCCGCCGGCGACCGCCGCTGCGTTGTTGTTCTTTGAAGAAACCTTGACGTCCATCACAATACCGTACGTTCCCGACGGTGCTTTGAGTGAAGTATCGCGGACATCGGCGGCTTTTTCACCAAAAATGGCGCGCAGCAGCCGTTCTTCCGGAGCCAGTTCGGTTTCGCTCTTCGGCGTAATCTTACCCACCAGAATATCGCCCGGCTTCACTTCGGCACCCACCTGAATGATCCCCTCGCGGTCGAGGTTTTTCAGTGCTTCTTCACCGACGTTGGGAATATCGCGGGTGATTTCTTCCGGCCCCAGCTTGGTATCGCGCGCTCCGCATTCGAACTCTTCAATATGAATCGAAGTGTAAACGTCTTCGCGGACCAGCTTTTCGTTAATCAGAATGGCGTCCTCAAAGTTATACCCGCCCCACGGCATGAACGCGACAACCACATTCTTCCCGAGTGCCAGTTCGCCCTGATCTGTACCGGCACCGTCGGCCAGCACATCGCCGGTTTTTACCGGCTGCCCCTGCCGCACCAGCGGCCGCTGATTCAGGCAGGTGCCTGCGTTGGAGCGCATAAACTTGCGGAGCTTATACGTCTGATAATCCGCCGTCGGGGCTTTCTTGGCCGGCATTTTTCCGTCCTTAGAGACCACAATGCTGTCAGCGGAAACATATGCCACAATGCCGTCGTTCTTTGCTGTAATCAATACACGCGAGTCGCGTGCCAGACGCCCTTCGATGCCGGAGCCCACAAACGGACGTTCGGATTTCATCAGCGGAACCGCCTGGCGCTGCATGTTGGATCCCATCAACGCACGGTTCGCATCGTCGTGCTCAAGGAAAGGAATCAAAGCAGCGGCAATGGAAACCACCTGCTTCGGAGAAACGTCCATATACTCAACGCGCTGCGGAGGCACTTCAATAAAGTTGCCTTGCACACGAACCATCACGCGGTCGTTCACGAAACAGCTGTTTTCGTTCAACGGCGCATTGGCCTGTGCAATAACGTAGCGCTCTTCCTCGTCAGCGGTCAGCCAAACGATTTCCTTTGAAACCTTGCCATCGGAAACCTTCAAGTACGGCGTAACAATGAATCCGTATTCGTTGACCTTCGCAAACATCGACAGCGAGGAGATCAGACCAATGTTCGGTCCTTCCGGCGTTTCAATCGGGCAAATACGCCCATAGTGCGAGCTGTGCACGTCGCGAACTTCAAAACCAGCACGATCGCGATTCAGGCCGCCCGGTCCGAGTGCGGACAAACGGCGTTTGTGCGTAAGCTCGGAAAGCGGGTTGGTCTGGTCCATAAACTGTGACAACTGACTGCGCCCGAAGAAGTCTTTGATCACGGCAGAAAGCGCCTTTGGATTGATCAGCTTCTGTGAAGAGAGGTGATCGACCGTCGTATCAAAGATGGTCATACGTTCTTTCACAAGGCGCTGAATACGCGCCAAACCTACGCGGCATTGCGCTTCAAGCAGTTCACCGACCGTACGAATTCGGCGGCTGCCCAAGTGGTCGATATCGTCGAGGGTGCCTTCGCCCTTGCGGACCATCAGCAGATAACGCAGTGCTTCAACCACGTCTTCCACTTCCAGAGTGAGCGAATCGTTCTTTATGCCCAGCTTCTGCTGGATTTTATAACGTCCCACACGGCTCAGGCTGAAGCGGGCTTCGTCAAAAAACAACCGCTTGATCATCTGGCGCGCAGATGCGGTGGTCGGCGGATCACCGGGGCGCAACTTTTGGTAGAGATCTTTAAGCGCTTCATCAACCGTGCGGGTCGTATCGGCTTGAACGCTCTTGAGGAAGAGTCCTTGGTCCCAAGAAACATCCACCACAGAAATTTTCTTATATCCAGCCAGCTTCATGCGCTGGATCATGTCCAACGTCAGCGTGTCGTAGCGACGGCCGATCACCGATTCTGAATCGGCGTCAATCACATCATCGCGCAAAACGATGTTTTCAAATTCTTTTTCATTGAAACTTTTCTTTGAAAGCGAGAATTCATTAAACGTGTAATACAGCCCCAGAATCTCTTCGTCGGAGGCATATCCCAATGCACGCAAAAAGGTCGAAGCAAGGAATTTACGGCGACGGCGCTTTCGGTCCAGGTAAATATAAATCAGGTCGCTTGTATCAAACTGCGCCTCTATCCAAGATCCATGATCCGGAATAATGCGGAACGAATGGAGCACAGATCCATTGGCGTGCGGCGTCTGCTCAAAACAGATGCCCGGCGAACGGTGCAGCTGACTCACGATCACGCGCTCAGCGCCGTTAATCACAAAACTGCCGCTGTCCGTCATCAGCGGGATTTCACCCATGAAGAGCGTGTCTTCGCGCAAATCTTCGCCTTCACGCAACTTAAACGTTACGTAAAGCGGTGCCGAAAAGGTCTCCCCTTCTCGAAGCGATTCGAGATGGTCGAGTTTCGGTTTCTTAATTTCATAGCTGACGAAATCCAGCGCAATCTGGCCGTCATAGCTTTCAATCGGGAACGCTTCGCCCAAAACAGCTTGAAGGCCCATCTTCTTCCGTTTGGAAGGAGATGTGCCCTGTTGCAGGAAGTCCCGGTACGAATTCAGTTGGATTTCAATCAAGTCTGGCGCATCAAGCGCGTCGGTCAGCTTGCCAAAGTTTTTTCTTTCACCCATCCCGCACCTTCAGGTTAATATCGGAGTACGCTTGTTCCCCTTTGGGTCTCAAAGGGGAACAATCCAAATGCCGTCCTAACGGACGGCGCCATATGTAAACTCAGCAAATCAGATGGATTTACTTAAGTTCTACGGTTGCTCCAACACCTTCAAGCTTTACTTTCCAGGCTTCAGCATCGGCTTTGGAAACGCCCTGCTTGATGGTCGCCGGAGCGCCGTCAACCAAATCCTTGGCTTCCTTAAGACCCAAGCCGGTCAGACCGCGGAGTTCCTTGATCACCTGAATCTTGGAACCGCCTGCTGCGGTCAATACCACATCAAATTCACTCTTTTCAGCAACGGCGGCGGCTCCTTCGGCCACCGGAGCGGCTGCAACTGCGGCCACCGGAGCGGCTGCGGTCACACCCAAACGATCTTCCAGTGCTTTAACGAGCTGAGAGAGCTCCAGAACGGAAATGGTTTCAACCCAATTAACGAACTCGGCCATTTTGCCTTCGAGTACTACATTTGCTTTTGCTTCTTCGGACATTTTGTACCTCCTTAAACTACTATACTTCTATAAACTGTTATGCTTCTTGTTCTCTTTTTTCTTTTACCGCGCTCAGCACATAAACCAAGCTGGCAACCTTCTGATTCAGCACGCTGGCCAGATTTCTGCACGGTGCCTGCAGGGTGCCGAGCAACATGGCGCGCAGAACATCCTTAGAAGGAAGCTTCGCAAGTTCAACCACATCCTCTGCGGAAACAGCTTTGCCTTCGACAAAGCCTCCCTTGATTACAGGCTTTTTGTTGGTTGCGGTAAATTTCTTAATAACCTTTGCGACCTCAACCACATCGCCTTCCCCGTAGATCATCGCGATCTGGCCTTTAGCCATCGTGCTCAAATCGATTCCTTCCGGAACGGCACGGGTAAGCATGCGGTTTTTGACCACGTTATACGCGGCCCCGTTTTCGCGCAGCGACTTTTTGAACTCCGTCGTCATAGACGTGTTCATACCGTCATAATCTGCGAGAATCATGTACAGGGCGCCAGCAACGCGCTGATCGATTTCGGCAGCCATAGCCACCTTTTCTGGTCTGTGCTTTTTGTTTTCAGGTTTCATTTAAAATACCCAACCCTTCTATGCGGTGATTTCCTTGAGGGCGATCCGCAAACCCGGACCCATCGTGCTTGAAATAGTGACACGCTTGATATAAATGCCCTTGGCTGTCGCTGGCTTGGCCCCGTTAATCGCATCGATCACCGCTTTTGCGTTTTCGAGCAGCGCGTTCTTTGCGAACGAACGCTTTCCAAACGGAACAGCAATGTTGCCATTACGGTCCATGCGGAACTCAACCCGACCGGCCTTGAGCTGATTAACGGCAGCAGCGGTGTCGTCGGTAACGGTTCCGGTCTTCGGGTTCGGCATCAAACCGCGCGGACCCAGCACACGCGCAACCTTACGCACCTCTTTCATTGCGTCCGGCGTTGCAACCGCAGCATCAAAATCGGTCCATCCGTCCTGCACTTTCTTAATCAGATCCTCAAATCCAACCTCAGTGGCACCCGCATCGCGAGCTGCATCAGCCGCTTCACCCGTGGCGAAAACGATGACACGAACCGTTTTACCGGTACCATGCGGCAACGCAACGGTGGAACGGATGGCCTGATCCGATTTACTCGGGTCAACGCCCATTCGGAAGGCAAACTCAAATGTTTCGTCAAATTTAGCGGTAGGATTCGCTTGGAGGAACGCAACCGCATCATCAATGCTGTAATCCGTTTCCCGCGAAACTTTCTTCGCAATGTTTCTATAATTCTTTCCGTGAATAGCCATGATTATTCCACCTCAATTCCCATGCTGCGCGCCGTACCTGCAATGATACGCACGGCGGCATCCATGTCACGAGCGTTAAGGTCTTCTTTCTTGACTTCAACAATCTCTTCAATCTGCGCGCGGGTCACCTTACCGACTTTATCGCGGTTCGGCACGCCGGACCCTTTGGCCAGCCCGGCTGCTTTTCTCAGCAGCACAGAAGCGGGCGGACTCTTGGTCACGAACGAGAAGCTGCGGTCGCTGTACACGGTAATGATCACCGGAACAACCAACCCCACTCTGTCCTGTGTAGCGGCGTTATACGCCTTACAGAACTCCATAATGTTTACACCTTTTTGACCCAGCGCGGGACCAATCGGCGGTGCCGGATTGGCAGCCCCTGCGGGGATCTGCAATTTGATGTAACCTGTGATTTCCTTAGCCATAACAATCCTTAATCAAATTTATTCGGCCGAACGTTCGACTTGCCAATACTCAAGCTCAACAGGGGCGGAACGACCAAAGATCGACACTGAGATCTTCAGCTTGCCCCGTTCTGGATCAACTTCTTCGATTATCCCGCTAAAGTTCATGAACGGACCATCGGTAACCTTCACGGTTTCTCCCGGCTCAAACATGACCTTCGGTGCAACGGCTTCTTTTTTCTCTTCAAGCTGGTAAACGATACTGTTCACCTCGTCCTCGCTGAGCGGGACAGGGCGTTCGCCCCCCAAAAAACCGATCACACCGGGCGTGTTCTGAATAAAATACCAAGCGCGCTCATCAAACCCGCCGGCATCATTATACAGACAAATGTTGATCAACACATACCCCGGAAAAAACTTCCGGTTTACCGTGGTCTTCCTACCCTGTTTTACTTCGGAAACTTTCTCGGAGGGAATGAGCACCTCTCCAATAATATCTTCCATTTCTTCCTGCTGCACACGGCTGGCAATGTTCTTCTGAACCTTCAGCTCATGACCGGAAAGTGCGTGTAATATGAACCATTGTTTGGGCATATATTTCGTCCTGAAATAAACCTAGTGAATGATTTGCTGCAGCCCGAAGCCGACCAGTAAATCAAAAAACCAAACAACCGCCGCCAAAAGGATGACCGCTACAATCACAACCGCAGATTGTCCGAACAATTCTTTACGTGTCGGCCACGAACACTTCACCAACTCAAGCTTCACCTCCATAAAGAAGGTCCGCAGGTTGGCGAGGCTTTGTTTAAGTTTATTCATTGTACTTTCCAGTTTTTAGAAATTTGGCAGGTCGGAAGGGACTCGAACCCCTAACAGCCGGTTTTGGAAACCGGTGCTCTACCAATTGAACTACCGACCTGTCGTCAAAAATCGATCCAACTACTTCGTTTCGCGATGCAAGGTGTGCCGACGGTCACGAGGGCAATACTTTTTAATCTCTCGACGCTGGGTCTCCAACTTTTTATTGCGGGTCCCCGTGTAGTTGCGCTCTTTGCACTCGGTGCAGGCCAGAGTAATGATCTCTCTCGGCATGGTTTCGTCCTATTAAATGATTACAGGGTCACGGGCAGCATTTGCTGCCCGCTCCCCAAAAATTGATTTCACTTATGCAGTGATCTCGGTAACGCGACCCGCACCCACCGTACGGCCGCCTTCTCGGATCGCGAAGCGCATATGCTGCTCCATCGCGATCGGGGTGATCAGCTCAACACTCATTGAAATGTTGTCGCCCGGCATCACCATTTCAACGCCTTCAGGCAGCTGAATGTCACCGGTAACGTCCGTTGTACGGAAGTAGAACTGAGGACGGTATCCCTTGAAGAAAGGAGTATGACGGCCGCCTTCATCCTTGGACAGAACGTAAACTTCGCCCTTGAACTTGGTGTGCGGCTTAATGGAACCGGGCTTCGCCAGAACCTGACCACGCTGTACTTCATCTTTCTTCGTACCGCGCAGCAGAATACCTACATTGTCGCCCGCCTGACCTTCGTCGAGAATCTTGCGGAACATTTCAACGCCGGTGCAAGTGGTCGTAACGGTGTCACGAATACCCACGATTTCAACCGGATCGCCGGTGTGGATCGTACCACGTTCAACACGACCTGTAACCACCGTACCGCGACCTTCGATCGAGAACACGTCTTCGATCGGCATAAGGAACGCCTGGTCGGTTATACGTTCGGGTTCCGGAATCCAGCTGTCCAAGGCATCCATGAGTTCCTGAATGCACTTGCCGCCTTCGCCCTTCGGATCGGCAATAGCAGCCGTCGCTGAACCGCGGATGATCGGAGAATCTTCTTCGAACTCATACTTAGCGAGGAGTTCCTGAATTTCCATTTCAACCAGTTCAATCAGCTCGGGGTCATCAACCAAGTCACACTTGTTGAGGAAAACAACGATTTTCGGAACACCAACTTGGCGAGCCAAGAGAATGTGTTCACGGGTCTGAGGCATCGGGCCGGAAGGCGCTTCAACCACAAGAATTGCACCGTCCATCTGAGCAGCACCAGTGATCATGTTTTTAACATAGTC
>CAYOBH010000119.1:0-4483 GCA_964402125.1 uncultured Verrucomicrobiota bacterium
GAACGCACTCCAGTTTACTCAGGTTCTTTTTGGCACTCATATTTTATTCCCCAAGGTTGATTTGTCCCGAAAGCAGGCGCGTCAGCAGCAGGTTGTGCGTTTGGCGGAGGTTTTGGGTTTTAACCTGCTGTTCATGACGCCCCCTTTATAACAGCAATTTCTTCAACCGTGTCTATTGCAGTGGTTCGGGCGAGCTTATCAGCCAAAGAGGGAGTGTAATCTATTACTTCCCGTTTGGTGATGTTATGCCAAATCGGAAGCAATACTTGTTCCCCAGAGACGACGCGGAACCGGTCGGCGGTATCCCACAGGGGCATTCGCAGCGAGGCAGCGGCAGTGTCTTTTTCCGACGGGGCGATCCATTGCATAAATTAACTTCCTGTTGTGCGGAGCTCAAGCACCCGAGGTTCTTTCAGGCCGTCATGATTATCGGCAGATATAAAATCGAAGAAAATCGTAGTAGCCACTACATCTTACAGCAAGAACAACCCCAAACAAAGTCATGGCCCACAAAACCAGTTGAATTAGTATTATTTACTGATATGTGCCCTGTCCTCACTGTTTTACGTGTTTGCGGTGGCCGACCAATTCGTGCAACGCCACTTACGGAACGCCCTCGGAAGCGCAAAGGGAAATTTCAGCCCTAAAAGCAGGCTTTCTCTGAATTCGAGCAAGAAAAAACCCCTGAAAGTGAATAATTTGCAGGGGTTTCGGGAGACTGGAGCCAGTGGAGGGAGTCGAACCCCCGACCAGCTGATTACAAATCAGCTGCTCTACCACTGAGCTACACTGGCTTAAAAAGGAAAGCGAATTATGCGAATCGGCGAAGCGAAGTCAATACGCGGAATCGAGTTTTTAGTGCCGCATTGAAAACGGCGCTGCTTATTGATCAGGGAAATTCGAATTTGAGTTTTTGTGGATTGTTTTGGGTTTCGGAATTAGGGCTTAGGATTTCCGCAATCGGGAAGCTTGCGGTTATGCAGATTATGCGTGGGCATCGTTTGACACTGGATGCGGGTTCCGCTTATATTCCCACTCTTTTTAGAGGAGAATTTTTGCCCTTATGAATACGGAACACAGCGATCTGGAGGTCATGCGTCACAGCGCGGCGCATATCATGGCGGCGGCAGTCTGCCGTTTGTTCAAGAATGTTCAGCTGGATATCGGTCCATCGACCGATGATGGCTTTTACTATGATTTTGACTTGGCCGATCGTATTACCCCGGACGATTTTGAACGGATTGAAGCGGAGATGCAGAAGATTGTTGAGGAGGATCTCCCTTTTAAATGCATTACGGTTTCGCGCGATGAGGCGAAGGAACTGCTGAAGGGTCAGAAGTATAAACTCGAGCGTTTGGCCGATATTCCGGAAGGCGATGCGATTACGTTTTACACCTGCGGCGAATTTATGGATTTGTGCCGCGGCCCGCACATTGAGAGCACGGGCAAGCTGCGTGCGTTTAAGATTATGACGGTGGCGGGGTCGTATTATCGTGGGCGGGAAACCAATCCGATGCTTCAGCGTCTTTATGGTACGGCTTTCATCAACGCCAAGGAGCTCCGCCTTTATCTCCAGCAGATTGAAGAGGCGCAGAAGCGTGACCATCGTCGATTGGCGAAGGAGCTGGATCTCTTTTCGATTTCTGACAACGTAGGGCCGGGGTTGGTGCACTGGCACCCGAAAGGGGGGCGCATCCGGACGATCATCGAGGATTTCTGGCGCAAGGAACACTTCCGGAACGGCTACGACATTGTCTTCACGCCGCACGTAGGCAAAGCCAACCTCTGGGCAACCTCGGGCCATCTGGATTTCTACCGCGACGGCATGTATGCGGCGATGCAGATCGACGAGATGGAATATTTCATCAAGCCGATGAACTGCCCGTTCCACGTTGAAATCTACAAGTCCAGCCTCCGCTCCTACCGCGAGCTTCCGCTGCGTTGGGCTGAACTCGGGACGGTTTACCGCTACGAGAAGGCGGGCACATTGCACGGTTTGTTCCGCGTACGCGGTTTCACGCAGGACGATGCGCATATCTTCTGCACGGTGGAGCAGATTGAAGACGAAGTGAAGGAAGTGATCCGCTTCTGCAACTTTATCTGGAAGACGTTTGGATTCACGGAAGTGAAGGCTTATCTCTCCACCCGCCCGGAAAAGGCGGTCGGCGAAGAAGCCCGCTGGGACCAGGCCACGCGGTCGCTTGAAGCGGCGATTAAGGCAGAGGGTCTTCCGTATGAAGTTGATAAAGGCGGCGGCGCATTCTACGGGCCGAAGATCGACCTTAAGGTAAAAGATGCGATCGGTCGCGAGTGGCAGACGAGCACGATCCAGTTTGACTTTAATTTGCCGGAACGTTTTGACCTTAAATATATTGGAGACGACGGCGAGGCGCATCGTCCGTACATGGTGCATCGCGCGCTGTTCGGCAGTTTGGAGCGGTTCTTCGGTATTTTGACTGAACACTATGCCGGCGGCTTCCCCGTGTGGCTCGCGCCCGAACAGGTGCGCGTACTGCCGCTCTCCGACGATCAGCTTGGCTATGCCGAAGAGGTACTCGTTCAGCTGCGACAAGCAGACATTCGCGCCACAGTCGATCGCAAGTCCGGAAAGCTGAACGGAAAAGTGAAGAATGCGCAGCTGGACAAAGTGCCGTATATGCTTATTATAGGGGGGAAGGAACAGGAATCCAAACAGGTGGCCGTGCGCCATCGCCTTAACGGCATAAAGGGTGCTTGTTCCGTAGAAGAATTTGTCGCCCAGCTTAAACAGGAAGAGCTGGAAAAGAAAACCGTAGAGATGGAGGTCTCAGATTAGAAAGAATAACAACCAAGGGAAACCGCAACGCGAGCCGCAGACTCGGATCAATCATCGTATCCGTATCCCGGAAATCCGCGTTATCGACTATAATGGAGATCAGCTGGGCATTATGAAAACCGGTGATGCTCTCCGCCGCGCACAGGATTATGGGCTCGATCTTGTGGAAGTTTCTCCCACGGCCAAGCCGCCCGTTTGCCGAATCATGGATTTCGGCAAATTTAAGTATGAGCAGGAAAAGCGGGTCAAAGACGCCAAGAAAAATCAGGTGCAGACCAAGCTCAAGGAAGTCAAGTTCCACGTGAACGTCGGCGATCATGACTATGAGACCAAAATGCGTAACCTCAAAAAGTTCATTGAACACGGTGATCGCGTAAAGGTTTCATTGATGTTCCGCGGTCGAGAAAATGTTCACCGAGAACTCGGCTTTGAGGTGATCAACCGCGTCATTCAGGATTCGGTTGAATATACTTCCGTCGATCAGGCTCCGCGGCTTCAGGGTCGTTTTGTTTCGGCCGTTCTGGTGGCGAAGAAGAAGAAAATCTAAACCTTCCGTTGGCGGGTATAAAGAAAGCGCGTCGGGTTCTCCCAACGCGCTCTTTTTGCTACATTGTATAGCCCGTTTGCTTATCCAATTTTTCGTTTAATGGCCGCCGATACAAAGTCCTTGAACAAAGGATGCGGCTTGACCGGCTGGGATTTCAGCTCGGGATGCGCCTGCGTGGCCACAAACCATGGGTGATCCTTCAGCTCTACCATTTCCACCACGCCGATATCGGGGTTAACGCCGGAGAGCACGAGACCGTTTGCTTCCAACTGTTCCCGGTATTTGTTGTTTACCTCATAACGATGGCGGTGGCGTTCGGAGATCTCTTTTCCGCCGTAAGCAGCAAACGCTTTGGTGCCCTCTTTCAGAACGCAGGGACAGGCCCCCAAGCGCATCGTTCCGCCTTTTTCCTCTACATCCATCTGCTCTTCCATCAGGCAGACAACCGGATGCTCGGTCTTAACGCCGCGCTCTTCATCAAATTCCGTGGAATCTGCACCCTTTAGGCCACATACGTTGCGGGCGAATTCAATGACTGCGCATTGCAGGCCAAGGCAGATGCCGAGGAAGGGGATCTTATTTTCACGCGCATACTGCGCCGCACGAATTTTGCCTTCCATGCCGCGCGATCCAAATCCGCCGGGAATCAGGACGCCTTCGACGGTGTCGAGGATGGAGGGATCTTCCTCAATGTCCTCCGCCGCAATTTTGACCGCTACCACCTCATAGCCGGCCGCATAGCCGCCGTGGTAGAGGGCTTCATAAATTGATTTGTATGCATCCTGCAGCTCGGAATATTTACCGACCACTCCAATACGCACCGTCCCTTTGGGATTGCGCATAATGTTGATCAGGTTTTCCCAGTCCTTCATCGGGGCGGCAGGTTTTGCAATGCGGAAGCGGTTGAGAATAATTTCATCGAGTCCGGCGCGGGAAAGCACCAGCGGAATTTCGTAAATCGAGGTTTCAACATCCTTCTCAACAATCACGCAGTCGCGCGGAACATTGCAGAAGAGAGAGAGCTTATCGAGATGCTCGCGCTCCAGATCCACTTCCGTACGGCAGACGAGCACATCGGGCATAATTCCGATTTCCCGCAGCTTGGCCACGCTCTGCTGTGT
>CAYOBH010000119.1:4493-8296 GCA_964402125.1 uncultured Verrucomicrobiota bacterium
CGCCGAAATGAACGGAACATAGGTGAGGTGGACAAACATGGAGTTGTCGCGTCCGACCTCAAGCGCCAGCTGACGAATCGCCTCCAGAAAAATCAAGCCCTCAATGTCACCGACGGTGCCGCCCAGTTCCACAACGATCACGTCCGGGTTATCGGACTCTAGCGCACGGATGCGGGCCTTAATTTCGTTCGAAATATGGGGGATCATCTGAATGGTGCCGCCCAGATAGTCGCCGCGCCGCTCTTTATGCAACACGTCCCAATAGATACTTCCAGCCGTGATATTACTCTTCTGCGAGGTGGGCTTGCCAGTGTAGCGCTCGTAGTGCCCCAGATCGAGGTCCGTTTCCGCGCCGTCGTCGGTCACATAAACTTCGCCGTGCTGATAAGGGCTCATCGTGCCGGGGTCGACATTGAGATAAGGGTCCATTTTCAGCATCCGGATATCCAGACCGCGATTAATCAATAAACGCCCAACTGATGCAGCCGTGATGCCTTTTCCCAGCGAGGAAACCACGCCGCCTGTAATAAAAAGATATTTCGCCATAAAAATATTCCGTTCCTTGAGGTGAAGGGATGTCAAATACGGGACGGGATGCTATCGCCTTTCCCCAACCCGGCCCAAGTCTAAAATCAAACTATTGAAAAAGTCTCCGCCTCGCTGTGCAAAAAACAAAAACCCGCAACCAGTAAGGTCGCGGGTCTTTCAGCGGTTGTTGCTTTTGTAAAGCTATTCGGCAGAAGCTTTTTCAGTTTCTTCTGCAGCAGCTTTCTCAACAACGACCTCTTCAACCACCGCTTCTTCAGCAGAGGCTTCTTCAGCAACCGGAGCCGCTGCAACATCGCCTTCCACCCATTCGAGCAGAACCATTTCGGAACTGTCGGAAATACGACGTCCGAGCTTGATGATGCGGGTGTAGCCGCCGGGACGGTTTTTGAACTTCGGCGCCACGTTGTCGAAAAGTTCCTTTACGGAGTTTTCGTTTTTCAGCGTAGTAAGGGCCTGACGATAAGCCGCCAATGTACCTTTCTTGCCGAGCGTAATCATCTTATCCGCCAGACTGCGGGCCGCTTTGGCCTTTGGCTGTGTGGTTTTAATGCGCTTATGATCGATCAAGGCGCAAACCAGATTTGACAGCATTTCATTGCGGTGGGCGGTGGTACGGCCAAGTTTTACAGTTTTCTTACGATGTCTCATTGTTTCAACCTCTAGATAATTAAAACTAATCGTCCGACGCAGATCCACGAAGCAGATCGGAATCAAACGTCATGCCAAGGGAAAGACCCATTTCCTGAATCTTAGCCTTGATTTCGTTGAGCGACTTCTTACCGAAGTTGCGGTACTTGAGCATTTCGGCTTCCGTCTTCTGTGCCAATTCGCCAACAGTGGTAATGTTGGCATTGTTCAGGCAGTTGGCGGCACGAACGCTTAACTCAATTTCGTTAACACTAATGTTCAGCTTTTTGCGCAGTTCTTCCTTTTCCTGGTCGATCTGCTTTTCGCTCTCTTCAAATTCGATCAGGTCTTTGTCGTAACTGACGAATACATCGAGGTGGTGACGAAGAATCGCGGCTGACATGGTGAGCGCATCGTCAGGGCTGACGCGACCGTCGGTCCAGATTTCGATGATCAGTTTATCATAGTCGGTGTGGCGGCCCACACGGGTGTTTTCCGTTTCATACTTTACGCGGCGAACAGGAGAGTAAAGGCAGTCGATCGGGATAATACCGATTTCCTGATTTTCCTTTTTGTTCAACTCTGCGGGGCAGTATCCGCGTCCGACACGGACTTCCATTTCCGCTTCAAAGACCCCGTCTTCGTCCAGCGTGCAGATCACAAAATCAGGATTGATTATTTGGATGTTATCGGGGGCAATGATGTCGCCGGCAGTTACTTCGCCGGGACCTTCGACCTTGATTTTGACCATCTGCGGTTCACGGGAGTAGGTCTTAAAGAGCAGCTGCTTAATGTTCAGGATAATATCGGTTACATCTTCCACAACGCCTTTAAGGCTGCAGAATTCGTGCGGAGCACCCTTAATCTTTACAGATGAAACCGCAGCGCCTTCCAGAGAAGAAAGCAGAACGCGACGGAGCGAGTTGCCCATCGTGCGCCCATAGCCGCCTTCGAACGGCTCTGCATAAAACTTACCGTAGTTTTCTTTGGAAACAGTTTCGTCTTTTACGACCTGTTTCGGCATTTCAAAACGACCGAGTCGTGTTGCCATAGTATTCTCCTCCCAGAACCGGGCATTAACCGGCTCGTATGGTGTTGTTACTGATTAATAAACGACTTTATACGCGACGACGCTTCGGCGGACGACATCCGTTATGCGGAATAGCGGTGGTGTCCTTAATCGCGGTAACGGCGAGACCCGCAGCCTGAATGGCGCGGACAGCAGATTCACGGCCAGCTCCCGGGCCTTGAATGCGAACCTCAACTTCGGACATGCCTTGGCTGATGGCCGCACGAGCAGCATCCTGAGCAACCGTGGTGGCTGCGAAGGCCGTGCTCTTGCGCGATCCCTTAAAGTTACAACGTCCCGCGCTGCTCCAGGAAATGACATTGCCACGCATGTCCGTGATGGAAACGATGGTGTTGTTAAACGTAGTTTTCACAAACGCGATTCCGAACGGAATGCTCTTGGAACCCTTTTTGCGTTTGATCGGTTCAATCTTTTCGTCGGCCAACAGGTCGGCTGCAGTTGGCAGGCGACTCTTCTTTTCTTCTGCTGCAGCCTCCGCTACAGGGGCCGTTTCTGTTATTTCAGCGACCGGCGCAGCTGCATCAACCGCTGTTTCTTCTGTTTTCTGTTTTTCTGCCATGGAGAATCCTTATTTTATTTGCCGGCCTTGACGGCTGAACGGGCTTCCTTGCCACGAACTACACCCACTGTGCGCTTCGCGCCTTTACGGGTACGGGCATTCGTTTTGGTCCGCTGTCCGCGCACCGGAAGTCCGGAACGATGGCGGCGACCGCGGTAGCAACCAATGGAAACCAAACGACGAATATTAGCGGAAACCTCACGGCGAAGGTCACCCTCGATGCGATATTCATTTTGTAGAACATGCACCAGACTCTGAATGTCTTCGTCTTTCAGGTCATCCGCCTTCATGGACGGATCCAAGTTGGCTTTTTTACACACTTCCTTCGCAAGCGACGGACCGATTCCGTAAATATAGCGAAGGGAATATTCCAGCTGCTTTCTGCCGGGAATGTCGATACCGAGTACACGTGGCATTGATAAACTCCTTGATTATCCTTGGCGTTGCTTATGGCGCGGGTTCGTGCAGACAACTCGCACCACGCCCTTGCGCCGGATTACTTTACATTGTTCACACATACGTTTTACTGAAGTTCGTACTTTCATCTCATTGCTCCTGGTCTTATAGCACCAGACGCCCCTTGGACATGTCGTAGGGCGACATTTCAACTTTAATCTGTACACCGGTTTCCGGCATTTCTTTGCCGAGATCCCCGCGTCCAATGAACGCCACAAAACGGTGCCCATTACACAGTTCTGCGTCAAAAGCGTGGTTGTCTATCACAGAGATCAAACGAGCGTCTAGCAAAATTGTCTCTTTTTTATCCATGACGGACCCAAAACCCACTCCCCTTTTTAACGGGGACGAGGAAGCTACAAATCACCGCCCCACAAAGCAACTCCCGTTTTTCTTTTTTTTGTTCGGACGCATAATGTCCTAGGTTGTCGCGTATCGTGGGGCGCAACAGTTGGAGGTATACACATGAGATCAGGTGATAATCAGGAAACGGTTGCAGAACCGACTGCTCGTCGCCCACAA
>CAYOBH010000120.1:0-8244 GCA_964402125.1 uncultured Verrucomicrobiota bacterium
AATGCCCCGCAGGCCCAGGGCGTCAGCGTCAGCCTCGGTTTGGGCGGCAGCGGCGGCACAGTGCTGCAGAAGGGCGAAGACGGCTTCTGGACGGGCACTACCGCTGGTCCGATGGATGAAGGATTCCACTACTACCATCTTACGATTGATGGCGGAACCTTCAACGACCCCGGCACGCTGAACTACTACGGCTCTACCCGGTGGGAAAGCGGCATCGAAATCCCGGCCAAAGACCAGGATTTTTATGCGTTGAAGGATGTTCCCCATGGGTTTGTCCAGCAGATCCTGTTCCCTTCGCCCAGCACCGAGACCTCTCGCCGGGCGTTTGTCTACACTCCGCCGGGCTACAACAAGGACCAAACGACGCGCTATCCGGTGCTTTATCTGCAGCATGGTTGGGGCGAGGATGAAACCGCTTGGAGCAACCAAGGCCGAGCCAATCTGATCATGGACAACCTGATCGCCGAAGGAAAAATTAAACCCTTTATTATCGTAATGACCTATGGCATGACCAATGAAGGCATGATGGGCATGGGCATGGGCCGTAGAAGTGGCGGCGGACGTCGTGCTGCGGGTGGTGCTCCGGGCGCAGGCGCTCCGGCAGGTGGATTCCCTGGCTTTGGCGGCGGCGCTCCGGCTGGTGCTCCCCCAGAAGGTGGATTCCCCGGCTTTGGCGGCGGTGCTCCGGCTGGTGCTCCCCCAGAAGGTGGATTCCCCGGCTTTGGCTCTGGTGGTCCTCTGGAAGGTGGATTCCCCGGCTTTGGCGGCGGTGCTCCGGCTGGTGCTCCCCCAGAAGGTGGATTCCCCGGCTTTGGCTCTGGTGGTCCTCTGGAAGGTGGATTCCCCGGCTTTGGCGGCGGCGCTCCGGGTGAAGCTCCGGCAGGCGGCTTCGGCGGCTTTGGTGGTGGTGCTCCTGCGGGTGGCGCAGCACGTCCGGCCGGTGGTGGCATGGGCGGTGGCATGATGGGCGGCATGGGTGCCGGCTTCGAAACCGTTTTGGTTAAGGAACTGATTCCTTATGTTGACGCGAACTTCCGCACAATTGCCGATCAGGAACATCGCGCTATGGCCGGACTTTCGATGGGCGGCATGGAAACCCATACCATTACGCTGGCCAACCCCGACGTGTTCTCCTACTACGGTCTGATGAGCGGCGGCACCTATTCGCCTGCCGAGCTCGAAGCCAACAAGGACAAGGTCAAGCTCGTATTCATGAGCGCGGGCAGCAAGGAAAATCCTGATGGCGTCAAGAATGCCGCGAATGCGTTGAACGAAGCCGGAATCAAGGCCGTTTCCTACGTATCCGAAGGCACGGCGCACGAATTCCAGACATGGCGTCGCAGCCTGCATGTACTTGCACCGCTGCTGTTCCAATAAAGCATTAAACATTTAATCGCAAAGCAACCTCTGTCGCCTTCCGGGTGCGGAGGTTGTTTTTTTGTACTCACCGCGAAACGCACACTCCGCCTCTCTGAACAGAAATTCACAGACCGTCGCTCGCGCTTCTTTCCGGGGTGTACATTATGTCGGATTTTTGGATAGCCATCACCAGCAACCTCTACCAAATTGGTTCCACATTTTCAGAGGACATCGATATGCGTAAATGGATTCAGGAACGGATAACAGATGGCGAGGCGCTGGCCATGCTGCGGGAAATGCCGACTGCGGAGCTGATGGCACGAGCGGATGCCATACGGCGGGCACGTCATGGCAACCAAACCTATTATGTGCACAGCCACAATCTGAACCCGACCAACCTGTGTGTAGTGAAGTGCAAGCTCTGCTCATTTTGGCGACCGGAGAATGCGCCGGATTCGTATATCACCACGCTGGATGAAGCGCGGAAAAATCTGGAGCGGGCACAGGAATGGAATTTGACGGATCTCCATATCGTAGGCGGAATGATTCCGGAACTTGATTTGAACTATTATGAGAAGCTGTTTTCCCTAGCGCACGAGATACTCACGGGCGTGCTGCTGCAAGGTATGACGGCAGTGGAAATTCATTGGATTGCCGCTAACGCGGGTCTCTCTGTGCGCGAAACGCTTAAGCGACTGAAAGCCCGTGGATTAGGATCCATCTCAGGCGGCGGCGCAGAAATTTTTCATCCGGATATCCGCAAAAAGATTGCGAAAACCAAGATTCCGGCGGAGCAGTGGCTGGATGTACACCGAACCGCGCATGAGCTGGGACTGCCGACAAATGCAACGATGCTGTTTGGACATATTGAGCGGGACGAGCACATTGTGGATCACCTTTCTCGGTTGCGTGCGCTTCAGGATGAAACCGGCGGATTCAAAGCGGCGATTCCCCTACCCTTTCAGGCAAATGGCAAAGCGCTGGGTGTTAAATATGGCCCAACGGGCAATCGACAGGTGCGCGTGGCGGCGCTGACGCGCATCTATCTGGACAACGTTCCGCACGTGCGCATGCTGGTCAATTATATGGACCGCAAGCTGCTCGGCGTCTTGACCCACAGCGGCGTGGACGACATCGGCGGAACCAGCCTGAACGAGCGCATCGCGAAGGCGGCGGGCGCACCGGAGAGCCAAAAGTTTTTCTCGGCCGATGAGATGGAAGAGTTTCTGCGCAACCACGGCCACGAACCGGTGCTGACCAATTCCGTGTATGATCAATGTAGACGTGGCATCCTGCCGCGTTATGCCCCTGCGGAGACAATGCAGCAGGATGCTGCGTCTACAATCAAGATTCTTAACCGCGTTGAATCCGGAGAACGGCTAAGCGCTGAAGATGCGGTCACTCTGCTCGACGAGGCCCCGTTTCAGGAGCTGGGCCGCGTGGCGGCGCTGCGCCGTAAGGCGGCGGTTCCGGGAGAGCAGGCAACCTATGTTGTCGATAAAAACCTCAACACCACCAACGTCTGTGTGACCAACTGTAAATTCTGTGCGTTCCATACGAAGCCCGGGAGCAAACATGCGTATACGCTCACGCCGGAACAGGTGGTGGAAAAAGTAAAACACGCCGCAGAAAAAGGCGCCACGCAGATTCTCATTCAGGGAGGGCTGAATCCCGACCTGCGGCTCGATTATTATGAAGCGTGTCTTTGCGGCATCCGCGATCAAGTGGATATCTGGATCCATTCGCTCTCGCCGACAGAGATTGAATTTTTAGCGCAGGAAGAAGGTATTTCCATCCGCGAGTGCCTCGTCCGCCTGAAAGATGCAGGGCTGCAGTCCCTGCCGGGCGGCGGTGCGGAAATCTTGGTCGACGAGGTACGCCGGCGCATCAGCCCGAAAAAGACACGCTCTCAGGCGTGGTTGAATATAATGGAAACCGCGCATGAACTGGGCCTCAAAACGACGGCCACGATGGTTTACGGCTTCGGTGAAACATCCGCGCAGCGTATTGAGCATCTGGTTAAGGTGCGCGAGCTGCAGGACCGAACCGGCGGCTTTACGGCCTTTATTCCGTGGAGCTTTTCGCCCGACCGCACCGAAATAGAATGCCCGCGCCGACAGAACGGCGTCGATTATCTGCGTATGATTGCGATTGCACGCCTAGTGCTCGACAATGTTCCGCATCTCCAAGCCGGCTGGGTGACCGAGGGGCCCGATATGGCGCAGCTTGCACTTAACTTCGGCGCGGACGATTACGGCGGCGTGCTGATGACCGAGGAAGTCGTGAGCGCCACCGGGGTCAATTACGGTGTAAACGAAGCACAGGTAATCAACCTCATCCGCGAGGCGGGTTATACGCCCGTGCAGCGAACGACGCAGTATGGTTATGTGACGAGTGAAACGTGAAGCGTGACGAGTAATGCGTAACGCCTAAAACAGCCCCGTGACCTTGCCGGTTTCGACATCAACATCGATGCGGCGGAAACCGGGATTTGAGCTGGTTCCGGGCATCAGCTTAATGTCGCCCGCCACGGGAACAATGAAGCCGGCGCCTTTGTAGATCAGCACATCGCGAACCGGAAGCCGCCAGCCCTTCGGAGCCCCTTTAAAATCGGGATCATGCGAGAGGCTGAGGTGAGTTTTGACCATGCAGATGCCCATCCGCGCAACCTCGGGATCAGCCTGAAACTGCGCGATTTTCTTTTCGGCGGTCGGAGACCAATCCACACCGGCGGCACCATAGAGTTCCGTGGCAATGCATTTGACGCGATCTTTAAGCGGAAGGTCCAGATCGTAGAGATAGTCAAAATGGTTCTCTTCTTCGCAGGCGGAGACCACGGCCTCGGCCAGTTCAACCGCGCCCTCGCCGCCCTTGAGCCAGTGCTCGGAAACCGCGCATCGAGCATTATTTTCTGCGGCGATACGACGGATCAGATCATGCTCGGCCTTGGTGTCGGTGTGGAAGCTGTTGATACAAACAACGGGGCAGCTGCCGCTGCGGCGTACAATATTAATGTGTGCGATCAGGTTGGAGCAGCCCTTTTCGAGCAGTTCAAGATTTTCTTCCGTGTAGGCCGGATCGAGCGGTTTCCCGGGTTTTACGAGCGGTCCGCCGCCGTGCATTTTGAGGGCGCGCACGGTGGCCACGATGACGACTGCATCGGGTTTCAGTCCCGAACAGCGGCACTTGAGATTCCAGAATTTTTCAAAACCGATATCGGCTCCGAATCCGCTTTCAGTGACAAGATAGTCGCCCATACGCACACCGAGCACATCGGAAATGACAGAGTTCTGACCGATGGCAATATTGGCGAATGGACCGGCGTGAACGAGCACCGGATTCCCCTCAATGGTCTGCACCAGATTGGGATTAAGCGCTTCAACCATGATCGCGGTCATAGCGCCGTCCACCCCTAGATCGGCGGTGGTCACTTCTTTTCCGCTGCGGCTGTAAGCCACCACCATTTTACCGATACGCTCCCGCATATCCTTGAGACTGTCGGACACCGCAAGAATCGCCATCAGTTCGCTGGAAACGCTGATCTGGAATCCGGATTCCATTTCGTACCCATCCATTTTCCCGCCCTTACCGATGGTAATGTGCCGCAGTGACTGCGCACAGAAATCGATTACCCATTTAATCTGCACGTGCTCGGGATCAATATCGAGTCGCGGAATACCGATCTGGGCGAGTCGTTCATCGTCATAATTATTTTCATGCTGCATCCGGGCGGTGAGGGCGACCATACAAAGATTGTGTGCATTCGTGACTGCGTCGATATCGCCCGTGAGACCAAGCGAGAACGGAGCGAGCGGAATGCATTGCGCCAGACCGCCGCCGGCAGCGGAACCCTTGATATTGAAGGTCGGACCGCCGCTGGGCTGACGAATCGCACCGACCGGTTTTTTACCGATGCGGCCCAGCCCTTCGACAAGGCCCATGGTGGTCGTGGTTTTCCCTTCCCCTAGCGGCGTGGGCGTAATGGCTGTGACATCGACATATTTTCCGCACGGAAGATCCTTCACGCGCTGCCAGGTTTTGGGATAGTCGATCTTCGCAATATTGCGTCCACGCGGAGAGAGCTCTCCGGGAACGAGGCCTAATTTTTCTCCAATCTGCTCAATGGGAAGCATCTCTTTTTCTGCCGCTTCCGCGATCTGCCAGTCCGCCATCTTTGTTGGGTCGAGTTGCATGGGTTTATGTCCTCATTTGTACCAGTTAATGACCAAAGAAAATGGCCGAAGCAAGGGCAGTTGATCAATGAAAAACCGGCCTGATTTTCAAGAATGGATAAATATGCAAAACGCCCCGGAGGTCCCGGGGCGTTCTGCGGAATTCTCTGCGACCGAAAATCAGCCGAGTAGTTCCTTCGCCTTGGCATAGATATTATCGGCGGTGAAACCGAATTTTTCCTGCAGTACCTTAAACGGCCCGGATGCCCCAAAATCATCTTTGGTGACCATTACGCCGCAGCGGCCGACGTAGCGCTGCCAGCCGAAGCTGGTGCCCGCTTCAACCGCCATGCGCTTGCAACAGGAGGACGGAAGGACGGATTCCTTATACGCTTCATCCTGCTTTTCGAACAGCTCCCAAGAGGGCATGCTGACCACACGGACGTTTTTGCCTTCTTCGCCGAGCTTCTGAGCGGCGGCGAGCGTCATTTCCACTTCGGAACCGGTCGCGAGCATCAACAGTTCCGGATTGCCTTCGCCGCTCTGCCAGAGCGTGTAAGCGCCCTTCTTGACATTGCTTGCAGCAGGAAAAACGGAGCGGTCAATGGTCGGCAGGTTCTGACGGGTCAGACAGAGCGCGGTCGGCCCGGATTTATTTTCCAGGGCAGCCACCCATCCAGCGGCCACTTCAGTGGCGTCTGCCGGACGAATAACGGTCATATTCGGGATCATGCGCAGGCTCATTACCGTTTCGATCGGCTGGTGAGTCGGGCCGTCTTCGCCGACGCAGAAGCTGTCGTGCGTGAAGACATAAATAACCGGAACACCCATTAGTGCCGCCAAACGGGCTACTGGACGCACATAGTCAGCAAAGACCAAGAACGTGCCGCCAAAGACGCGGAAGCCGCCGTGCAACTGAATCCCACTCATAACGCCGGCCATACCAAGTTCGCGGACACCAAAGTGGAAGTTGCGCCCTTCAAACGCATTCTTTCCAATATCACCGAGACCCGCCATGTAGGTGTTGTTTGAAGGTGCCAAATCCGCCGATCCGCCGACGAGATAAGGAATTTCCTTTGCGAGCGCATTGATGATTTTTCCAGAGGAAGCGCGGGTCGCCATGGAGGAGCCAGCCTCAAAGATATTCACTTTGCTTTCGAGATCTGCCGGAAGTTCACCTTTCTGCGCCTTGTCCCATTCCAATGCTTTCGAGGGATTCGTCTGAGCAAACTTTGCAAATTCTGTATTCCAGAGCGCTTCCACCTTCTTCATTTCTTCGGCGCGTGCGGCAAAGATGTCGCGGACTTCTTGCGGAACAAAGAATTTTTCATCAGGCATACCGAGATTCTTTTTGGTCAGCGCGACTTCCGCTTCGCCGAGCGGAGCACCGTGTACATCGTGCGAACCTTCTTTATTCGGAGAACCAAACCCAATCTTGGTATTGCAGATAATAATCGACGGTTTTTTTGACTCGGCCTGAGCGGCTTCGATGGCGGCGGAAATTTCGTCGTGGTTATGTCCATTCACCTCCTGCACCTGCCAGCCGTAAGCTTCCATGCGCTTGCGCACGTCGTCGGTGTAAGTGATGTGTGTATCCCCTTCGATGGAGATAAAGTTTTGGTCGTAAAAAACGATCAGCTTGCCTAGGCCATGGTTGCCAGCAAGCGAGAATACTTCGTGAGAAATGCCTTCTTCAAATTCACCTTCGGAAGCAATAACATAGGTATAGTGATCAACAATCTTTTGCTTCTCGGTGTTATAACGAGCAGCGAGCATCTGTTCAGCGATAGCCATACCAACGGCGTTAGAGCAGCCCTGTCCCAGCGGACCCGTGGTGGTTTCAACACCCACCGTGTGACCGTATTCCGGGTGCCCAGCAGTCAAGGAACCCCACTGCCGAAACTTCTTGAGTTCGTCGAGCGGCAAGTCGTAGCCAGCAAGGTGCAGCAGGCTGTAGATCAGCATGGAGCCGTGGCCTGCGGAAAGAACAAAGCGGTCGCGATCCGGCCACGCAGGGTTGTGCGGATTGTGCTTCAGATATTTGGTCCACAATACTGCGGAAACATCGGCCATACCCATCGGCATGCCCGGATGCCCGGAGTTAGCAGCTTGGATACCGTCCATGGCCAGCCCACGGATAGTGTTTGCAACTAGGTTGAGATTCATGATTTTCCCTCGGTTTTAGTTCGAATTAGTTATACAAAAATGAGCTATACAAAATAGTTTACCGCCTCGGTATTACAAGCCATTTCCTAGTTAAATGCGCACATTAGCCAACCCCTTACGATTGAATCTGAAAAAGAGGAGCTGACCGCATTATTTCGCTTGCAAAATATCAAAAAAAAAGACCCTCCAAAGAGGGCCCTCTAGACATCAAGAAGATCGATGTTATTTCTTTTCCTGCAGCGTAAGCTTTTTGCCGGAGTCCAACCATTCGGTCAGGATCACTTTGCAGTATTTGCTTGTGGAGAGGTGCATAGAGCTTGCGCGATTCTCCAACTCATCTGCCATCTTCTTGGACATGTTAATGCCGATTGTCTTTGTATTTTTCCCTATAGGATTAGTTGCCATATTGTATACCTCGCTTGTTTGTTTAAGTGGTTGTTGATTTATATTTCCCGACCTCACTTGTCTAGTAAAAAATAGCAGAAAAATGCAATTAACCCAAGTTTCTTATTACCAGCTGTAACTCATTGAAACACAACGGCGGCGC